>CBFGTI010000200.1:0-9999 GCA_965651695.1 uncultured Imperialibacter sp. | reverse complement strand
ATGATGCTGGCATGAGCAAGATTTTGATTGTGGAGGACGATCCCATTATTGCCGCAGATCTGCGAATGATTGTGCAAAGGCAGGGACATGCCTGCGAGGTGGCCGACAATGCGGAGGACGCAGAAAAGCTCGTCGGCAAACATGCTTTCGACCTCTGCCTGCTCGATATTGCCATTGAAGGAGAAACGGACGGTGTTGAGCTTGCTGGCCGCATACGTGCCGCATGTGGCGCGCCCATCATTTTCCTTACCTCCTACTTCGACGCGCAAACGCTCGACAGGGTGAGGCCGCTGAACCCCGAGGCTTTTATTGTGAAGCCGTTTGAGGAAAGGAACCTGGTGGTAAATATTGAGCTGGCGATGTTCAAGGCGAAAAACCAGGCTGTGGAGAAAGCACCTGCAGTAATGCAGGAGAAACTTTTTGTAAAACACAACGGGGAGCTGAAGGCCCTGGCTTACGACGACATTTTGTACCTGGAGGCAGAGGACAATTATTCGTACGTACACACGGCCGAAGCCAAATACCTGCTAAGCTACCCGATGAAGAGTTTGGAGGAAAAAGTGAATTCACCCGACTTTATCCGAATTCACAGGTCGTATATCGTAAACCTCGGCAAAGTGACCTCCATACAGGAGGGCTGCGTGATGCTTGGCAAGGTGCAGCTTCCGCTAAGCCGCACCTACCGCCCGGAGTTTGTGAAGTCGCTCAAGGTGCTGTAGTACAATCTTCATGCGGCATTAGCCAGCTGAGGGATGTATGGCTGAGGGTCATGAGCTTCAGCCTTTTAATTGCTTATAGTCAGAATTTTTTGTTAATCTGCACTTCCATTTTTTCTCGCCCATGGAAAGGCAGAAACTGTAATTTTTAATAGTCTCTTATGAATGTATTGAAAATTTTGGTGGCTGAAGACAACCAGCTGCATGCCGCCAGAATAGAAATGCTTCTGGATGAAATGGGGTACGAAATGATTGGTCCCTTTACTGAAGAGGCAGAAATACTCAGGGTTTTTAAAGCAACTATGCCCGACCTGGCATTGCTCGATATCCATTTGAAAGACTCGGTTGATGGTATTGAAATAGCAAGGAAGCTGAACCTGGTAAAAGAAACACCGGTGATATTTACTACTTCGTTTGAAGATAAGGACACAATAAATCGAGCGCTGGCCACCGATCCCTATGCCTACCTGGTAAAGCCGGTGGAAAAAGGTTCGTTGCAGGCTGCGATTGAGCTCGCGTTTCACAAATACAGCCAAGCCAAAAACAAGAGCCAGCAGTTGCCGGAAGCGCAGGGGTGGACAAACGACGTACTGATCCAAGACGCTTTTTTTGTGAAGGCCGGCGACAAGTTGGTGAAGCTTTCTGTTGCCGACATACTGTGGATTGAGGTAGCTGAAGACAGGTATTGTGACATTGTTACGGCCGACCGGCGATACCATCTGCGAACATCTCTGAATAACCTGGAAGAGAAACTCGGAACTGTCCTTTTCTTTCGGACTCATCGTACCTGCATCGTTAATCTGAGCAGAATTGACTCCATCAACGATGCTGAATATACTATTTCAATTGGAGGAACGACAGTGCCGCTGGGAAAGGCATTCAAGGGGGCATTGTTTAAGCGATTAAAGACATTACAATGAGCGCATGCTTGTGAAATTAATAATACGCATTATCGTCTTCGGAATAGGTGGCTACTTGTCGCTTTTGAGTGCTCATGCGCAAACCCCCAAAGCAGATAGTTTAAAGGCTATTCTCGAAACATCCGCTTCCGATTCCCTTTGGTTTGAAACGGCGTACGAATTGTCAGTAGAACTCTCGGAACTTCCCGGCCAAATGAGCGGACTGGAATGGGCAAGAAAAATATTTTCAGTTGCGGAGCACAAAAATGATATCGCAAACATGGCGTGGGCCGAAATAGCCATCGGCAAATACTACCATTTGCGGAATCAAACCGATAGCGCTTTGTATCATTTTTTCAATGCACATACGCTGGCCGCAAGTGCGGGCGACGAGGGCACGATCGCCTCTGTGTACTGTGATCTCGGGTCGGTCTACATTGTCAGTGGTGAACTCCAGCAAGCAATAAGCAATTCAATTGAAGGACTGTCAATGGCTGCTGCTGACTCTGCTTGTTTGTACGGACATATTGCGACAGCCTACATCTCTCTCGGTGAGTTTGACTCAGCCAGCCAATATTTCGTTAAGGTGTTGGAGCTGAATGAAAGACAGCCCAATCCAAGCGCCCGAACAATGTCCACTTCGTACAACAATTTGGGAGCTGTTTACTTTTATAGAGGCGATTACCACCAGGCGATTGAATATTACAATAAATCAAAACAGATCGATCTGGATAATGATTTTTCCGACAGCCTCCCGATTGATTTGATCAACATAGGAGAGGCGAATACGTACCTGGGAAACTTCTCGGAGGCAGAGGAATACTTAACTCAGGGCCTCAGGCTTGCTACGCAGAATAAAGATCGCTATGTAGTGTCGAGTGCACTGCTGATGCTGTCAGACCTGTATGAAAGACAAGGTGAATATAAAACGGGGTTCGATTACTATAAATCCTATGTGGCTCTAAAGGATAGCCTGTTTTCTGTGGAAAAAACCATGCAGATGGCCGAAATGCAGGCACTTTACGAAACCGAAAAAAAGGAACGGCATATTCTGAAATTGCAAAAGGAAAAGCAGGAGGATACAGCAGAAATAGAAAGGCAGCGATTGCAGAACATGCTGTTTGGTGGGTCGGCTTTGCTTTTTCTGCTCCTTAGCGGGGCATTGGTGTTTGGATACACGCACCTGAAAAAAGCAAAAGCGGAGGTTGACCATCGAAATGCGCTGATCACCGATATCAACCGGCGGCTCAATGCTTCGCAGGATGCCTTGATGCTTTCTAATAAAACCAAGGATAAGTTTTTTGCGCTGATAGCACATGATCTCCGGGGACCTGTGACGTCTCTTGCGGGCATCGGAAAACTGCTCCACTTTAATTTGAAAAAAGGCAGAACAGCAAAAGTGGAGGAGCTGATTGGCCAAATTGACGGCTCGGCTGTTAAAGTGAATCATTTGCTCGACAATTTACTCAAGTGGGCCCTGTCGCAAACGGGAGCGTTGAACTACCGGCCAGAAAGTGTGCATCTTCAGCGAATTGTGGAAGACTGCAGAACCGCTTTTTTCGACATTGCAAAAGCCAAAGAAATAGAGGTGCGCATAGAGGTGGATGACGATACCTGGGTTTTGGCAGATTACAATATGCTGAGTACCGTGCTGCGGAACCTGATTAGCAACGCACTCAAATTTACACCTGCCGGTGGTGTGGTGCTTTTAAAAGCAGAAAAGGGGAAAGAAGGCGTAAATTTTTCGGTAGAAGATACAGGCATTGGTATGCCACCTGAGCAGATAAAAAAGGTAAACGGCAAGGAGCAGCTCACCAGCACGCCGGGAACTGACGGAGAAACCGGAACCGGCCTTGGCCTTGTGCTCTGCCGTGAGTTTGTGCAACTGCATGGCAGCCAGTTGTCAATCAGAAGCAATTCTAAGGGATCTGTTTTTTCGTTTGTGCTGGGTGCGGCAAATGTTAACACAGCAAAAGCTGCTGCCAGGGCCAAGGTTTGAGGACACTACGCAGTAGACTATGGGACCTTTGTACAGCCATTTGCCGTATGCAGGCATTCACCCTAAAACCAGCAAATTTGACACTTTTGTATACTATTCTATTGCGCCCTGAGCTTAAAGAAGCATAAAACAGTACCCTCGATGTTGCCTGTATAAACATTCGTGTCGCCGCGTCGGCTGTTGATGAACATTTTTTGATGCTTCATGAAGGTTCAAAAATCTTCACCGCATTCATATTTGATATTCGGTTTCTAATCAAAACCGAAATCAAGATGAAACTGATTAAAAAACTACCAGCCATGTGCGCCTTTTTCCTGGCAATTGCCTGTGATTCTGAACTGCCTGATCCCGATAATTTTTCGCTCGATGGGCGCTGGGAAACCGAGTCGGGCAGTGTGCTCGAAATTGACGGAACGGATGTTTCGTGGATAGAGTTTTCAGCGGACGACATATATCTGCTCGCAGCCATTGAGCAGGGATTTTTTACCGAAGACATGCCGCCTCTTGTTAACATTTCATCTAGCGGTTCGCTCGACTGGACTGCCGAGCGATTTGTTTTCGCTTACAACGAGTCGGAGGATGGCGAGATAACGGTGCTGCACGGTGAATATGTAGATGTGGAGCTAACGCTGAGCCTCGACGGCAATACCATTACCACCGAAGGCACGGCGCCCGATACCTTTCCCGAAGGTTTTGCGGGGAAAACTTTCACGTTCAAGCTGACCAGGGTTGAGTGAGAAACTCGTCAAATCATTACTCCCGGATACCGTCTCAGCACGAAAATTACCTAAGTATGATTAAAAATTACACCAATATGCGGGTGCTCACGCACAATAAGGTGCGTACCATCATTTCAAAGCTAAAGGGAATTGTGCTAACTGCAGGATTCACACTATGTGGTATCGCCGCTTTTGGCCAAACTCTTCCGATGGCAGCGGAATCCTGCAGCCGGACCTACCTCCATTTCAATTCCACGGATCAATATCTCACGGTGGCCTCTTCTCCGCTCAGCGGAACGGCCGGAACTTTTGAAGGCTGGATACGCCGCGACGACTGGTCAGCCCACGGAGACCAGATCATTTTCTCCAACGGTATCGGCTATTCTTCAAGTAATTCACTTTACATATCTCTGCACCCGGCGGTGGGGCTCCACTTCAGGTATGGTAAAAATGCCGCAGGAGAAGGTACTGCGGCTTACAATGTTGCTACTCAGAGTCTGACCGATGGAACCTGGCACCATGTGGCTGCTACCTGGGAGCACGTTTCGGGTACTACTACAATCCGGGTGTTCCTGGACGGAAGCGAAATAGCCAGTTCCAGTGTTGCCTACTTAATGGACCCAGGAAACGAACTCTATTTCGGCAAAAATCCGGAGTCGGCAAACTTTGGCAATGGCTCCATGGCAGAATTCCGTTTTTGGGATTTCGCCAAAACGGAAGCTGAAATTGTAAGCCAAATGCATGGTATACTAGTTGGCGACGAGACTGGCCTTGTAGGTTACTGGCCCATGAATGATATGGAGGAAGCCGTTACGGCCACGAACCTGGTTGACGGAGGCGTTGGCGCAACACTTGTACAGCCCACTGCGTCGTTTACCTGGCAGGCGCTGTTTCCCATTTCCTTATCAGTGGATGGTGAGAACCATCCGGCAGGCGCAACTTTCAATTTTGGGACTGTTGGTAGCAATGAAGGTTCGGAAAGCATCATTTTTACTTTGAAAAATGAAAGCAGCAGTACCATCAATCTCCCCAACGAACCCGCTATTTCACTTGGTGGGGCTAGTCCAGGCCAATTCGCTATCGATTTAACGGGAACCTCCGGGACGCTGGCAGCAGGAGCTTCCACTACTTTCTCTGTCTTTTTCAATCCCACCAGCCTGGGGGTTAAAACCGCAACGGTTAGTATCGGTACAGTGGCCGGATGCGATAATGGCTTTGTGCTCAACCTTACCGGCACCGGCGCAGCTTCACTTTCTTATTCGGGCCCCGGTTTTATGGAAGCTGCCGCCAACGACGGCTCAGTGGAAGGCTCTATCACCATCGTTCTTAGTGGGGATACCTTTACGGATACGGATGCAAATAATTTACTGGACATCGGGACACAAGTTGCCATCACCGCCGTACCGGCCGGACTCACACCGGTTTTAACCCTGAACAGTAATACAGAAGCTGTTCTTACCCTCACTGGGAATGCTGCCAGTCATCAAAACTCGGATGATGTAGCGGACATCGTCTTTGATTTTGACGAGACCGCGTTCACAGGCGGAATCGCCCCGGAAGCCGCGGGCAGCGGGCTCGGTATTGATTTCACGATTAACCCAATCATCACCTACTCCGGTGGTGGCTTCACCGAATCTTCAGCCAACGATGGCGCCTTGGAAGGCTCCATCACCATCACACTGGCAGGGGACACCTTTCAGGATGATGATGCCGACGGCCTGCTGGACGTTGGCACTGAGGTCACAGTGAATAACATCCCACCAGGGGTCACACCCGTCATAAGCATTACAAATACACCTGGAGGTTCTGTATGGGAAATGGGGGCGGAAACCGGGCAGGAATGGCGATCTGTAGCTTATGGAGACGGTCAGTTTGTGGCGGTCTCCTATTTTAGTAATGTGCCGGTCATGACTTCTCCCGATGGAAATAACTGGACAAACCGCACCGGACTGGAAGATAATTTCTGGCAGGATGTTACGTATGGCAATGGCCTCTTTGTGGCCGTTGCTGCAGATGGTGCCAACCAGGTAATGACCAGTGATGATGGTATTACCTGGGCCGGACGTACGGCCGCAGAAGCCAATGGCTGGCAGTCGGTTACCTATGGAAACGGGCTTTTTGTTGCAGTAGCTGTCAATGGTACCAACAGGGTAATGACCTCTCCCGACGGCATCACCTGGACTGCCCGGCCAGCCGCAGAAGCCAATAGCTGGCAGTCGGTTACCTTCGGAGACAATCTATTTGTTGCAGTGGCTTCAGATGGGACCAACAGGGTAATGACCTCTCCCGACGGCATCACCTGGACAAGCCAGACAGCTGCTGAGGCTAATACATGGGTATCAGTGACTTACGGGGATGGAAAATTTGTAGCTGTTTCGTTCAGCGGCACGAATCGGGTGATGACGTCTGCAGACGGTATAGCATGGACAGCACAGGTTGCCGCAGAAGCCAATAGCTGGCAAGGTGTTGACTATGGAAACGACCTTTTTGTGGCCATCGCAGGGGACGGTACCAAACCCGTTATGACGTCTCCCGACGGTATAAACTGGACTTCCTGGGCAGTAGCCTACGATTCCTGGAGCGCCATTGCCTATGGGAATGACCGTTTTGTGGCCGTGGGGGCGGATTTCACCAAGCAGGTCATGTTAAGTTCTTCTATTGGGAAGGGTGAGGCTCAACTCACGCTCTCAGGCAAGGCAGCTAGCCACCAAACAGCCGATGAGATTGGCGACATTACATTTGAGTTTACGGATGCTTCATTCTCAACCCTTTTAGCGGAGGATGTGATTGGGGCCACCGGTCCTGCAAGCAGCGGACTGGGAATCAGCTTTGCTAACAACCCGTCTATCGCCTATTCTGGCGATGGCTTTACCGAAACAGCCTCCAATAATGGGTCTGTGACGGGATCCATTACCATTACCCTTACAGGCGACACTTTTCAGGATGATGATGAAGACGGGCTTTTAGACCCTGAGACAGAGGTAACGGTAGCCAACGTACCAGCCGGCCTAACACCTGAGATCAGTATTACGGGAAATGTTTCGGAATTGGGTAGTTGGTCGGTTAACGCTTTATCCGGCAACCAGTGGGAGTCGGTCGCCTATGGCAATGGACTGTTTGTTTCAGTATCATCCGGCGGTGAGGTGGTTACATCTCCGGATGGAGAAACGTGGACCTACAGGACTGCCCCCGAAGCTAATGCCTGGTATTCGGTGACTTACGGCGACGGACTGTTTGTAGCCGTTGCCGCTTCCGGTACTAATCGGGTGATGACTTCGCCTGACGGCATTACGTGGACCAGCAGGCCTGTCCCCCAATTCACTGGCTGGCGGTCGGTGACTTTTGGCGATGGACAATTTGTAGCCGTTGCTTATTCAGGTGTTAATAGGGTGATGACGTCTCCTGACGGCATCACCTGGACGGCAAGGCAGGATGCCGAGGCAAATGACTGGGTATCGGTGACCTACGGCAATGGCATGTTTGTAGCGGTATCCCGGACCGGGACTAATCGTGTAATGACTTCCCCGGATGGTATTAACTGGACTGCACGTTCAGCTGCAGAAGCGAATGCCTGGTATTCTGTTGCTTACGGCAATGGGCTGTTTGTGGCCGTTGCGCTTTCCGGCTCTAACCGTATGATGACGTCTCCCGATGGTATCACATGGACGGCGCGTCAAACACTGCTGCCCTTTTCCTGGGCGGCAGTTACCTATGCGTATGGCCAATTTATAAGCGTTTCAGCTTCTTCTGCTTCCAGTCCTGTTATGACTTCCCCCGACGGCATCAACTGGACACTTAATACTGTGGAGGGCTATACATCATGGTGGGCCGTTGCAGGAGGCGGAGGCCGTCTGGTAGCAATAGGACAATCTGGCAAGGCGATGTCGAACCAATTAACTTTCAGCGGAACGGCAGAACTTGTCTTTACCGGTCAAGCCACAGCGCATACAACCACTGCGGATGTGTCCGATATCCTCCTTGAATTTACTGACGCAGCATTCAGTAGTTCTACCGCTTCACATGTACTCAATGCCACCGGCCCGGCAAGCAGTATGCAAGGGATAAATTTTGGAGACGGCCAAACGATCACTTTTGGCGAACTGCCCGCAAAAACATTCGGCGATGAGGTGTTCGAACTCACAGCTACTGCCAGCTCCGGACTCGACGTGACCTATACCAGCGCCAATGAAAATGTGGTTACCATTTCTGGCAGCACCGCGACCATTGTTGGGGGTGGTACAGTTGCTATTACTGCTTCCCAAACAGGAGACGATGATTACACTCCCGCAGATGAGGTAGAACAGATTCTTGTGGTTAATAAAGCTACTCAACTCATCAACTTTGGAAGTTTGGATGAAAAAACCTTCGAAGAGGAAGGCTATTTTGAACTTGCTGGCACTGCCACTTCCGGACTTAACATCACTTACTTCAGTTCCAATGAATATATCGCAGAAATCTCCGGTAGCGCTGTTCTCCTAAAGGGTGCAGGTACCGCAACCATCACAGCCTCTCAACCGGGTAACAACAGTTACCTGGCAGCCGAAAGTGTTGGGCAGGTACTCGTCATCAACAAGGCCAATCAAACCATCACCTTCGGGGAAATACCCGAAAAGACCTTCGGTGATGAAGATTTCGAACTGGGGGGCACAGTGTTCTCCGACGGTCGAATCGTGACTTATGTCAGTTCCGATGAAACGGTGGCAACCATACTGGACGAGACGGTTAGCATAGTTGGAGCTGGTTCCACCATCATTACAGCCTCTCAATCCGGCGATAGTGACTACAATCCGGCTCCAGACGTGGAACAGGTGCTTGTAGTAAAAAAAGCCAGCCAAACGATCACATTTGATGCCCTGACAGGTAAAACTTATGGAGATGCAGACTTTGATCTGACAGCTACCGGAGGCGAAAGCGGCAACGCCGTGCTATTTGCCAGTTCCGACGAGACCGTTGCGACCGTTTCTGGCAACACGGTGACCATCGTGGGCGCAGGCGAAACAACAATCACAGCCAGTCAGGCTGGAAATGACAATTACAATGCCGCCACCCCGGTGGAGCAAACACTGACAGTTAACAAAGCAACGCAGTCCATCACCTTCAGTGCATTGCCGGAAAAAGCCTACGACGATCCGACTTTCGATCTTACCGCCACAGGCGGCGCATCAGGCAACGCAGTAACCTACACCAGTAGCAACACAGCGGTAGCAACAATTTCGGACAACACGGTGACCATCGTGGGCGCAGGTGAAACGACGATCACCGCCAGCCAGGTCGGAAATGATAACTACGAGGCGGCCACCCCGGTAGAGCAGACGTTGACGGTAAACAAAGCAGCGCAGTCCATTACCTTCAGCGCACCGCCGGCAAAAACCTACAGCGATGCAGCTTTCGATCTTACCGCCACAGGCGGAGCAAGCGGCAACGCAGTAACCTACACCAGTAGCAACACAGCGGTAGCAACAATTTCGGGCAACACGGTGACCATCGTGGGCGCAGGTGAAACGACGATCACCGCAAACCAGGCCGGAAGCGACAACTACGAAGCGGCCACCCCGGTAGAGCAGACGTTGACGGTAAACAAAGCAGCGCAGTCCATTACCTTCAGCGCACTGCCGGCAAAAACCTACAGCGATGCAGCTTTCGATCTTACCGCCACAGGCGGCGCA
>CBFGTI010000199.1:0-10023 GCA_965651695.1 uncultured Imperialibacter sp. | reverse complement strand
CTATCTCCTCACCTCCTCCAGCGCTTCCAGCAGAATCCTGTCGGCCCCTTTTGTGCTATCGGCAGGAAGATTCCATACCGGCACAGTTGGGTAAAGGCCCACTCCCTCAAAAGGTACGGCATCGGGCCCGGCTGCCACCCAGCTCGACAGCCGGAAGATCCAGCCATTGGGCAGCTCCCGGAAAATGGGATTGCCGGAGCCACCGCCCGTAGTGTCGCCTACTACCTTCACATGCGGAAACAGTCGCATGGCCAGCACAAAATCTTCTGCCGAGCTATAGGTTTGCCGGTTGGTAAGCACCACTACCGGTTTGAGGTAACGCACCCTGCCTTCGGGCTTCACGTGCCGGTCGTACCACTCGGTAAAGTCGCCATGCCCGGGGCCGTCTTTGTACTTCACCTTCAGGTAGAGCCTCTCCTTGTCGGCAAAACGGCTGGCCACCAGCTGGCTGTTGGTGGTGGTGCCTCCTCCATTGCCTCGCACATCTATTATCAGCCCGTCTTTGTCTTTAAAGCCTTCCAAAATGTCTTCAATGGCCAGGTAGTCCTCCTGTCCATTTCCAAAGCTCTTAATCAGCACATAGCCGATGTTATGCCCCGTTATATCGGCATACTCAATGGTGTTTCCCACGCGCTTTACGTTGTGCACATAGTTTTTTACGTTGTAAGGCCCGTTGTCCGGCGCCCCGGCGGTAAAGTCATACGACGAACGGCCGTAGGGGCCAATCAGGTTCACATGGCCGTCCTTCAGTGAATTGGCTATCGCCGATAGCAGGTAAAAAAACCATTCGTCGCTCTCGGCCGCCTCCACCTCGGGTTTGTAGAGTGCATATACCGAATCCCAATCCACTTTCTTAATCTCAAAAAACGAGTAGTTTCTGTCAAACTCCGACCAGAACACCTCAAAGTTGTCCATGTAGGTGTTTTCCGGCTCGTGTCCGATGAAGACCGTTTCGCACGAAACCAAAAGTGAAAATGCCAGTGCCGCTATTCTTTTCATCTCCCAATTTTATAGTATGCATGCAGGGCCAGCGTATGATTGCCCGCCTGCAGCGGATAGCTTCTGTTGTACTGCACAAATCGCCAGGCATAATTTACCGACATGCTGAAACGCTCGCCCACGTTCCTTGAGAAAGCAACCACACTCTGGAAATCATGAAAATGCGGAACAAGCACCACTCCTCTCGGAATATCGCCGAAGGTTTGAAACGCCCGGATAGGGTGATGCCCCCGGGAAAACAAATACGCAAGCGGACTATAACTAACCTGCCACGAAAGTGCCGCATTTTCTTTGATGCCCTTGGTTGCCCTAACGGCCAGGGCCGGAGATGTGAAAAACTCGCCGGTAAACGGGGCTTGTCCGGCAACGGGCGAATTAAAGCTGTAGGTTCTTGCCGAAAGCTGGTTTGCCAGCCGCATACCCATACGCAGGTCGAAGGCAGCCGCAGCAGGGTTCATTTTTTTCAGCCACGAAACATTCACCTGCCCTGCATCGAGGCGGCAGGTAAGTGCCGAATTCCAGGCTATAAGGTTGGCATGCTGGTAGGAAAGGTCGACGCTGAAATACCTGGCCGGCGACTCCTTTAACAGCGAGCCTCCCACCACAAGGCTCCCTCCGTAAAAATTCCGGAACGACTGCAGCTCATCCCGAACCAGCCAATGGCTGTAGCCTGTCTGCAACCCTACGGACGTTTTGCCGGATTGCGCCTTCACTCCCGCTGTTCCAGCGAAGAGAATGAAAAGCACCAGACAACAATTTCTAAGAATGGATGTGTGCGTCATGAACAAGGCGAAATCGCTGCTAAATGTAGGCGCATAAGAATTCATGCACAATTTTCTGTTATTTTAAACGCGAAAAAGATGTAATGGTATTTTTCCTGACGGGTAAAGACCTGAAACAACCAGAAACAGACTGACACTGATGGCAAAGAAAAAAATAGTGGTGCTAACCGGGGCGGGTATAAGTGCCGAAAGTGGCCTGCAAACTTTCAGGGATGCCGGTGGCTTGTGGGAAGGCTTCGATATAATGGACGTGGCGTCTATTGACGGCTGGCGCAGAAACCGGGAGCTTGTGCTCAACTTTTACAACATGCGCCGCAAGCAGGCACTGGAGGCCAAACCCAATGCCGGGCATCTGGCACTGGCAGCGCTGGAAAAGGACTTTGACGTAGTGATTGTAACGCAAAATGTGGACAACCTCCATGAGCAGGCGGGGTCGACAAAAGTGGTGCATTTGCACGGCGAGCTGTTTAAGTCGCGGAGTACGCTCGACGAAAACCTGGTGTACGACATGCAAGGCTGGGAGCTGAACATTGGCGACAAATGCGAGAAAGGCTCGCAGCTTCGGCCGCACATTGTATGGTTTGGCGAGCTGGTACCGATGATGGAGGTGGCTGCCGAAGAGGTGATGTCGGCCGATGTTTTTATGGTGGTGGGCACGTCGCTGGTGGTATACCCGGCGGCCAGCTTAATCCATTATGTGCCGGAGCATGTTCCAAAGCTTGTCATCGATCCGAAACTTCCAGACATCCGCAGGTCGGATAATCTGTACCTCTTTGAAGAAGCTGCCACCACCGGTGTGGCCAAAGCGGTGAAGCTGCTGAAAAGTCTGTGAGTCGGTTGGTCCGTTGGTCGGTTGGTCCAAATGGTGCCACCCCAAAAGTCATGCTGGTCAGAAAACGTGCAGACGAACCAAGTGACTCACAGACTTACTGACTCACAGACTTACTGACTTTTCGAACTTTAATGCCCTGAAACTGCTTAAATGTCTATACACTTATCCAATGGCAAAAGACACACTTATCTACGTTTTCGATCCGCTTTGCGGGTGGTGCTACGGCTTCGGCAACACCATACTGCAGCTCTTTGAGAAGAGAAAAAACGACCTCAATTTTGAAGTGGTGGCTGGCGGCATGATTACCGGCAGCAGAATCGCACCCTTTCATACCATGCAAAGCTACATTTCGGGTGCCTACAAACGGGTGGAAGAAATGACCGGGGTGAAATTCGGCGCTGGGTATTTGAACGAACTCCTCCCCTCCGACATACTTCTAGGCTCTGAGCCTCCGTGCCGGGCGCTGGTTACTTTCAGGAGCTTTCAGCCCGATCAGGTGGTTCCTTTCGCACATGCAATGCAAAAAAAGCAGTTTTTAGGCGGGAAAGATTTTAACACCGACGCGGTGTACGAAGAACTGGCAGCCGACTTTGGCATCAGCCCTGCCGAATTCCTCGCACGGTTTCATTCCGAGGAAATGAAATATCAAACGCAGCAGGATTTCCAGTGGTCTCAGTCGGCGGGCATTAAGGGCTTCCCCACGGTGGTGCTTAAAACCGAAAGCGGCTACTACCTGGTAGCCAGCGGTTACCGTCCGCTGGAAGACCTGGAAAAAGTGATTGCCTCCATCCAATCTTCGGTGGTAAAATCATAAGTTTACGCCGAAAACAAGTATTTTTTAGGCTATGAACCACTCGATAGCAATCATTGGAGCTACCGGCATTATGGGCCGGCCCGTCACCCGGCAGCTGATCAACGCGGGTTACGAGGTAAAAGTATTGAGCAGAAGCATGTCGAAGGCCCGGGCGTTTTTCCCCGAGGCATCGGTGGCTGAAGCCGATGCACACGAGGTGGCCAGCTTAACCGCGGCCCTGCAAGGCGCAGAGTTCCTGTACCTCAACCTAAACATCGATCAGACGGTCGGCCCCGGCGGCTGGCAATCGGAGCGCGAAGGGCTGACCAACATCCTTGAGGCGGCAAAAGCAGCCGGTATTAAGCGCATTGGCTTTATCTCTTCCGTGGTAATGAACTACCAGGGCATGAACGGCTTCCACTGGTGGATCTTTGACCTCAAGCACCGGGCAGTAAACATGATCAAAGAATCGGGCATTCCTTATTTGATCTTTTACCCATCTACCTTCATGGAAAGCTTTCCGTTCATTTACAGGCAAGGCAAACGAATACTGCTGGCGGGGGAATCCAGATGTCCGATGTGGTTTATCGCAGGCGACGACTACGGAAAGCAGGTAGCAAATGCATTTGCTGTGACGCCGGAGGGTGAAAGCCGGGAGTACGTGGTGCAGGGATTGGAGCCTTTCACAGCAGATGAAGCCGCAAAGGTGTTTATCGAAAACTACAGCGGTACAAAGCTTTCGATATCCAAAGCGCCGTTGGGTTTGCTCAAATTCCTCGGCAAATTCAGCCACAAAATAAACTACGGCGCACACATTGTGGAGGCTTTAAACAACTACCCGGAGAGTTTCGAAGCTGAAAAAACCTGGCAAGAGCTCGGCAAGCCAACCGTTACGTTGAAGCAGTTCGCCTCGACTCTCTAGAAACGGTTATTGGTTAATGGTTATGAAACTGGTAACTTATACAGATACCTGATAATTAATAACCATTAACATAATTCTTGCTAATTTCAGGCCCATGACAAAACCACTTCAAGTTGGCCTCATTGGCTTTGGCATGGCCGGTCAGGTTTTTCACGCCCCCGTAATAGTAAGTGTGCCGGGCCTCCACCTCGCCAAAATCAGAGAATCAAGACCCGAAAATATAACCATTGCCAACAAGCGGTTTCCGCAGGCCGAAATTGTAAAGGAAGCGGACGACCTCATCAGCGACTCATCGATTGACCTGGTTGTAGTGGCTACTTCCAACACCTCTCATTTCGACTTGGCAAAAAAGGCACTTGAAGCAGGCAAGCACGTGGTGGTGGAAAAGCCTTTTACCATTACCTCGGCCGAGGCCGACAGACTCATTGAAATTGCCAAAAAACAAGACCGCATCCTCACCGTGCACCACAACCGCCGCTTCGATGGCGATTTTAGCACCGTAAAAAAGATACTGAAGGAAGGCTGGCTGGGCCGGCTGGTGGAGGTAGAAATGCACTTCGACCGGTTCCGCAACTTTATGCGGCCCAATGCCTGGCGCGAAGAAAACCTGCCTGGCTCCGGTATCTTTTTCGACCTCGGCCCACACCTCATCGACCAGGTGCTGGTGCTGTTTGGCTGGCCCACCGAGCTCACCGCTTTTATTGGCACCCAGCGCGACGGCGCCAAAGCAGATGATCATTTTGAGGTAATTATGCACTACCCCAAGCTAAAGGTGACCCTTAAAGGTGGCATGCTGGTGCGGGAAGCCGGGCCGCATTATATGTTCTACGGCGATCAGGGCAGCTACATCAAGCACGGCCTCGACCCGCAGGAAGCAGCGCTGAAGGCCGGTAAGATACCAGCAGAAGTACCTGAATGGGGAGTAGAAGCCGAAGCAGAATGGGGCACCATCAATACCGACTTCAAGGGCGTTCACATTAAAGGCAAGGTAGAAACCGACAAAGGCAACTACCCCGGCTTTTATGCCAACGTGCGTGACGCTATTTTAGGAAATGCTCCGTTGGAAGTAACAGCAGAGCAATCGAGAGACACGATAAGAATTATTGAACTGGCATTTAAAAGTTCGGCGGAGAAAAGGACTTTGAGGATGTAGAGAGGGGTTCGAAAAGCAGGGATATCAGGATGGGTTTATGCATTGGCTACATCTCTAATTGACTGAAAGTCTTTCTAGGTTACTTGCTGACATGTTGGTTGTTAACAATTGACATCTCCTCTCTAAGCATCTTAATCGTTCGTTTGGGAAGCTTTCGGCAGTTGTCGATAAGTTTCGGCGTTACGACATCCAGCATAAAACTGTTTACTTTCTCTATTCCTACCGAACACCCCGACATGGTTAGTACAGTTGTTGTATCGGCGATATGTTTTCTGAGGATAGGCTCCAGCTTATCAGAGCCGGTTTTGGCTAGTCCCCAAAAAGCATACCCTCTAACGGCGGGATTGGGATGCCCGGTCAGTGTTACAAGCTCCTCCTCCGTAGCCTGCTTATACAGTTTTTCAAATACTTTATACTGAGCAGAGGGTTCCCCCGCCAAACCGATATTGGCGCTTTCAATTAACGGTTCAGTGTCAAATTCTTCGACAATTGATTTGATTATCGGTCTCAGATCATTCGAGTCCGTGGTTTCCCAGGACTGACCGTAGACGGTGAATCCGACCGACATCAGGATCAGCGAAAGAAGTATTTTGCATATTCTCCTATTCATATTCTCACTCCTCACCTATTTATCATTTTTTTGAGTAATGAAACCTGGCCGAGGTGATAATAGCTATGTTCAATAACACCCTCAATACTTCGTCGCAATTTGCACAACATGTTGAAGTAACTGCTGAACGGCATTCAGCATAGACGGGAGAGGTAGTACTATATCGTCTGTCAGGCCGTCGTTATTTTTTCTATCGCCGCGAATTCCTTTGCTTTAGCCATTGATTCTTCCTCAATGTCAAAATCGTCCTGAAGTCCAAGCCAGAATTTGGGAGATGTTCCAAAGTATTGACTCAATCTTATGGCGGTATCAGCTGTTATCCTCCGATTCTTTTTCAATATCTCACCTACACGGGTCTGAGGAATTCCAAGGTCTTTTGAAAGTCTATACGCGGTAATTCCCATTGGCTTTAAAAACTCTTCTGAGAGAACTTCACCCGGATGTATATTCGGTAGTTTTTCCATTTCATTTATTTCTTAGTGATAATCGATTATCTCAACTTCATAAGTATTTCCATCTTCCCATCTGAAAATTACTCGCCATTGATCATTAATTCTGATGCTATAAAAATCTTTTAGGTTCCCGCCTAACTTTTCAAGCCTGTTTGAAGGAGGAATTTTCAAGTCAGCTATATTTTGGGAGTTATTAAGCATTCTTAGCTTTCTTCTTCCCATCGTCTGAATTTCCAGAGGCCATTTTTTCACTCGTTCTCCATCCCAAACTTTTTCAGTCTCCTTAGAACCAAAGGATAAAATCATACAAACGTTATACGTTACTAACGCTAAAAGTAAGTAAAAAGTCCGGGCAATGAAAGTAAAGTGGGGCTGCCCGTTCAAGGATTTTATGCTTGTGTATGTTATGCCGAAGTCTACTTGCAGCTCGGTTCTCAGCGTTTGTGCCAGGTTCTAAAAGGCCAAGCTTCACAAACATTAAACCCGTCACACCACAACATCTGCCCGAAACCAACCCACGTATCGCCTAATAATGAATTTCGTTTAGGCCAATACCGAATTACTTGTTGCGCAACAGTGCCCTGGATGTTGCCCAACAGTGGGCCGGGTGTTGCTCAACCCTAAAACAAATGTTGCCCAACACAAAGGTAAGTGTTGGGCAACAGTCAATCATGTTTAAAGCCGGCTCTTATTGGGTTCAGTCTCGTGCTTCGCCCGGCTTACCTCTTTCCGAAGCTCCTTTTAGGGCCGTCCCTCCTTTGCACAAACTGCAAACTTCTGCATCTACCGGTCAGACAGACTTGCCGACTTAAAGACCCTACCGACTTAAAGACCTACAGACCTACAGACTTATAGACCTCTACACTTTTATAAGCTTCCACCTGCCCTGTCTGAAGATCACCACTCCTACCACCGCCAGTACCGAATGCGCGATGGCAATAGCCCAGAACACTCCTGCCGGTCCCCAGTTGAGTGTAACGGCCAGGAAGTACGCAAACGGTATCTGGAAAATCCAGAATACGAAAATGTTAACCACCGTCGGTGTTTTTGTGTCGCCCGCCCCGTTAAATGCCTGCACCAGCACCATGCCATAAGCAAAGAACACATAGCCCAGGCAAATGATCTGCAGGCTCAGCGTACCAAAATCTACCACAGCGGCTTCCGGCGTGAAGATCATGATCACCGGCCGGGCAAAGATTAGGAAAATCGTGCCGATGATGCCCAGAAAGATCACGTTGATGAGTGCTGTTCGCCACACCGACAATTCTGCCCGGTCGGGCTTTAGTGCACCGAGGTTTTGGCCTACCAGCGTACCTGCCGCATTGGCCAGCCCCCACGACGGCAGCAGCGTAAACACCAGCACCCGGAAAGAAATGGTGTAGCCGGCCAATGCCTCCTCGCCAAACATCGACATCACCCGCATCAGGAAGATCCAGCTGGCTGACTCTATAAGAAACTGCCCGATACCGCCGATGCTTACCTTAATCATGCGCCGCATAATGTCCCACTTCACCACCAGCGACTGCAAGGTAATTTTTACCCGCGCCGATCCGCCAAAAAGGTGATAAAGCTGGTACAGCACGCCGATTGTTCTGCCGGTAGTAGTGGCAATAGCCGCCCCCTCCACACCCATGGCAGGTATGGGGCCGAGGCCAAAGATGAACAGCGGATCAAGCACCAGGTTCAGGCCGTTGGCAATCCACAGCGTACGCATGGCCAGGCTGGCATCGCCGGCACCACGAAACACGCCGTTGATGAGGAAAATAAGCATTACCGATACGTTACCGGCAAAAATCCATCGGGTGTAGCCTGCGCCTTCTGCCACCAGCTCGGGACTCCCGCCCATCATTTGCAGGAGCTCTTCGGCAAATATGGCCCCGGCAAGGCCAATGGTGGCTGCCGCGGTAGTCGCCAGTATCATCGCCTGCACGGCAGCAACAGATGCTGCCTTCGGATCTTTCTCACCAATGCGGCGGGCAACCGTAGCCGTGGCAGCCATACTTAAGCCCACGGCAATGGAGTAAACGATCATCAGCACCGACTCAGTAAGGCCTACTGTGGCCACCGCGTTTACGCTGACTTTGCTTACAAAAAAGATATCTACGACTGCAAAGAGCGACTCCATGATCATTTCCAGTATCATGGGAATGGAAAGCATAAAGATGGCTTTGTTAAGATTGCCTTCAGTAAAGTCCTGCTCGCTACCTTTTACAGCTTCAAGAAAATATCGGAAATACTTGCGTATAGCGTTGTATTGAGATGTCATGATTTATCAAGGATTAAAAAAAAGAAAAAGGAATTAATGTGACCTGCGGCCTGCGGTTAGGCCTGCGAGGGGGTGATATCACGGAGCCTCACTCCGATGATATTGGTGGTCACTATATCCTTGACGAACTTCATAATGGGCGCAAAGATTGGAAGAAATTTTTAAATGGCAAAAAAGTGTTTGCCATTTAAAGGCAATTACATCTAAAATGTTTTCTTTGAAATCTTTCGACTCCCTTCAGTTCAGCCGACGTGGAACGGGGTAAAACGAAGCCGCCCGTCCGGGGATTTAAAAGAAAACTGAAAACATATCCGTTCACTTCACTTCAGTGGTGTTTCTGTTCCAGCCATTGTGGATGGAAAAATGCCTAAAACAGCATTAAAGCTTGTGTTTGAATGGCTGGAGATTCACCAAGAGGAGTTAATGGAAAATTGGAAAAAAGTGGAGCAAAAGAAACCTTTAAGCAGGATTGAACCTTTAAACTAGCAAGGATACAGCATGAGACCGATCTCAGTTACTAAAGCAGAATACAAAGATGATTTCCGAATTTATCTTGAATTCGATAATGGAGTTTCAGGAATTGTAGATCTGAAAGATTCTCTCGATGGAGAAATTTTTGAACCGCTAAAAGAGCAAAGCTTTTTCAAAAGTTTTCTTTTGGATACCTGGACCATTGGTTGGAGTAATGGAGCTGACTTTGCTCCGGAATACCTATTCGAATTGGCGTTAAAGCAAAACGAAACGTCGGACAAAACAATCTCCATTCATTAACAATGTCTCGTTGATACGCCGGGCAGAAGGCGACACACCCGTGAAGCTATCGCTTCAATACTTCTTTTTCAGTCGCTCCCAGTTTGATGCTGCTACCTCTATGTATTCGGGTGCATTTTCAAGCCACCTCTCTTTGATCTTTTGTGAATAGTTCAAATAAAGTTTACCGTCGACGATACTCCATGCTTCTGGATCAGCATGTATTTTATACCCGTTGCGAATACCATAAGCACAAAAGCCGCCAAATTGCGGCGCATAACTTTCAGGATTTGCCATAAACAGCTCGCGGTTGGCAACAGAAGCAAAGTGCCACGACGCACCATTCCATGTATAACTTATGCTCTTGTGGCCCTTCGTGGTTCTTCCTTCGTTAAAATAAGCAACCGGGCAGGGGCTCCGCATTTAAAAATGTCGGATTAGAGCATCCCTGAAGCTATCGTCGA
>CBFGTI010000198.1:0-10053 GCA_965651695.1 uncultured Imperialibacter sp. | reverse complement strand
AAAACAACAATAACTATGACAAGTAAATCAGAAACAATGAACGACAAGAGTTTAAGCCTCGCAAGCCTTATCAGCTGGGTGTTTGCCATTCTGTTCTTTGCCATCGGTGTCGTCAACACCTTTTGGGGAAATGACCCCGGCTACGGCATCTTCGTCATTCTCCTCTCAGGGGCTTTTATCCCACCGCTCACAGCTTTGTTCACCAGCATCACTGGTTTTCGCATCCGATGGTATCTGCTGGTTTTTCTGGGCCTATTCATCATGTGGAGCGCGCTGGGAGTCGGAGAGCTGTTTGACAAAATCGACCTGATGCTGCAGTCTTTTAGGAAGTAGTGGCACAAGCGGCTGTGAACGAACCCAAATGAGCATATGAAGATAGATATTATAGTGGCCTACGTGCAGCGGTATGAATTCGGCCATGAAAGGGATTTCGTCCCTCCCATCACCGGCATTCACCTGGCAGCGATTACGCCCATATGGCATGAGGTAAGAGTATTTCACCAGCAGATCGATGAAATTGACTTCGACTCAGATGCCGACCTCATTGCCATTTCGTTCTTCAGCGGCTTTGCGATGGCAGCCTACCAATTGGCCATTGAATTTAAAAAGCGGGGAAAGGTGGTGGTGGCTGGTGGTCCGCATGTGACTTACTGCCAGGAAGAAGCGCTCGGGTATTTCGACGCCATCGTAACAGGTGAAGCCGAAAACGTGTGGCCGGACCTACTCCTGGATGTGCAGCGTGGACGGCCGCAGCAGGTGTATACAGGCACACCATGCGATATGCTCGACTTGCCCACTCCCCGCTACGATCTGTTGCCCGACAGGTTTTTCATCAAAAAGGTGATTCAGGCTACCCGGGGCTGCCCTTTCTCCTGTTCGTTCTGTACGGTGCCTTCGCTGAACCCCGGGTTTAGGCTGCGACCCGTAAAGGATGTGATACGTGACGCTTCGTACGACAACTTTAGGCATTGGTGGCAGCGGAAAGTGGTTTGGTTCTGGGACGATAACCTCACCATCAGGCGTCCGTACATCCGGGAGCTTCTCAGGGAAATGATTCCGCTGAAAAAGTGGTGGCTCACGCAGGCCAGCATGGACATCGCCAAAGATCCGGAGTTACTGGACCTGATGAAAGCCTCCGGCTGTATCGGGGTGTTCCTGGGTATAGAGTCGTTTGGCGTGGAGTCACTGGCCGATGCTAACAAAAAGCAGAACAAGATTGCACAGTACAAAGAAGCTGTCGGGGCAATCCGGAAACGCGGAATAGCAGTAATGGCCGGATTTATCGCCGGGTTCGATCACGACGACGAACAAAGCATCGTTGCCATGGCCGATCAGCTGATGGAAATAGGTGTGGATGTTCCGTTTCTGAGCATCATGACTCCCTTCCGCGGCACCGCAGTCTATACGAAACTGGAAGAGGAAGGCCGCATTTTAAAGGAAAGGAACTGGAATTTTTACAACGGCTACAATGTTGCTTTCAAGCCAAAGCAGTTGAGCGAAACACGCTTGCTGCGGGCACACAGGGTGTTGTGGAAAAAATCTTTTTCGCCGATATACTCGCTCAAACGAATCGCCCGGGGGTGTTTTTCTCTGGGGCTGGGTGCCTTTCTCCTGTCGATGTTTATGAACAGCTTTTATTGTTTGAAGAGGCTCAGGGGAAATTACCCGATCGACATGAGCAGGCGCACAGACATTACGACCACCGTGCTTCCTTCTGCAAGGCCGGCAAACGACAACATACGGCAAGCGATGGCGCAGCCCGTTAAAGACCTGGTAGAGAGGTAAACTGGAATTAAAATAATGGATTATTTTGTAGACAAGAATTCTGTGGTGCGGCAGATATGGGGCAATGCCGACACTGTTCTTTTAATATTTGCAGGCGCTTCTGCAGAGTTTGCCCTCAACAAAGCGGTGGATTGGCTGTATTTTACCGGCCGCCTTCCGGCTGATCCCCTTGGCAGACTCTTTTCTACCGTTTCCTATGCCCAGGCTATCGTCTTTTCTGAAAAACAGGGGGCTTTCCGCGCCATCGATGCCATGTCGAAAATTCATGCCGGCGTTGAGGCGAAACGTGGGCATGCGATTCCGGATTGGGCATACAGGGACGTGCTTTTTATGCTGATCGACTATTCCATCAGGTCGTTTGAAGTACTGGAACACAGGCTGACGCTGACTGAAAAGCGGGAAGTTTTTAATGTCTTCTACAGGCTGGGAAGCAGAATGCAACTGCAAGGTCTGCCGGAGACGTTCGAAGAATGGGAAATGATGCGACAAGGGCACCTGCAGCAAAACTTACTGTTTAGCCACCACACGGAGGATCTGTTTGCCCAGTACAAAAAACACCTGGGGCCGGTGCGTTACCGGATATTGCTGGAGGCACAAACCCTTTTAGCGCCGGAACAAGTCCGGCGGTTACTGGGAATTCGGCGGGCTTCACTGCTCTATCCCCTGGTAGCGGTTTATAAACTCAGCAGGAGCCTGAAAATTGACCGGCTGCTAAAAGCCATCATACTTCCTGGCTCCTACAAAAGAGAAATTGAAGCCCTGGACCTTATTTCTTCAGAAAATGAAAAGACGGCCTCCCCCGGAAGGCCACAAGTTTCTTTTCTCTCTCCATCTTACTCAAAAAAGGGATAACCTTGCGTCGCATATTTCTTCATCCCCTCTTCATTAATATCAACACCGATGCCGGGTGCTTCTGAGAGTGTGATGAAGCCGTTTTCGATCATCGGGCCGTCATATGTCACAATCTCTTTGAACATAGGGTTTGTATGGAAGTAGATTTGCCACTCCAGGACCATGAAGTTGGGCACTGAGGCGCAAACGTGACATGAAGCCATAGCGCCGAGAAATGAAGCCACCATGTGCGGGGCGAAAGGCACATAGTACAAGCTGGCAAGGTTGGCTATACGCTGCCCCTCTCCCAGCCCGCCTGCTTTTTGCAGATCCGGCATCACAATGTCTACGGCGCCAATCTCAAGCATCCGCCGGAAACCATAGGCCAGAAAGTGGTTTTCACCGGCACAAATCGGAGTGGTTGTCGAGTCCGCAATAAGTTTGTATGCCTCAGGATTTTCAGCCGGGATGGGCTCCTCCAGCCACATGAGGTTATACGGTTCGAGGCGCTTGGCTACCTGCTGACCGGTAACGGCATCGTAGCGGCCATGCATGTCGCAGCAAATGTCGACGTCGGGGCCCACAGCCTCCCGGGCTGCCGCCACCTGGTCTATCATCCGCTGTAGCTCCCCCGGACTGGCCGTCCAGTTGTAGAGGTCGTATTTTTTTGGGTCATTGCGCTGGTCAAGGTCGAATTTGATCGCCGTAAAGCCCATATTCTTCGCTTCCGTTGCCGACTTGGCAAAATCCGCCGGTGTCGGCAGGTTATTCTGGTACAAAGCGGTGTCGCAGTACACCCTTATCTTATCGCGGAATTTCCCGCCCAGCAGTTGGTAAACCGGCACACCGAGTGCTTTACCGGCGATATCCCAGAGCGCTGTTTCTATAGCTGAAAGCACCGCCACATACATGCCCGACTGCGCTCCTTCGAAGATTCCCGACTTACGGAGATCTTCGAAAAGGCGGTGTACGTTCAGCGGGTTCTTATCTTTCAGCCGCTGCTCAAGCATTTTTACAAAATGGAAGGTTCCCGGCACCGCATCCACCCCTTCGCCGCATCCATAGATGTCCTGGTTGGTGTATATCTTCACAAAAAGGCCGTGGCCGTACCTGATGAAGGCACATTTCACAGCCGTGATCTTCAGGTCGGAGGGTTTGGAAGCCATTGGGGTCCGCTCCGCAGCCTGCTCCAGCCCCTGACCAAAAGCAGTGGAGAAGGTACCGAAGGCAGCGCCAGCGGTAATGGCTTTTTTGAAAAACTTGCGTCTTGATTCTGTATGTGACATTAATATGAATAGTTTAAGGTTCTTTTTGACTTGCCTACCAGGTACGCTGCCTGAGGAGCTCCTCTATCTCTTCTTTGGGTACGGGTAGCTTGTCGATGTTGGCACGCAGCCACTCTGAGAAGTCTTTTTCAATCTCTGCCGACCAGCGGGAGTCGATCTGTCCCGGCGTATACTTCTGCTCCCTCAGGCGCTGATGACCGAACATGTCGCGCAGTCTCACCACCTCGGATATCTTAACCACTCTTTCAGCCAGATGCGGCGGAATGAATATGACCCCGCCGTCTCTCCCAAGCACCACATCGCCGGGCATCACCGTGGCATTGCCGATGCGGGTGGGCGTATTAATTCCGACAAGGGTAGTGTTGAGCCTGCCGCTAGGGTCGTTGAGGTGATGAGAAGGATGGTAAGTGCGAAAGAAAGAAGTGAAAGAACCAATTTCCCTCAGCCCGTTTATGTCGCGAATTGCGCCGTTGTAGACAATTCCGTTGCCGGTTTTCGTGAAGATCGAATTGCCCAGGTTATCGCCTATGGTGGGGCCGTCCTGGTGCGCACCAAACTGATCTACCACGTATACATCCCGCTTGGTAAGCATATCGATAGGCCAGGAATTTTGCGACTTTACACGCTTGTCGCGATTGTGCCCCCGGTCGTCGATGACCCTGTGAATATCCGGCCGGCCTGGCATAAAGGTGGCCGTAACCGCCCTGCCTACCAGCACACTGTCGGGGTTGATCATCATCCAGCCGTCGTCGTACTGAAAATTGAAATTCTCGTTGCGTAGTACTGCCCACGCTTCTTCAAGGGTCACGAGCTTCATGCGATCAAGAATGGCATCGGGCACTTTAGGGCGTCCGTCGTCGTAACGCTCCCCTTTCCACTCGGGTGTAAGAAAAATGAGCTCATCGCGCGAAATCTGCTGGCCGCGTGATGCCACAGAAAACAATACGCAAATTGCGAATAACAATAGTACTTTAAGATCAGACATAAGCAAAACAACTTTGATTCGGCGAAAAGGCCAGTATTTTGAAATAGCTACTGACACCGCGGCACCATTCTGGAAAAAATTTTCCGGACGGCCGACTTCGCAGTGAACAGCGCGGTTGCCCGTAAGGACAAAAGCAAGGGAGCCACCACAAGGCTGCTCCCCGCTTTACACAAACTTAGAGTAGAATAAAATTATCAGGGTGCGTCCCACCAAACCCTTGTGTCGAGCACATCTGGACCCATGCGGGCAATAGCCTCCTGCAGATTGGCTTCATTTACGGAACCCTCTGATACCGGGTAGGTGAGCCTTCTGATAAAGTCGACTTCCTTGCCGGGATACGGATTTGACTCCAATACCGGAAAACCGCTTCTTCTGTAGTTGGCAAACACTTCGGGGCCATTGAGGAATGACACAATCCAGTACTGCGTGTTAATTTGCTCAAAAGCATTGGCCGCATCAAAGGGGTTGTTAGCTACATAGGTGTCGATGTCTTCTTCGCTTACTGCTGAAGCAGCATCAAACAAAGCCAATTGCTCCATGTGCGCTCTTACTCCCGCTTCGAAGTATTCGGCTGCCGAGCCGGTTGTTATCCACCCCCGCTGCCTGGCCTCAGCCAGCAACAGTTGTGTTTGCGCAGCTGTTACCATAAAATAAGGGGCTGTAAGCTTCATCATACGGCGGCGGTCTACCTGGCTGAAATCGTAGAAGCTGGCCAGACCGAGGTCGGTTGCTACGGCGCCAATGGTGCTGTTGTCGTGCCCCATCGGCATCCCCACCTGGTCGTCGGGATCAAACGTCGCAATGTCGGGCTGCTGGGTAGGACCCGACGTTGCACCCTCATAGCGAACCGCAATAGAAGCCAGCCGTGGATCATTCGTGTTTTTCAGGTGATCCACAAAGGTTTCCGTGAGGTAGAAGTTGGCGCCCTCCGTGCCGTTGAGCGTAACTCCCATGCCATTCTGATAGTTGGCATCGTGCCGAATGGTGGCATTGTCGTCGTTTGTGAGGATAAGATCGGTTAGCGAAATGCCGGAAACCGTCTGCTCAGCCTTGGTGGGGTCCACCTTGCTCAGGCGCATACCCGCACGCAACAGTAGCGAGTTGGCAAATTTCTGCCATTTTGCTACATCACCACCATACAATACGTCGGCAGTCTCAATTCTTCCGGAAGCATCAAGCGCATCGCTTGCGGCTTCCAGTTCGGAAATGATACTCGTGTAGATGTCTTCCTGCGAGTCGTAGGCAGGGAAAAAATTGACGTCGATATAACCCTTGCCAGCCTCTGTGTAAGGAACATCCCCATACTCGTCGGTGAGCACGATAAACAGATAGGAATGGAGAATACGAGCCATATTGTACAAATTGGCGCGGGTTGCATCATCCCTTGTCCTGTTCATCACGTCAACCGTGTTGCGAACACAGGTACGATAATAGCCCTGCCACAACGTTTGTGTTGCGCCACGGTTATCCTGATTGTAGTTGGCGCCTGTTAACACTCCGGAATTGGGCGAAATAATTTGCTGCACGGCGCCAAGGTCATAAATCAGCTGGCTTCCGCCGGCAAAACCTCCGCCGTTGATGTTGAGCACGACGTTGTTTAGCTGATAGGCCGGATCGATTGAAAGTGCTGCCACTTTGCTGGTGTTCAGGTCGTCAAAGCCATTGTCGCAGGCACCGGCTACCACAATCAGCAAAATCAGCACGCTATATTTTAATGTCTTCATGATGTTTCTCAATTAAAGTTTAACGTTGAGGTTGAAGCCGATGCTTCTTGTGGTAGGCACGCCGGTCGACTCCATGCCAACCAGGTTGTCTGAGCTGTAACCGAATGACTCAGGGTCGATGTTCGGGATCCACTTTTTCAGCATAAGTACGTTGTTGGCCACAAGATCCAGCCTTACGCCTCGGAATGGAAGCCGGTCGGGCAGGTGTTTTGTGAAATCGTAGCCAACGGTAATCTGCCGCAGCTTCCAGTAGCCACCGTCATAAACGATGGGCTCCACCAGTCCTTTCGACCGCACTACCTCGTAAAAAGGCTGCACAGGGAAAACCACCACGTCGTTTACTTCGCCTTCTTCGTTGACTCCGTCGCCAACAACACCCGACTCCCTGCCCTCAAGCGTTTCCTTGTGCAGGCCATGGCGGTAGGCGTTGAAGTTTGTTCCCGACAATATTTTATTGCCAATCTTGAAGTCAATCAAAAACGACGCTGTAACACCTCTGTAGTTGAATGCGTTGGTAAAGCCGCCCACCCATTTCGGGAGCCCGCTTCCGTAGTGAATCATGGCCGGGGTGGCCAGCGCTATACCATTGGCACCATAAACAACTCTACCCTGGCTGTCGCGGAGATATCCGAATCCGGCCAGCTGGCCAAGCTCCTCTCCCACCACGTGGCGCAGTTCGCCGTTGAATATGTGCGTGCCTACTGTAATTCGTTCGCCGGGTGTATCGGTGAGCAGGCTAAGCACTTTCGTAATGTTGTAGGCACCGTTGAATGTGAAGTTCCAGTTAAAGCTGCCTGTCTCCACGGGCACAATGTTTACCAGCATTTCGATGCCCCTGTTGCGGCTTTCTCCGCTATTGATGTTGGTGTTCACGTAGCCGGAAGCATCAGACACCTGGGCCTGCACAATCTGATCAGTCGTGATTTTCTGGTACACAGCCGCATCCAGACCAACCCGGTTGTTGAACATTTTTAACTCAAGGCCCAACTCTGTTTCAGCTACCGACATGGGCACCAGCCCAGGATTTGGTATTACATTGCCGGAAGGGCCGCCCACAGGCTGTGCTGCACCCGATGGGTTTGGAAAAAGATTGTTATTAATGCCGTAGAATAACAAGTTGGAATAAGGCGCCACGTCGCCATCGCTTCCCACTTCGGCATAAGCCACCCTTAGCTTGCCATAGTTAAGCCACAAAGGCAGCGATCCGATGGTTTCGGTAAACACGTAACCCAGGGAAACCGACGGATAAATTATGCTCCGGTTTTCTGGCGATAAGGTGGAAAACCAGTCGTTGCGAAGTGTTCCTGTCAGGTATAGTGTTTGGCTGAGCGATAAATCCACCGATCCGTAGAGAGAGTTTACCCCCCGTTCGATCAGGTCGTACAGCGGGTCCTTCACACGGCCATTCTGAACGGTGTAGAGATCGCGGACAACAAAATCCGTTACCTGAACGCTGTTGAGGTCAGCCCTCCTGTACATGTGGTTACCGCCAAACGTTGCATTTACACCTACTTTTCCGAATTGGCGGTTGGCTCCCACCAAAAAGTCGGCGTTAATCTCTCTGAACCGGCGCGACTCCTGCGTATAAACACCATTTACAAAGCCTGCGGGTGCGGCCGCACGTGACGCCTGCCCTGTAGGGAAGTTGTTGTAATCCTGATCGCGCGACCAGTAGTCTTGCCCCACCCTTCCCTGTACAAACAGCCACGGGAGCAGATCGTATCGTGCGGAGATATTCCCAAATATCCGGTCCCTGCGAATGTGATTGAACTGCTCGACCAAAGTGAAGTAAGGATTGGTGCGGTTCATAAACCTGGAGTAAATGAACTCATTGCCCTGCGCGTTATACTTTTTTTCGTCGAGCAAGTCGAAGGGCATGGAGTTGGCCATGGTAAACACCGACACCGGGATGGTGTTGTCCTGGTTGCCTACATTGGGCGGGTTTTTGTTGTATTCGTTTGAGTAGTTTACGTTTCCCCTCACCCCCAATTTTTCAGAGAGGGAATAGTTGAAACCCAGGTTCATCGTCTTCCGGTTGTAGGAGTTGTTGGGCGTAATACCGGCGCTTGTCATGTTAGACAGCGACATATTGAAGCCGCCATTGTCGTTGGCCGACGACAGGTTAATTGTGTTGGTGGCTGTTTGCCCGTTTCTGTAAAATGTTTTGATGCGATCCCGAACCGGTTCGTAGGGAACCTCTACGCCATCGAACAACGTTTGTGTCATGCCCGGCTGAAACCGTTCGCCAAACGACCATTGGCCGGAAGTAGGATTAGCGGTTGTTGGCCGCACGCCATTTTCGCCCTGTCCGTACTCATACTGGTAGTCGGTGAAGTCGAGCGGCGTGTCGTTCGTATAGTTGAGGTTGTACGATACGCCTATTCCCTTGCCTTCGCCCCGGGTTTTGGTAGTAATCATTATCACACCATCTTTTGCACGGGACCCATAAAGGGCCGCAGCCGCAGCTCCCTTTAGCACGGTCATGCTCTCCACGTCGTCGGGGTTGATGCTCATTAAGCCATCGCCGCCATCAGAGGTAACTCCGCCGCCACCCCTTGGGCCTATGGAACCATCGGCTCCGGCATTGCCGGGGTTACTGCCAAAATTGGTATTGTCCACCGGTATCCCGTTGATCACAATAAGCGGGCTGTTCTGCCCGGTGATGGAGGACTGCCCGCGGATACGGATCTTGGATGTGCCACCGGGGCCTGTTCCAAGCGAAGAGATGTTAACGCCTGCAAGTTTGCCCTGCAGGGTGTTCATCAGGTTCGGACTTCTGTTTACGGTCAATTCGCGGGCTTCTACCTTGGAGGTAGCATAACCCAGACTCCTGGTCGATTTCTCAATGCCCAGCGCAGTAACGACCACTTCGCTAAGTGCTCTCACATCCGGCATCAGGGTTACGTCGATCACCGCTCGGCTGCCTACCTCTATTTCCTGGGCGGCATAACCAACAAAAGAAAAAACAAGGACACTGCTGCCATCGGGTACTTCAATGGTATACCTGCCGTTGGCATCGGTGGTTGTGCCGGTGGCAGTTCCTTTCACCACAATGTTAACGCCGGGAAACGCCCCGCCGTTTTCATCGGTTACCCTTCCGCTTACGCCAACTGCAAGAGGATCATCGGGAGTGTCGTTCAGGTTGGGAGCAAGCGGACCGGATTCTCCGGCCACAGCTACCGCATACGTCAGCATGAGCATGCCGACCAATAGATAAAGGTGCTTCATAATTCAGGTTTTGGTAGTTTAAGTGTAAAAAAGCCCCATTCGGCTTAGCGCCCGTTTGTAGTGCTTTAAAGCCGGCTTTTCACCGGATATTTACCTCAAAGCAAGTGAAACAGGGATACACCGAATATTTATCAAGTTTTTAAAACTCAATGTTAACTTCTACCAAAAATGACCACCGATGAATTTTGTACAAAAAAACCTGGAAGGATAACTG
>CBFGTI010000197.1:0-10101 GCA_965651695.1 uncultured Imperialibacter sp. | reverse complement strand
CTTTCAAAAAAGGGCTTTTTTTTTATTTTTGTGTCAGCACATTTTAATCAAAAGAGAAAATGTATAAAGAACTTTCAAAAGAGGAGTTTAGAAAATATGCCGTAAAAGGCCAGGGAGTATCTGGTACCGCATTCGACCGGTATGTACATGGAGTTGAGAATATGACGCGGGCCGTGATTGAAGAAAGGCCTACTCACTTCAGAGAAATAGACGTGTTCTCCCGGCTTATTATGGATCGCATTATTTTTCTTGGAATGCAGGTTGAAGAAAACATAGCAAATATTATTACCGCACAATTGTTGTTCCTGGAGTCCGTTGATGCTAAAAAGGATATTTTACTTTACATCAACAGCCCGGGCGGATCTGTGTACGCGGGATTAGGAATGTACGATACCATGCAATATGTTGGGCCCGACGTGGCTACAATTTGCACCGGCATGGCTGCTTCTATGGGGGCAGTTTTACTGGCTGGCGGAGCTAAAAACAAGCGTTCGGCGCTCCCTCACGCCAGGATAATGATTCATCAACCGAGCGGGGGAATGCAAGGCCAGGCACGTGATATGGAAATCACGTTAAAGCAAATGCAGGAGCTTCGGAAGGATCTGTATTCTATTTTAGCGTCTCACACCAGCAAGAGCTACGAGCAAATTGAGAAGGATTCGGATCGTGACAACTGGATGCGGGCCAGCGAAGCAAAGGAATATGGATTAATTGATGAAGTTTTAGAGAAGAAACCAGCTAAATAATCGTACTTTTGGAAGATAAGATGGCTCAAGTAACTTGTTCTTTTTGCGGGAGAAATAAAAAAGATGTCGATCTGATGATCTCAGGCATCCATGCTCACATTTGCGATAAATGTATATCGCAAGCGCAGCAAATCCTGCAGGAAGAGCTAAAGACCAGAACGAGTTCTGCAAAACCTAAGTTTAACCTCGTAAAGCCTGTTGAAATAAAAAACCACCTCGATCAGTTTGTAGTGGGACAGGACGATGCAAAAAAGGTGATATCTGTTGCTGTTTATAACCACTATAAGCGGCTAATGCAGGAAAAGACTGACGACGACATTGTAATCGAAAAATCAAATATTATAATGGTAGGAGAAACCGGCACAGGCAAAACATACCTTGCCCGTTCTCTCGCCAAAATTCTGCAGGTGCCTTTCTGTATTGCCGACGCCACAGTACTTACTGAGGCAGGCTACGTGGGCGAAGATGTAGAAAGCATATTGACACGACTGCTACAAGCTGCCAACTACGATGTAGAAGCTGCTGAAAGGGGAATCGTTTATATAGATGAGATTGACAAAATTGCCCGAAAGTCGGACAACCCGTCGATAACCAGGGATGTGAGTGGCGAAGGTGTGCAGCAGGCATTGTTGAAGCTGTTGGAGGGCACGCAGGTAAATGTGCCTCCACAAGGCGGCAGGAAACATCCGGACCAGAAGATGATTACCGTTAATACCGAAAACATACTTTTTGTATGCGGAGGTGCTTTTGACGGAATTCACAGGATGATTTCCACAAGACTTACCACCCGGCCCGTTGGTTTTGCTTCGAATGTTGAGCAGGGATCGGGCAGGTATATCGATAAAGAGAATTTGCTGCAGTACATTACAGCGCAGGATCTTAAATCGTACGGCCTCATTCCCGAATTGATCGGCCGCCTGCCGGTGTTAACCTACCTTGATCCACTAAGTAAGGAAACACTTAAGAGGATTTTGGTGACTCCGAAAAACGCACTTACGAAGCAGTACAAGAAGTTGTTTGCGATGGAAGGCGTTGAGCTTGAGTTTGAAGAAGGCGTGCTGGACTACATCGTTGACAAAGCTGTTGAGTTTAAATTGGGCGCCCGTGGTTTGCGCTCCATATGCGAGATTATTATTAACGATGCGATGTTTGACATACCATCGTCTAATGAGATCGAAAAATTGGTGGTAAGCAGAGAGTACGCCCAGGAAAAAATTGAAAAGTCGAAGTTTAACCGGCTAAAAGCAGCCTAGGGCTTGCGGGCTGTCATATACTTCGGATTAAGTCGGGTCACTATCTCAGCAGCGGTTGTTTCTGCTGCATTTTGCTCACCAATTAATTCATCTACTTCTTTATAGCCATCAAGAATGTTTTTCTTGCGTGAGGCATCGGAAATAATATTTTCGATCTCCGCAAGAATCTCTTCTCTGGTGAAGTGGTGCTGAATTAGCTCCCTCACCACCTCTTTGCCCGCGATGAGATTTACCAGGGAAATGAACGGAACCTTGATCAAACGTTTCGCTATTTGGTACGAAACGCCGCTCGTCTTGTAAACCACAACCTGCGGAACGTTGAGAAGCGCTGCCTCGAGTGTGGCAGTTCCGGAGGTGACTATTGCGGCTTCTGACACCCTTAAAATCTCGTAGGTTTTGCCGAACGCCACTTCGATATTAGGGCTACCTGAACTTACCTGAGCATACATTTCCGTGGGTAGATTATCAACCCCGGCGACGAGGAAATGAAACGCCGGTTTTTCCGACGCCATGGCGGGTAACAGTGTGATCAAATTGGTAACTTCCTGTTCACGGCTTCCCGGCAATACGCCGATCACTCTCTTGCCTGCAAGCCGGCGCAGAAACTCTTCGTCGTATTGATAAGACTTTATCGCTTCCTTCAGCGGATTACCCACGTAGCTGACATCCATGCCATACTGCCTAAAAAACTCTTTCTCGAACGGAAGGATGCAGAATATATGATCGATCAGCCTCTTTAACTTGAGCGCCCTGTTTTGGTTCCATGCCCACACTTTGGGCGAAATATAGTAGAAGCTCAAAAATCCGTGTTTCTTCGTGAATTCGGCGATGCGCAGGTTAAACCCCGGGTAATCTATGAATATGACGGCGTCCGGCTGAAACCGGACGATGTCGGCTTTGCAGGCATTTTGCAGCCTGGCCAGCTTCCTGAGGTTCTTAATAACCTCCCAAAACCCCATGACGGCAGTGTGCTTATAGTGCCTCAGCAACAGCCCGCCCGCTTGCTGCATGTAATCTCCACCCCAACAGACCACCTCTGCACCGGCATCCCTACTAATTATCTGTTTAATGAGAAACGAACCATGTAAGTCGCCGGATCTTTCACCCGCTATAAGGAAGTATTTCATTTATGAAGGTCTAGAGGTTGGAAGCTCAGAGGGTGGAAGTTGGAAGCTGGAGGCTGGAGGCTCGAAGCTGGAGGCTGGAGGCTCGAAGTTGGAAGCTCGATGCTGGAAGTTCGATGCTGGAGGTTTGGAAACATATGCTGGGAGGAAAAGTTGTGATTATTCGCCAAAGTATTCGACATAGTTGCGTGGCGTTTCATAAAGCTTCAGGCAATGCAGGGATGCTTTGGGCGCGATTTCCTTAACCCCGGGGGATAGTATTTTCCAGAACTCATAAATAATGTTCTCGCAGCTGGCCATTTTACCAGATAAAAAGTCGACGTCAACATTCAAATTTTTATGATCGACCTTGTCGATCACGCGTGTTCTTATCAGCGTGCTAAGTTTCTTTAAATCGATCACAAAACCAGTATCCGCATCAGGTATGCCCTTCACGGTAACTATTAACTCAAAATTATGCCCATGCCAGTTTTCGTTGGCACATGGTCCGAATACCTGTTCATTTTTTTCTTTCGACCAGGCTGGATTAAATAGCTTATGCGCTGCGTTGAAATGCTCTTTCCGACTTACGTAAATCATTCCCTAACAAAAATTTCAGCAAATATAAGAAGAAAGGAAGGAGGTGAGAGGAGATTTCGGAGGCTGGATTTCGGATTTCGGATTTGTGGGCCATCGGCGTTGGTGGCTTTAAAAGGCGGAGTTGGTCTCTGAATTTCGATTTTGTGAAGGTAGTGGGTGTAGTTGGGGCCTGAGACTGATTTTTGCCGATGAATAAATTGCCGACGTGCATGGTGCGTCCATTTCAAAACAAGCGTGGGCTAAAAAGTGTCTCTTTCCTATATTTGCCTAAAATAATATCGATGATAGTAGTAACAGGTGCCGCTGGTTTTATCGGAAGTTGTTTGATTTCACGTTTAAATCAGGATGGCTTTAATGCTATTGTGGCGGTTGATGAATTTGAGAGTGCTGACAAAAATAAAAATCTTGAAGGCAAACGGATCCTTCAGAAAATAAATCGCAATAGCTTTTTCGACTGGCTGAAGGAAAACCAGCGACATGTGGAGTTTATATTTCACCTCGGTGCCAGAACCGACACCACGGAGTTCGACAGGGTGCTTCTTTGGCAGTTGAATACCGAATATTCCCGTGAGTTGTTTTTACTATGTACAGAATTTCAGATTCCATTGGTATATGCGTCGTCGGCGGCTACCTACGGCCTTGGCGAAGCTGGATATGCAGATGACGAAAGCAAACTGGAGCTGCTTAAGCCGCTTAACCCCTACGGCGAATCGAAGAATGAGTTCGATAAATGGGCGATTGCCCAAAAGAAAAAGCCATTTTTCTGGGCCGGACTTAAGTTTTTTAATGTGTATGGACCTAACGAATACCACAAAGGACGAATGGCTTCGGTAGTTTTTCATGCTTTTAACCAAATCCAGCAGTCGGGCAAAATGAAGCTTTTCCAGTCGCACAACCCCGAATATAAGGACGGCGAGCAAAAGAGAGATTTCGTGTATGTGAGAGATGTTGCCGACGTATGCATTTTTCTGATGCACCACCGAAAGAACTCAGGCATTTATAATCTCGGATCTGGGGAAGCCCGTACGTTTAAGGATCTTGTAGTGGCTGTTTTTCAGTCTTTAAATAAAGAGCCACAAATCGAGTTTATTCCTACTCCTGAAGACATCCGCGACAAATACCAATATTTTACCGAAGCCAAGATGGACAAACTGAGAGAGATCGGCTTCAAAAAAAGCTTTACCTCGCTGGAAGATGGTGTTAAAGAGTATGTATCGTTCCTTCAGGAGGTAAAGTACATTTAGCCAACTGAAGAAAGTGTCTTCAGCAAGGTGCTGTGAAATTCATCCTGACCTCGCCGGAGGTCAAGGTCATGCTGAGGGGTTCTTGCTACGGCTTCCTGCCTAAGCAGCCGCTCGTCGCTTTGGAACGCGGACAGTTGCTCAGGGGTAAAATCTTGCGGCGTCCCTTCGTTCCAAAATTCTACCGCGTAACCCAGGAGGCTGAGCGGCTTTCCGGCCACTGTCTCATATACCTGTCTTTCACCTGCCGACATCAGAGTTAGGTACTTTTTCTTGTTGGTGGGAATAACGGGCCTGGCAACATTTTTCCACATTTCGCCGGCCTCAGCCGTGTGAATCGACTCCTCTGATTTAGGAAACTCCAGCACATCGGCCGGCATTGAGAGCCCCAGTTGCGTAAACAACCGCTCCAGCACTTGCAACGGCTCCTCGATCAGGTCTTCGTAACGTACCAAAATCACCTTGTTTCCAAGGTTATCGGCTAGTTTCAAACACGCCAACTGGTCTTTGGCCCACTGTTGAGCGCAGAAATATGGCGATTTGGGCCCCACAATAGCCTTCTTGAACGACAACGCAACATCCCTACCATCGCGATAAAGAAAAATGTATTTATCGATAAATCCATCTGCTTCAAAGGCGTCTACAAATTCATAATTCGTCATACTTTTGCAAACCCAAACAGATTTACCCTCGGCCCTCGCTTCCCAGTCGTAAATGCTCTTAAATACCTGGATAACAGATGCTGAAGAACTCCCATCTTTTATTTGCTGCACGGTGGGATTAAATGCCTCCCAGGGTACGGGATTCAATTTCACCCACGTAATCATGTCGTTGATAAGCCTGTTAAAATTTGCCGACACCGAAAGGGGGCCATATAAGTGGAGCAATGGGTGAAATGTTTTGAGCAGGTGGGGTGGATGGGGAGCACAAATTGCCTTGTGCTGGTGCAACATAACTCTCAACAAATTTGACCCCGACCGCTGCGTCCCAACAATTTGAATTCGCTTCATTTAAACTGCCTTGCTGCAAAAAATAATTTACCGGCGCAATCTAATTAAACCCCTGCTGAATGAGAAGCTAAAGGAATTAATGATTTTCTTTGTATTGAATCGTATCAGGCAATAAGCGAATGGCGTGTATGAAGCCCAATTTCAACTACTTGTTATGCTTTTTTGGTTTATGCCGGGTAACGCTGCTAACTGCCCAGGTGCCCGAGGTTACGTTTTACAAAGACGTACAACCCATTATCCACACCAACTGTACCCCATGCCATCAACCGGGCAAAGCCGGTCCTTTTAGCTTAATTACCTATGCCGACGTATCGAATAAGGCGGATTTCATCTTTTACGTCACCAAAATAAAATACATGCCTCCCTGGCAGGCGGATCCGTCGTATCAAACCTACCTGAACGAACGGCTGCTTACAGAAAAAGAAATCGAGACGATTCAACGTTGGATAGCGCAGGGAAAAAAGGAGGGCGATATTGAAAATGCACGGAAGGTCGAAATAGCAACAGGACCGTACCCACAACGGCCACCGGACCTTTCTTTAAGTATGTCGAAGCCCTTTGTGGTGGACGACAGCGGCAAAGATGACTATCGCTTTTTTTCCATTCCGACCAACCTACCGGAGGACACCTATCTCGAGGCCATAGAATTTGTACCGGGAAACAAACGTGTTGTGCACCACAGCAGGATTATGACCGACACCACCCACAAAGTGAGAAGCATTGACGGTTTATCTGCCAACGATTCGGCTATCTGGCAATTCAACAAATACCCGCCACTCGACCGGTTCCTCTACGGGTGGGTTCCAGGCAACTTCCCCATTTTTTTTCCCGAGGGCACTGGTAAAAAAATACATAAACAAGCTGACCTGATACTCAATATTCACTATGCACCTTCTTCAATCGAGGAAGAAGATCAGTCTTCCATCAACTTCTATTTTGCAAAGGACCCTATTGATAAAGAGGTAAAAACCATCACAATAACAGAAGAGCACATTACTAACCCGCCATTTGTAATTCGGGCTAACACGATCCCCTTGTTTTACGCTGAGTATAAAATAGACACTGCTATTCAAGCCATATCCGTAATGCCTCACATGCACTATCTTGGCAAGTATTTCAAGGCCTACGCGTTGGCTCCCGACGGCACCGAGATACCACTGATAAAAATAAACAAATGGGATTTTAACTGGCAGACAAGCTACCAGTTCAAAGAGCTTATAGACATTCCTGCCGGCTCGGCAATTAAAGTGGAAGCTTCTTACGACAACACCGCCAACAACCCTGCAAATCCGTCCTTTCCCCCCAGAGACGTATTTTACGGATGGAATACAACCAGCGAAATGATGAATATGGTTATTTATTATCTCGAGAAGTGATTCAATCAATTGGAGCTAGCCTCATAGTTCCCTTTGGTCGCAGTTGCTCCAATTAAGTGTTAACTTCAATTCAACAAACAGTCATTGCCTTTATGAAACTTTCAATCCTTCCTTCCTTTTTATTCTCTACTTGTTTGATCTTTAGCTGCCAAAACAATCCAAACACAACTGCGGAGCAAAAAACGGGCGTGCCAAAGCTTTCGAAGGAAGTAGAGGCGTACGACCCAACGTTAATTTCCGATGACCTGGTAATGGCGGTGGAAGGCGGCGGCAAGGCTGCGTACATCCTGAACAAAGCGGGTGAGAAGGTGTTCAAGTGGACGTTCGAGGAAAGTTTAGGCAACGATGTAAAGCTGCTCCCAAACGGTAAGGTTTTGGGAATGTTTAAGGCTTCTGACCCCGCATTCACATTTGCCGGTGGCTATGGGGGTGTGATAAAAATAATAAACCCGGACAATACAGTTGAATGGGAATACGAATATGCTGCTCCTGATTACCTCGCACATCATGAAGCAGTTATGTTACCAAACGGTAATATTATGTTTTTAGCATGGGAAAAAATTAGCGCGGGAACAGCAAAAAAAAACGGCGTTAACGTAGCATACGACATTTATCCGGAAAAAATAGTGGAGGTTGATACAGCAACTAATGAAATAGTGTGGCAATGGCGGAGCTGGGAACACATCGTTCAAGATGTTAATCCGACGCTGGCTAACTATGGAAAATTAGACACCCAGCCAAACAAAATTAACATCAACTACGCCCTTAGCGAAAACGGCGACATTATGCACGCCAATGGCATCGCTTATGATGCGACGAGAGACGTAATTTTCGTGAGCGTAAACCATTACGACGAAATATGGGTGATAGACCACAGCACAAGTATAGAAGAAGCGGCTAGCTCCTACGGTGGAAACTACAATCACGGTGGCGACCTGATTTACCGATTCGGCAATCCAACAACTTACAATAATAGCAGCGGCAGGAAACTATTTGACAGGATACATTTTCCTAATCTTCTCGCCGAAACAGATAACTCTAAAGCGACACATTTATTAATATATGTTAACGGAATGGTCGCGAAACGATCGACGGTTTATGAGTTGGAGATTCCGGACACACTGTTGTTAAAGCCGGATGCCGATAATGAACCCACTGTGGTCTGGAGCTTTTCAGACAGTACGTTGTCGTATGGAAGAATTTCCGGTGCCGACAGATTGACGAATGGCAACACTTTAATTTGCGAAGGAGACTATGGGTTTTGGGAGGTTACCCCACAGGGAGAAGTCTCCTGGAAATACAAAGACCCGAGCGTTACTTTCTGGAGGGGGTATGCAATCCCATTAGATGACAAAGTTTTAAAGCTGCTAGGCGTTCAGTAAACGAACTTATACTGAGTCCTGTTGGAAACCCCTTCGCGTATCTGTTCAACCAGAGTAAGCGCTGCACTCGCTATCCTGCTTGCGAAAACAGGCTCAAAGCCGCAAACGATCCCTTAAATTTCAAGTAACACCCCGGCAAGATTCCCAGTGGGAGCATTGAAACCACTTTGGTGCCTCACAGGATCAACGGTTGTACTCTCCAGTCTTCGAAATCAAAAGCATTATCAACGAATGCTTGGCAGATTCAGGCACCACATTGTGTCTTGAATGGCCCTGCAGAGCAGCACCAGTATGGAGACAGTCACGCTTTGTTACTTGCCACCACTTCATAACCGAGTTGCAAAAAAACACAAAAAAGCCATCTAAATTTTAGATGGCTTTTTAGACTTATAGAAAATACTTTTTAATTACTCATTTTCTACACAAAGGTTCAGTTTCAAGGTGCCCTCAGCTGGTGACGGGCCGCCGCTTGCGATTACGTTACCTTTAGCTGAAGTGATAGTAAATGTTACCTCAGAATCCCAATCTCCCGAAACGAATTCGAAAGAGAGCGTAGATGTTCCGGGAGGAACAGTAACCACCGCCGTTCCAGAAGCACCAGATGTAATTGTGTAATCTGTAGCTACTCCGTCTATAATCACTCTGATCGCAGCACCGTTCCAGCCGTCGCCATAAGAATCAACCATTTGAATAGTATAATCCTGAGCCGGCTCAGCAATTACCTGAGAACAAACTGTAGACCAAGCCACAGAGCAGTTGGCGTTGGGGAATTCAGTACAAACTGAAATACCCCAAGAGTCGAACACACGACCATCAGCTGTAGTAAACACCCATCTCACAGAGAAAGTATCTCCATCGACGAAAATGTTGTTGGTAGTGTTACGATCGGCCCTTATAGAGCCCGTTCCCCACACCGGAACAGCGCCATCGCCATAGTAGTCGTAGGTAGCGGCACTATACAGGTTATAAACATCAGCCTGGCTAATAGTGAAAGTTGTAGTTTCCCGGTTAGCAGGAACGTCACCCCCTTCGATAGAGGTCAGAAGAACGCCATCGTCACCACCATGCTTCGCAGTTTTAGGGTTGCCGTCCTGATCAACATAGGCTTCGTTGAAAGCCACATACAGATCGATCTTTGTTACGGTATTCTTACTGTCGATCGAATTCCAGTACAAATCGAACGATATTTCCTGCGAAGGATCACCTTTCAAAAAGTCTGTGGCCGACCCATCACTTACAACGCCCTCACCATGAACAGCTGATTCCCATTCAGGAAGAATTACGAGGTCCTCGTCCTTACAGGCGGGGATGAACACCACCAACGCCAGTAGAAGTAGGATATATTTATTTAGTTTTTTCATAATCGTTGTTCTAGCTAATTAAAATGAAA
>CBFGTI010000196.1:0-10249 GCA_965651695.1 uncultured Imperialibacter sp. | reverse complement strand
GGCGGCGTGAGCTGCATTAGCAGCACAAGCTTGCACGAATGAATGTTGTGGTTGATACAAATTCTCGCCGAACGAAATGTGCCGTCGACAATCGACCGTGGACTGTCGACTTCACCCACCGATCACCACATCACTCCTCCCTTCCCTTCACAATCAAAAACCAATCGTTTTCGAGCGGCAGGTAGCCGTAGTCGTAGCAGTAGTAGTAGATATTGCCCTTGCGGTTGGTGTAGGTGTGGGTCATGTACCTGAACTGGAAGCCAGCCTGCACCAGCTTGTCGCGGTGGCTTTTGGCCATACCCTCCGCATCCGGCACCAGCGCTTCCAATATGTTGCGGTTCTTCCGCAGTGCATTGTTCACGTTGCGGATCAGGTTTTTGTTAATTGCCTTGGCCTGGTTGTTATAGGCGTTGCGGCAGTAGTCGTCGCAAAACTTTTTATCTACTCTGCCCTGTATAGGTTTGCTGCATGTCAGGCAGGTGCGCAGGTCGGTTGTTGGCTGGTCGTTTTCTACAATCATTAATGGTGAGGTTTGGTCATTGCCGGGCTTTGAGTCACGGCAAAAGATTTCTTCTCTGGTTCAGCTTTAAATAAAACATATTTGAATAAAAAAGAAAAATTAAGATTCCGAAAAACAGGAAACCGAACAGCTCAGCTGTGTACTTTAGCCGAAATCACGTCTGAAAGCACTTAAACGGGGCTATTATCAAATATTCCGCCCTATTGGCGTCTGCAGAATTATCCGTTTACAAACGTTTACAAACGGATACAAGCGAATGTAAACGACTATCAACCGACTCTCCCTTTTCTCATCCTGCAACTTTGTTCCGTCGGTTGTCGAAAGCATCAGTCTTCTTCGCCGGCCGGAATAAAAAATGTTTAACTAAAATTTTTAATGTCATGTACGCACTAAAAAACAAAGTACAGCTAATCGGTCACCTGGGCGCTAAGCCCGAAGTAAGAACAACAGAAAACGGAAAGAAGCTCGTCCGCTTCAGCATGGCTACCAGCGAAAGCTACCGCAATGCCAACGGCGAGAAAGTAACCGATACGCAATGGCACCAGATAGTGGCCTGGGGCAAGATTGCCGAAATTGCGGAAAAGTATACCGACAAGGGTAGCGAAATAATGGTGGAAGGAAAACTGCTCCACCGCAGCTACCAGGATAAGGATGGGGTGAAGAAATACATTACCGAGGTACAGGTAAATGAACTACTGCTGCTGGGAGATAAAAACTCCAAATAAGCAGGCGGGGTTGTTCATTTGTTTTCAACCTTCAGCTATGAGCAGAGCTTTACCGGCCCTACGCAGGTCCGGTAAGCTCCTGCATTTAGCTCGTGGGAGTACCAAGCTGCTTAGCTGGTAGTGGCCTCAGCGCACGGCCATTACCCTCTGCCTGGCACCTGCCAGCACTCAAACCCGTTGACTCCGTTAACAACAGCGCTATTGACTTGAGCGAAAGGTGCGCCGAATATTTTCAGGAGCATTTTGCCGGCCAATGGGGTAGCGGTGTGCAGGGTTGAAATACAATGAGCACAGCCATTGTGGCAGTTACTCCCAATGTTTAACCTGAGTCGATGCAGGGCCTTTGCATATAGAATTTTCTTTGAAATTTTATTTCACGAATCTGCTTTAAATGCGTTTGCCCTATGATTCCATAACCCTTCTCTTTCCATGTCGTCTTACTTTGTTAATTTCACGCTATCATGCAGGCTACAGATACCACCAACCAGCTTTTCCAGTTAGCAGCTTCGTTTGTTAATCATACCAATCGCCACCTGTTTCTCACTGGCCGGGCAGGCACCGGCAAAACCACCTTTCTGCGGCACATTGTAAGCACCACCGGTAAGAAAGCCGTGGTAGTGGCACCCACCGGTGTGGCGGCTATCAATGCCGGCGGCGTTACCATGCACTCGTTCTTCCAGCTTCCGCTTGGGCCATTTCTGCCCATACGGTCCGCCTGGAACAGTCAAACCGCAGACGGCCCAAACGACAAAGCCTCCATTTTTCGCAACATGCGCATCAATAGCAACAAAAAGAAATTGCTGCAGGAGCTTGAGTTGCTCATTATCGACGAGGTATCGATGGTACGGGCCGACATGCTCGACGCCATGGATACCATTTTAAGACACTACCGGCACAATCACGGCCAGGCATTTGGGGGCGTTCAGGTGCTGTTTATTGGCGACCTGTATCAGCTTCCGCCGGTAGTGCCCGAGGCTGAATGGCAGCTGCTGCAGGAGCACTACAGCAGTCCGTTCTTTTTCGATGCCCACGTGATGTCCGAAACGCCGGCTGTTTGCATTGAGCTTGACAAAATTTACCGGCAAAACGAAAAGGAATTTATCTACCTGCTCAACTGCATTAGAAACAACAAGGTATCGAGGGAGCAGCTGGCATGGCTCAACCAGCGGTACCTGCCGGAGTTTAAGCCGCAGAAGGGCGAGAAGTACATCACCCTTACCTCTCACAACTACAAAGCGCAGGCGATTAACGAAGAGAAGCTGAGGAAGCTGCCTGGCAAGCTATACTCTTTTAAAGCCTCTGTGGAGGGAGACTTTAGCGACAAGGCCTTTCCTGCCGACGAGGTGCTGCAGTTGAAAGAGGGGGCACAGGTAATGTTTATCAAAAACGACAAAGGAGAAGACCGGCGGTACTACAACGGAAAGATAGCAACCGTAAAAAGCATCGATAAGGAAGACGGCATCGTGGTGTCGTTTCCGGGCGAGGCCGACGACCTGCTGGTTGAGACGGAAGTGTGGAAAAATATCAAATACTCATACAACGCGGAGAAAAACAGCATCGATGAAAAAGAACAGGGCACATTCCGCCAGTACCCCATAAGGCTTGCCTGGGCCATTACTATTCACAAAAGCCAGGGGCTGACGTTCGAAAGAGCCATTGTAGATGCCGGGCAGTCGTTTACATCCGGCCAGGTGTATGTGGCACTTAGCCGCCTCACCTCTATGGAGGGCCTGGTGCTCCACTCTCCCATACAGCACCATAGCATTCAGAGCGACGAAATGGTGAAAAGGTTTATGGAGACGAAGGGTACGCCCGAAGCGCTTGCCGGCTTGCTCAAAACAGAACAAAAAGCCTACATAGAGCGCATGCTTACCCGGGCTTTTGAATGGGATAAAGTTTGCGCGGACTTAAAGGAGTTTTACGAAGAATTGGAAGCAAGGCAACTGCCCGATAAGGCTGAAGTAATACAAAGATTCAGGGAGTTTTGCGAACTAAGCCTTAACCAGAAGGAAGTGGCGGCCCGCTTTATTAAAGAGTTGGCAACAATTTTCCCGGAAACGGCAGGCAACAGGTTTGATTACCTTCACGAGCGTGTGTCGAAGGCTGCAGCATATTTCCTTAGCCGGTTAAAAGAGGAAATTTATCTACCCATTGAGGCACATGTAGCAAAAACAAAAAAACAGAAAAGAGTGAAGGGCTACCTGAAAGACCTCCATGCTTTGCAGGTGCGTTTGCTCGGAAGAAAACAGCTGCTGGAGCAGGCAACAGGCCTTACCGAAGGGTTAAAAAGCGGCAAAGAGGCTTCCGGACTGCTACAGGACCTGGACGAACAAAAAAATAAACAGCAGGAGGCGCTGCCGCCTGCACCCGTTGTAGTCAAAATGGCGCCGGGAGAAAGCAGAAAAATAACGTTCAGGATGTTTGCTGAAGGTAAAACAGTAGCTGAAATCGCCAGCGAGAGAGGCTATGCTTTAGGCACCATAGAAGGACATCTCATCGATTTCATAAAAACTGGAGAACTGCCGGTTACCGATTTTGTTTCCGAAGAAAAGATAAACGTGATTTTGCCGCTCATTGAAAAAGCGGAAAGCTACAGTGCCACACCCATAAAGGAACAACTGGGAGATGACTACAGTTTTGGCGAAATTAGGGCAGTGATACAGCACTTCCAGCGGCTGAAGGAGAAAGCCTCAGCCTGAGCGTGAGACAGAACAGCTTATCGATCTGCAGCGTTTTGATTAGCAGACAAAGGGCTTACATCCAAATCAGTATGAAAGGCAAGAAAAAAGAAGCAATCGGAAAAGAAGAAGTGGAAGAAAGGGAGAATGCGAGCCCTGTCTGCTACGTCAATAGCAGTGAGCTGCGGGAGGAGTTCATTGAGCCCGGCCTTCCAAAGCCCGCACCTGACCAAAAGAAACCGAAAGACAATAGCAAAGGCTAGACACAGCATAGCCAGGGGAAATTTTCAGCCTCGCACCCCACTGCCGTGGACTGTTTCTGACAGACCACCCACCGACTCCGTGGCCCTGATAACCGCCTTTTGATGATGCCGGCCCCTGAAACGTGCGACCCTTTCGAGGTCGAAATACCCACTCCTCACCTGTTTATCCTATAAACGTGCAACCTGGATGGCGTCGGAGTGCCATGCGCCCTCGTTGTACCCTTTGACCAACGAGCAGCCTTACCCCAAGAAACACATTGAGGAATCGCTCGCCGGAGTCGTGGCATTATTCCGTCGCCCTCGTTGCGTCTTTTGACCAACGAGCAGCCAAGAAGCTTTGAGGGACCAACGGGCGAAGACAATAAATCCGGGACGTGTGAAGTTAAAAAAACAAGGCCTTCGTCCTCCGGAACCAAAGATCCAGTCTCCGGTTTCTCAAAACATTACTTTTCCGTTAGCAAGGATTCACGAGCCCATTCTCGGCGTTATATAGTGAGTAGTCTAAATATCAAGCACTAAAAACGTATTCTATGGGAAGTATACTAAATTTAATCATCGTCATCCTTATCATAGGCTGGCTGGTGGGCTATTTCGGCTTTGGAGAAGCCGTTGGTAGTCTCATACACATTCTGATTGTACTGGCAGTTGTAGCACTTATTTTCAGGCTTGCCACTGGCAGCAGGCTTTAACGCAGTAGCATGAAGCAGATCATCGGCATATTATTGATACTCGGGGGCCTTTTCTTTGCTTATATGGGCCTAAGCAAACTGGATAACTCATCAAAATCGCTTGAATTAGGAGATCTGGAACTAACGGCAGAAGACTCTTCAGGTAAAACTACCGCTTATGTGTACCTGGGGCTGTCCGGGCTGTTTTTGGTTGGCGGCATCGTAAGCATCAGGCGGCGTTAAAATCAAATGCCAGGCGCTCTTACCCTGGCATTTAATTGCTTTCACATTCAGTTGGCTTTCAGTTCCGCCGTACCCGACCCCGTACTCACCTTTATTTTCACATCGGACGACCCCATCTTTTTGGTCTTCCGAACCGTCGTATTATCTCCCCTGTTTAGCTCCTCTGTTGCGTCAAACTCAAAAGGCGCCACTATTTTACCGTTTCGCTTATTTGCTTCCATGGCAATATGTCCTTCAATTTTATTGCCGTTAAAATTAAGCGTAGCATCTCCCGACCCGCTATTTACAGAAATATCGTGAGCCAGCGCCTCCGCCAGCCCCACCTGCACATCGCCGGAGCCCGAATTAAAGGAGCTTTTGCCTGCCAGCGTTACTTTCGCCGCGTCAATATCGCCGCTTCCCACGTTGGCCGTTATTTCAGCGCTCAGGTCGCTCAGCTTTATGTCGCCCGAGCCACAGTTCATCTGAAGCACGCCTTTCATTGCGCTTGCCTCAATGTCGCCCGACCCCGTGTTGATGTCGATTTCGCCCTGGGAAGCTGTTATTTTGAAGTTGCCCGAGCCGGAGTTCATCCCCGCAGTCAGCTGGAGCCCGGAAATCGTAATATCGCCTGAACCAGTGTTGTGGTCGATTTCCAGCCCGTCGGGTAATTTAAGCACCCACGTTACAGAGCCACTCCAGCTACGCACGTTTCTCATTTTATCTTCGTTGATCACCAGCTTGCCACCCTGCTTTTCGATGGTGGGATCATATACGTCGGTAGTTGAATTCATCTCCACCGACACCTTATTGCCGGCAGATTTTTCGAACACAACATCGCCCGAAGAGATGCTCATGTCGATCTTTGTTATCCCGTCAAAGGACTGGTTAATTGTGTTTTGAGCGAGTGCAGGCAGTTGAAGAAGCGCCAATAGCGCACAAGACAATAGCAGCGTGTAAGTTCGTTTCATGGAAAGTGAGTTTTTGATAGATGATTTCTTTTAAGTTGAAGCAAAGACGCAGGAAGCCGGCTTGGGTTGCATAGTTAGTTTTTAGTTTTGAGCCAGCTGGAAGATTTTTAGTCTGATGGCTAAGCGCTTCCTCCCGCTATTGCTCCCAAAATGTGGCTGGTACTGAAAAACCTTTTGAAGACAGCTGCAATTGCGGACTCAGCTCTCCCCCGCCGGCGGGGGCAGGGGGTGGTTGTCGGGAAATTGCTGGATGTTTCGGCTCGCTGCTGTGGTTTTCAAACCACCTCCCCCACCCCGCTAGCATACATTCGCGGTTTAGCATTCCCGTTAGCGTGCAATTGCCGTTTATTAGCGGTTTTAAAAATCAGCGATAGTTCCGAAATCCGTCGACGATTGTCTCCCCACTATCTACGATTCTGCCTCACACTATCGACGTATCAGTCGCACACTATCGTCGATTCGTTCCCTTACTATCGACGATAATTTCTGAGGGCATCTACCATCCCTTGGAAACGAAAGCTGGAAAACTGCCAACTGCATCGGCCACGGTGGCGAAAAACTTGATCGGACAACGGGCCCCACCGGCCCGGGAAACCCCAGGATTCAACCCAGCCTAACCTCCGGTCTCGAATACAAGACATCCCGCTTTTCTGCTGAAAATGATTGCAATTGCGGCAAGCAGAAGGGCAAATACTCCATTTCATCGCAAACCCATTGTTGGATAAGTCAATAAAGAAGCATATTTTCGATGCACATTTCACCAGCGCCAGTCAAAATTTTTTAACAACAAGTAATAACATTCTCAGGCGTCTCATTAACTAAATAATAAAACGCTTTAAGCACATTCCATCAACGCTACAACAAACATTCCACCCAGAATGAGATATTTCAAAGAATACATAGAACCAACAACCCCAAAAATTACCAAGCTACCACTACTGCACTCCTGTTCTGGGTATTCCTTTCGCGAAATAATTAAATCACGAAAGCTGTCCACTCATAAATGTGACGTTTTTACAGACAAAAACTATTTGTACACGTACTACGGCATACCTTCCTACAGACAAATGAAAAAAGATGCGACCGGGTATCTAGCATTTTTTCCAGTCTGTTTCGTTATTGACTATGATAAAGTACCAGCTCCAAAAAAACTTCACCCTTTTGACACCGGAGCGTTTGAAAAACTCAACGAATTCAGATCTAAATACTTCCATCCCGAGATGAAACTATCCAACTTTGAGCTCGATCCCGATATTCGTGATGCTATGAAAGTCGTTCAACGATATTTTAGCACTAACCTCAATTACATGAATAAGCAGTGCCAACTAAGAAAATCAGAGATCGACGCTATGCACTTTGAGGAACACAGCTACATATCTGTTATTGAAGACGAGTCTAACGGGACGCTGGACAGTCGAGTTTCAACGATAGAATTTATCCACGATTCAGAAATCAAATTAACTTCTGACTCTGTTAAGCACATCATTCTCCCTGAGCGATTTCTTGACAATAAGGAAACTTCGGAAATAATAAAAGGTGAATTGGGAATCGAACATCCTGACACTTACCTAATTGTAAAAGGAAATCCAAACGAGTTCTTTGGTGTTGTTTATAACAGCTATCTTGACTTCGTTAACAATAACGGAATTAAATGAAGTTAGTAGGATATATAGAGCCTGTATATTTAAATTCATTCACTATTCCAGTGTACAAGGATGACGAGGATGAATTCTACTATCATCAACTAGACAATAATTTCAGAATCACGAGTTTTGAACAGACTGCTATACCTCCTCAGTACTTTAAGCCAACAATGTTGGATGTTGAGTTTAAAGAAGGAGATTATGGAGCTATTGCCTTTATCTCAGAAGCGACAGAATTTATTGGACCGGTAAGCTTAACTATCGAAAAAATTGATGCGTTTGTTTCAAGTCTCAGGGAAAATTTGGCGTCGGTTAAAAAAGAGATTGAATTTGTCGCTCAATCAATAAATTTAGAACTCGAACCACAATCACTTCATCATTCCAAACGTACTATTGTATTAATTGATGTAATATTTAAAAAACAAAATCCGAATTTTATCCCGCAGTTTCTTTTTCAGAACTTCATTGTTGGTTCTAGTAATAATTCAGCTTGGGAATTCGGCAAGGAGATCTCAAAAGGCACTTATTACAAGGAAAATAACCCTTTTGTAATTTACGGAAAAAGAGGTGTCGGTAAAACTCATTTGGTTCAAGCGATAGCAAATGAAGTGCGATCTAAAAAAAGTAATAAGTCTGCGATCTACCTGAGCTTTGGGCAGCTGGGAATGATTCTTAACAATTTGAATACCGCTAAAAATCATGATTTATTCTTTAAACACTTAGACGAACCTGAATTGGTAGTAATAGATGACTTACAAAACATACCCAATACGAGCAGGATTCAGAAGTCGGTAGAGAAATTTTTTAGCTATTTATTAGACTCTCAAAAACAGGTAATTATAACTACACGTGAATCGCCGGCTCATCTAAACTGGCTCCTAGGGGAAACAGAAAAAAAAGCAAGTTGGGGTACAGTTGTGGGGATTACGCCCCCAGACTTTGCAATGAGAAAATCTTTTATTACCAGGAGATTGAGATTAGCAGGCATTGAAAGTAATTATCAAGTCTTGGAATATTTAACCATTTCAAGTGACGGCAGCATACGTGATTTGAACAATCTTCTAAACGCCTTAATCCAAAACTATTCGAAAATTAATAGGAAAGGAAAATTAGAAATTGATTTGAAGTCTGTAAACCCAGTTCTAAACATCTTTGAGTATCGGCCTAAAAATGAGGAGTTAAATATCGAATTAATCACTCGAATTGTGTCCGCATATTTTAATATTGGATCGGAGGAAATGAGTAGAGATTCGATGAGTGATTCTGCAAAAATAGCGAGGCAAATAATAATGTATGTAGCAGATTTGTATCTAACCAATTCATATCAAGAACTTGCAACTCAATTTAAGGAAAAAAACCATTTGGCCATTGCAGAAGAAGTACAATCGGCGGTAACACGGTCTGACACGAGTACCCGTTTTAAAATGATATTATTAGACATAGTCAATCGGATATATGATCAACTGCAAAAAAATATCTAATCTACTGGACTTCTGTCAGCGATAGTCGCCACTCGCCCCTTATGTAATCACAGTTACTGACCTTCCAAACACCCAGTTGATGTTTAGAGACCTTCCTTGGCCATAAGTGCTGCTCGACCGATACACCCCTAAGCCACCATCATAGCCTCTTTATTATACTTATTCCGGTACTCCACTGGTGCGAGACCGGTTATCTTTTTAAAGGTGGTGCGAAAGGCTTTGGTGTCGGAGTAGCCCCACGCTAACCCGGGAAGGAATCCATAGATGAGCATCACACGCTGGTGAAAACTTGCATCTCGTGCGATTAGGCCCTGTAGCTCCTGTTCCAAAACCGAATATTTCCGTAACTTTACACTATGGATTCGGCTGATAAAAAAATATTGAATAACTACCTCGGCTTGCTGGATCGGCTTAGCCCGGCTATGAAGTTGAATCTTATCGATCGGTTAACTGAATCGGTAAAATCCCGCATTACTACACCGTCAAAAATTAAGTCTGCATTTGGCGCATGGGACTCAGCCGAATCGGCAGAAGAGCTGAGTGAGCTTATTCGCAATAGTAGAAACACCAACCGGCAGATTGAGGGGCTTTGAAGTATTTGATCGACACCAACATCTGCATCTACTACATGAAGGGTCGAATCGGATTAGATGAAAAATTCAAATTGGCAGCCGCCGATTCGCTTTTTATCTCTGAGATTACACTTGCCGAACTCAAATTCGGCGTGGCGAACAGCGCAACTCCTGAACGCAATGCAAAAGCACTCGCCAACTTTTTGTCTGGCGTACAAATCCTCCCCATATTTGATGCATTGGACACCTTTGCAAATGAAAAGGCCCGACTGAGAAAGGAAGGCCAACCTGTTGATGACTTTGATTTGCTAATCGGTTCTTCCGCAGTTGCCAATGACCTGACACTGGTTACAAACAACGAAAAGCATTTTGAGCGCATCAAAGGAATCAAGATTGTAAACTGGACAAAATAGTCAGGGGCCATAGCATTTGCTAGTCACCCCCTAAGCCACCCAGGGGCTCCGCATTTAAAAATGTCGGATTAGAGCATCCCTGAAGCTATCGTC
>CBFGTI010000195.1:0-10308 GCA_965651695.1 uncultured Imperialibacter sp. | reverse complement strand
ACGAAGCCCGTGAAACCGTGGTGAACGCTTTGATTGCGGCTTTGGAAATGGTGGAGGGTGCAAGAAATGAACTGCTGACGGAGGAAACGTATTATGAAACACCGAGCGCAGGAGATAGTACAGCAATCGGCGATAGCCCGATATCGGGTTTGCACCAGAACGCCAATTTTGTTTCTATTGTCTCTGTTTCAAATCCCTTTACTCCCGGTGAAACAAGGATGGAAGTCACGTATACGGTGAAAGATAGCTTGGCTCTCAATTACGTCAGGCTGGATCTTTACCGGGTTGCGGAGGGCGACACAACAGAAATAGCTTCCTTTGGCAACCTGGCGAAAGGTGTAGCCATGGAACTGATTGATAGCAGCGACAGCCTGAAAGGCTGGAGCGGAACAATGGCCAATGGCGAGCAGGTAGAGCCCGGCAGCTATCTGTTAAGGCTTACCGGCTCGGTAGACGAGCAAGCGGCGAATGGCTATTTCGACTTTTCGCCGGTAGAAGTGAAAGGAATTGAAGGAGTTGCGGAAGAGGATGTCTATAACTTTATTGTGAGCGACGGCGATGCCTGGTACCGGGAAAAAGAAGCTCCCTATAAGGCCATAAAGCCAGACCCCTCCTCCAACATACTGGCCCAGGGATTGCAGGTATCGGTTCTTGAAGTGGTAAAAGACGGCAATGATAAGGAAGTGGCAAAGTTGAAACGGAAGGATAGTGAGGGAACGGAATATACGACACTGAGCAACCTTACGGAGGTAAAGATGCTTTCGAAGGAGCTCAAATATAAAATGGTAAAGGACTACACAGCTTTAAAATTGCCGTACTCAACCGACAACACCGATGACGTCTACAAAAAAGACGCTGAGTTTATAGCTTACAAGGTCTGTGGCGATTATGTGAAGGTGAAAGGTGAGGGCGGAGATGTTGACGGGCATTGGATACACAGAGACGCCGCTGCTGTAGGCGCCCCCACCTATCCTATAACTGCTGATCAGCTGGACGATGTGTTCACCTCAACCTCCAAAGAGACACTACAGGAGGTAGTAGACTTGATCAACACATATAGCACCGATTTTGGCCTAAATACCAAAGAAAGAATGGCTCATTTTATCGCTCAAATTGGCCACGAAACAGGTGGTTTTAAAAAATTAGGCGAGAGTTGCTCATACTCCAAGGCTAATTCACAACTGAAAAGTTTTTCCAAATACCAAACTTCTGTGAGCATCAACATTGCGGTTACATCTGGATCAACCGACAAGTCCTTGCTGAAGCAAATGCAAAATCCAGACTTGTTGAATACCCTTACACAAGAGAATGCGTTTTTTTTCGATTCTGGATCGGTAAATATTTACAAAATAAAAGATGAAGCTGTTGAAAATGAACATATCTATGAGACATTGTACAACGGCGGAGATGGGATAAAGACAAAGTATCTAGGCAACAAAACACCCGACTGTCCACTGTTCGATTACGTCTATTGCTGCAACAAGGCAGATTTAGGTAACGGTGATGTGGCTTCAAAAGAAGGTAGTCTGTTTAGGGGACGAGGTTATATACACCTTACTGGAAAATTCAACTACAACCGGGATTTTTACGGACCATGGAAGAATAAATATCCGGATGACAAAAGGACACTTAACGAACTTGTAGACTTGCTGAGAACAGACAAAGATTTAGCAATGCAAGCCGCGATGGTGTTTTGGGAAGGACAGGGGCTGAATGAACTTGCGGATAACCCAAAAGATTTAAGTGATGATCAAATTGCAAAAGAAGTAACCAAAGTGATAAATAGTGGGCTGAGCGGTCTTACTGAGCGTCAGCTTTATTTTAGTAGCCTAAATTCCGGTTTATGAAAAACAGCCTAATCATCTTTCTATTCGTGTACAGCTCAAAGCTGTGCGCACAGCCCGTGAATCCCGATATTCGGGGCGTATGGGAGCTGCAACCATCAGAAGGCATTTTTAAGATTTACGCCGACAGTATGAAAACCTACAACCTTTCGGATAACGGTGACGGAAGTTTTTTTGTTGACTATGACATCTATGGCTTTTATGAAAATTGTAGTCCCCCTCACCTGGACAGCCTGCGAACAACTGGAACAGGAAAGTTTTTCTTTCAGGTCTCTTTGTATGGGCTAGACATAAAAGAAGGAGGAGTGCTGAACCAGCGGGTTTTGAAATGCTTTTCAATAGAAATTGATTCGTATGATGATGGAACTTTTCTTCGATTTGGTAGAAGCTCGTTAACGGTTTACAAAAAGGTTAAAACACTTCCAGAAACGCTGGTAACTTATCTAAAGCAAGAACAGCCGGATGTATATAGGGCTTACGAGGAATTGCTGAAGTAAGGATTAATAACCCAAAACACTACTCAATCCTACTTTATGCCATTTTAGGGACCTTCGAGCATTCTGTAAGGGTGAGCACCGCCACCAAAATCATCGGCATTAAGTTCGGCGTTGCTAATTATCGAAGGGATTCAATTTTACTCTTTGGCTTTTTGCTGACGTTGGTTTGAATACTATTACATCATGTCTTTGATACCGTGCGAACGACTGGCTACTGGAAAAGATTGTTGAGTACGACACCGATAAATTGGCTTTATGGAGAAGCTTATAGCAAGAACTAGTCGCAAATCCATTGGTCTGTTGATAGTTCTGATTTTGTCGGTAAACGTGTGTACAGCGCAGTCAGAAAGGCAACAGGTTTTTCAGGAAGTTTACAGACATTATCCAGAAGCATCACTACCTATCACGGACATTCCGTCGCTGAAAACTCAGGATACCATAAATGCAAGACTGTTGAACAGACTGCTATTCGATCTTCAGGATGGAAGGGCCCAGCATTACGTTAGAGATACGTTGTACAAGATCCCTTCTTACGGAAGGATAAGCGAGCGACCGTTCAGATACAGTGACTCTAAACAGGAAAACGACGAATGGATAGACTTTGAGGTATCTTTTCCCATTAATGCCTACCCGCTGGCCCGTATAGATTTTGGTGAAGATCACGTGGGTTTAATAACCCGGGTAGTAGGTTTCATGACCGACTACGCAGACATTTATTTATTTGAAAAATCGACTGGAACACTGAAATCTTTAATTAATGCATTTGAAGCACCCCTTGCTCGTCATGGGCATCCGGAAAGCGGTTACGAGGCAATCTACAATAACACTTCTATCGCCGAGGACAAGCAAATAAAATGGCACCAGGTGCGATATGGTGTCACCACCGACAGAACTTTCGATGTATCACCAGACGGTTACTTCAGGGTTATCTACCAAAAATCAGAAGGAGAGCCCGAGTTTTAGACAGTGCCAAAAAAAATCCCGCAGTTTCCCGCGGGATTCTATACTTCTAATTGGTTGGTGCCAATTACGCGCCTATACCTCATGCAGCTGCTTCAGTGCCCTCTTCTCCTTCGTCATACACCCGGCTGTCGTCGGCCTTTGCGTAGCTCAGCATCGCCAAATTCCGCTTCATCTCAAGTGCCGGCGTAAACACCACACGTGCTCCTTTTACACTGTAGCGGGTTACCTGATCCGCGGACTCGTGTCCCTTGCTGCTCAGGTTCATTCGGAAGATGCCGAAATCGCCAAGATTTACCGGATGACCCCTGCGCAGGTACTTGGGTACCAGTTCGAGGAAATTTTCAATGGCGTTCATGGCATCTCCTGTGGTTAGGGTGCTTCTTGACGCGATGTCGTTCACAATCTCCCGCAGGGTCATTTCCCGCTCTCTCTTGATGAAGGCATAGTACTTCTGCTCGCCGCCTCCAGCTACTCCCGGCTGGCCACGACGGATTACTCTATAAAGAATAGAATTCATGGTTTTGTTGGATTTAAAATGTTAGAAATAAATTTAAAAGGATGGAGCTCCGATAAGAGGGTGGGTAGGGTTCCGGCCGGTGACTACTTTTTGCTCTTATTTTACTGAACGAATGTGAACATGAAGGGTTACAAAAATATGAGAAAAAAATATAACTTTTTCAATACATCAGAAAAGAGTAAAAATTTCGCTCAAGCCGCTAATTCATGCGCCATACCGCAAGCCTTTGGCACAATTATTGGCTTGTTTATCGTTTTCAATCGTTTGAATTTTCATCCCCACAAATTCACCTGCTCATGCGGGTTGATGAATTTAAAATCGAAAACCCCACTGAATAACCGTTACTATACTTGTACTTTTCGTATTCTCCCATCCTGCCAACAACCATCTCCAACTCTAGCCCTACATCATTCCAACTCTTGCACTAGATCGCTTCAACTCTTGCGCTGGATTGTCCCAACTCTTGCGCTAGATTCCTGCAGGTCTTGCGCTGGAGTTCTCCAGCGCCAGCGCTACATTCGGTCCACCCTGGCGCCAGACCATTTACATATTGCAGCGACCGCAGGCTTGGCTTTGCCTCAAACCAGGCGACTTTAAGGTGCAAAGCAGGACGATTCCTCCGTAAAGCAGGCGTGCTTCACGCTGATAGCTGCTCACTTCTTGCTGTAAATGTTGTGAGCTGTTGCCGTTGCCTACACCTGCGGTTACCAATGCACAGGCCTGCGGTTGCCGTTGCCGATCAGTAATGTTGCTGTAGAAAGGATCTGCTGTTGCCGTTGTAAAAACCTGCTCTTGCTGTTACAGAGATCAGATCTAGCGCAACATCCGGTTGCAACTTGCGCTAGCTTGGTGGTAATGTTGCGCTAGATTCACCGGCTTCTTGCGCTGGAAGGAGAAACATCTTGCGCTGGATTTCATGCAAGCCGGGGCTGGATCTAAAAAAACTTCCGTGCCGGTAGCAGCACGGAAGCGGTAATAACAAAGCGAAATAAGGTGTGAGCTGCCCGTCATCGATCCATTCGTGCCCTGAGGCTTTCTACGCTGGTGTGGATGCCGGCGATTACGAAAGCAGCGGACTTGAGGGTGGCCGGGTAGGTTATAATTTCGTACTCCAGCTCGCCAAACACAGTGGCTTCTTCAAACAGCAGTTTTGCCTGTACGGTTTCGCCGGCCCTGGCGTGTAGCTGCTGCCTGCGGGTGTAGTGCTTGCCCTTTTGGTAAATGGTTACCTCCACCACCACATCGCCTGCGGTGCCTTCATTTACCACATCGGCTTTTACACCAAAAGCATAGTTAAGGCCGGGGGCTCGCATGTACTCTTTGTAACCGGTTACAACCGGCTTGGGCAGCAGCGGCGGGGTATCCGCAGATTGGTTGTTGAAAAAGAACAAGGAAACGATGAATAGTGCGGAAAAGATGCCGATGAGTTGGATGATGGTGGTTTTTTTCATGATAGTGAGATAAGCTGGTGAACAAATAGGTTTACAATTGTTATTACGCCCCCACGCAAAATTTTGTTGGGGGAAATGAGAGGGAAATAGAAGAAAAATGGTGGTTTTGTAAAAGAAATGCTAGGCACAACTTCCAGCGATGAAGATCCTGGCCCGATGGGTAGTTTATTAGCCACGGAATCCCTGTAGCGGGATTTTCCAAATCCCCACGTTGCGGCGGACCGGAGGCAGGATAGGGCTCTACCCTGGCCGGGCGCCCCTAGCCGGGCGCCCTACCCTGCAGCTACTTCACCCGATTGGGGACACCCGTTGGGGCTGGTTCGTGCCGGTAGGTTGCTTGCTGCATAACAACAGCCACCGGTCATGTCTCCACGAGCCAGCCTATGCTACAGCGGACGGGTTCATATAGGATTGACTACAAGCCTTTCTGCACTGTGGATTTGGGAAAATCCACCTACTGAAATCGGGGTGGCCCACTAACCCCTTTTTCAAAACGAAATGCTTTTACTGAAACAAAATCCCTGTAGCGGGATTTTCCAAATCCCCACGGAGCGGCGGACCGCAAATAGCTTGCCTGCTCCATTGTCTGAACTGTGATGCGAATGATGTCGGTGATCGACTATGATGCGGAAACCGCAGCTAGCGGCTGTCGCACTGCCGCCCTGGGCCGTGTCTCCACGGGCCAGCCTATGGTGTAGCGGACCTGCCTTCATGGGTTTGTGATACCCTCCCCCCGCAAGCTTACAACTTGTGGGATTTTATACAACACTCAACACTTGTCTGTTATTGATGGGGCAGCTAAATATTCGCAGTAATAATATCTATGTCGAGTTTATTGCTCCTGAACAAGTCCCCATCATCGGTCACAACCTTCCACCTGTTCATTCTGGCGAGTTCCAGGTAGTAGGCATCATTGAAGTCACCGCGGCCAAATTCAGAAAATACATTCTCTATCTGAATAGCATTGAAGTTATCAGTCATCCTTTCAGAAACAGCTAAAATCTTCCTTATGCTTATTTTAATATCGGCGGTAGTTTCCAAAAATTGGTTCGTACCCACAAAATCTCTCTTGTAATCTCCCTTGCCAGCATTTTCTTTTTTGGCTTTCCACAAGTTAAAGTCAATACGGAGATATGCATTTGCAAACTCGGATAGTACCAGGCTGTTAATGAAGATTTTCTGTTTGCCGGAAACCAATTGCTGAAAGAACCGTGAGTACCGGTCCTGTTTCCTTCTGTCGTAGCTTGCCAGGGGACAAAACAAAAACATCCAGACATTGTTGTCAAAAAAGTAGTTCTCGGATGTTTTAGGAGTGTAGTCGCTAATGTCAAAAACCCTAGCCATTGCTCAGAGAATTCCTAACAGACTGTGAAAAGCCGTCTTTGTCTTCAAAATACTGCTTGGCCCTCTCCACCACCTTTTTCAACACCCCCAAGTCGTCATTAGATAGGTTCTCGACAAAAAAATTCTCTCTTACAAACTCCTGGCTATAGGTGCCATATAGCTGCCCAATGGCCGCATTTAAAAAAGTTGAAACAATAAGATCAACGCCCTTGAAATCCAGCATGACTTTGTGCCCGCTAGCAAGTTCCTTGTCGATCAGTTGATAGACCCTGTCTCCGTCTTCTGAAGACACCGCTGCAACCTGCTGCCCTATTACATCAAACACACTTACCTTAGTCATTTTATCGCTCATAGTGTTAAAATATTGATGATGGGTCTACCTCTGAAGATAACACATACGAATGAGAATCGTTTATGTTGAACTCTAAATTTACGATAGTTCCCGTAAAAGTCTGCTTGAATAACGAAAAGCTTTCTTTTCCTTTGATCTCTTCCCAATACCCGTCGGAAGATACTATTTGAATTTTCCCCTCATTCAGTTTGAGAAAATCCCTGATAAGGCTTAGCCCCAAACCGCCTGGTATATTTCCCACTTTCGTGGTGTTGCCTTCCATTACCGCCCATTTTATGGCCTCCGGCCCACTCATATCAGGTTTGCCCAGGTAATCCCTCACGTTCTTCCGAATAGTTCGCCCCAAGTCCACGATGGTAAAATCAAGACGGAATTTGTTTGGATAATATTGTCCGCAGCTGAAAGCGATTTTGCATCTTCCGTGGGTGTATGCGTTATTGAATAGTTCAAAAATGCTCTTATTAATCTTCTTTTTTAGCAAATCCGACATCTTCGGCAAGTCCGGCTGGGCCAGTAGCTGCTTGTCCAGGTAATCTACAAACAAGCGTGCATTCGAAACATCAAAAGTACTAAACTGAATGGTTGTAGAGTGGGTATCTGGCATTTTATCACCCCCAAAAGCTTCAAGAAAACCGTTCTTCGATAATATTACCGTCACATTGGGACGCACGTTTCTCAAATAAATTTTATTGCCCCTATCTTCCACATCCTTAAGAATGGCCCCTAAACCTGCGCAAAGGTTGGCTTCCAGCCAAACAGTGTTCGCAAGGTCAAGTGCAAGATAAGTGTTCTCAAGCTTTTTGGTATCGCTGTGCAGCTTCACCAGCACACCGTAGCCGGTATAGTCGCTCTTGATGTGGGATGGAAAACTAAAAGTCATCACTCTTGAATTTATCAAAAAGTATATCCCACATATTTGCTAAAATCCTCAATCACAATATCTACTGACGAGACTAGTGGCAAGACCAAAAATTCTTCAATTAACGGCTTCATGTTCAACCGGGGCCGGCTTCAAAAAACGATCGCATCTTCCCGTTCACCACCCCAAAAATTTCACTGTAAATAACACAAAATAATTCTTATTTTAGGCACTACTTTTTACCTGGATACTTTTTCTGTGACCTACGCCAACCAAAATCCGGAACAATTAGCCCGAGATAATATCGACGGACAGTTGCTTGCTTGCGGGTGGATCGTACAAAGCAAAAAGGCCATTAACCTGAGCGCTGGCGTAGGTGTGGCCGTAAGAGAGTACCAGACCAACGTAGGCCCTGCCGACTACGTACTATTTGTTAATAAAAAGCCTGTTGGCATAATTGAGGCCAAAAAAGCCGACGAAGGCGTTCACCTTACCGTACACGAAGACCAGGCGGAAGGCTATGCCACGGCCAAACTCAAGTACCTCAACAACGACCCCCTCCCCTTTGTGTATGAAAGCACGGGCGACCTCACCCGCTTTACCGACTACCGCGATACCCAACCTCGCTCCAGGCCGCTGTTTACTTTTCACCGGCCCGAAACTTTTTTGGAGTACAGCCAGCAGCCCAAATCGCTGCGGGCCAGACTACAAGATATTCCCGCCCTACCCGAGGAAGGCCTGAGAGACTGCCAGATTACTGCCATCAACAATCTGGAGCGGTCATTTAAAGAAGCACGGCCGAAGGCGCTTATACAAATGGCCACCGGGTCCGGCAAAACCTTTACAGCCATTACCTCTATCTACCGGCTGCTGAAGTACGCCAAAGCCAAGCGCATCCTGTTTCTGGTCGATACCAAAAACCTGGGCGAGCAGGCCGAGCAGGAGTTTATGGCCTACCTGCCCAACGACGACAACCGCAAGTTTACCGAACTCTATGGCGTGGCCAGGCTCAAAAGCAGCTTTATCCCGGCCGACAACCAAGTGTACATCTCTACCATTCAGCGCATGTACTCCTTACTGCGAGGCACCGAGCTGGACGAAGCCGCCGAAGAAGTAAACCCCAACGAATCCCGCTGGGTTGGACAAAAAGACCCGGTGCCGGTTACCTACACCGAAAAAATACCCATTGAGTTTTTCGACTTCATCGTGATCGACGAATGCCACCGCAGCATTTACAACCTGTGGAAGCAGGTGCTCGACTATTTCGATGCCTTTCAGGTGGGGCTCACAGCCACGCCCGACAACCGGACGTTTGGCTATTTCAACCAAAACCTGGTTAGCGACTACGGCTACGAAAAAGCGGTGATCGACGGGGTGCTGGTGCCTTACAACGTGTTTACCATCGAAACCAAAATCACCCGGGAGGGCAGCAAAATCCTGATGGGCGAAAAGGTGGACAAGCGGGAACGCCTCACCCGGCGGAAATTCTGGGAGTCGGTAGATGAAGACATCGAATACAGCGGCAAACAGCTCGATAAAGACATTGTAAACCCCAGCACCATCCGCACCATTGTGCGGGGCATGAAAGACAACCTGCCGGCCATGTTCCCCGACAGGTACGACAATGAGGGAAAGTTTGAAGTACCCAAAACACTCATCTTCGCCAAGACCGATTCCCATGCCGAAGACATTATAGACATAGTGCGGGAAGAGTTTGGCGAAAAGAATAAGTTCTGCAAAAAGATAACCTACCGGAGCGAGGAAGACCCGAAAAGTGTGCTGAGCCAGTTCCGCAACGACTACTATCCCCGCATAGCCGTAACCGTAGACATGATTGCTACCGGCACCGACATACGGCCGCTGGAAGTGCTGGTGTTTATGCGCGACGTGAAAAGCCGCAGCTACTACGAGCAAATGAAAGGCCGCGGCACCCGCACCTGCTCGCTGGAGCAGCTACGCACTACCGGCACACCCACCGCCCGCTTCACTAAAGACCACTTTGTGATAATTGATGCCATTGGCGTGGAGCAATCGCAGAAAACCGACAGCCGCCCGCTGGAGAAAAAGCCGGGCGTGAGCCTGAAAGATCTGCTGCAAAATGTGGCCGTGGGCAATACCAGCGAAGACATACTCACTACGCTGGCCAACCGGCTCATTCGCCTCGACAAGCAGATTAACGAAAAGGAAAAAACGGCTTTTGCCGAGCAGGCCAACGGGCGGTCGATTAACCAGGTGGTAAGGCAGCTGCTGAATGCGCATGACCCGGACACCATTAACGCCCTCGAAGTAAAAATAGGGAGCGAGCTACTGGGCGAAGCACCGCTGGTAATTGAAGCGGCCATTGAAAAGGAAAGGCAACGGGTGATAGAGGAAGCCATCGCGGTATTTCATAATCCGGACCTGCGGAACATCATTGTCGACATCCGCAAGAAATACGATCAGGTTATCGACAACATCAACCTTGATGAAGTAACCAATATT
>CBFGTI010000194.1:0-10384 GCA_965651695.1 uncultured Imperialibacter sp. | reverse complement strand
GTTTTTTTGATCAACAGAGTTTAGAACCAATGCTTCCAAAAATAAATCCTACCACCACGGAGGCCTGGAAACAATTGCAGGCGCACTTCGGGCAAATGGAGAAAGTGATGATGAAGGACCTTTTCAAAAAGGATCCGTCGCGGTTTGAGAATTTCCATTTGAAATTTGAAGACATACTATTCGACTTTTCCAAAAATATAATTACCGGCGAAACACTCGACCTGCTCGTGAAGCTTGCCGACCAGGTAAAGCTGCAGGAAGCCAAAGAGAAGATGTTCAGCGGCGACCTGATCAACGTAACCGAGAGCCGGGCTGTGTTGCACATTGCGCTACGCAACCGCTCCAACACGCCGGTGTATGAGCAAGGCCACAATGTGATGGAGGACGTAAACGAGGAGCTTGCAAAAATGAAGGCTTTTACAGAAAAGCTTCATGCCGGAAAGCTGCTGGGACACTCCGGCAAGCCCATCAACCAGGTGGTTAACATTGGCATAGGCGGCTCGGACCTCGGGCCATTTATGGTAACGGAATGCCTGAAACCCTACCAGGTGCCGGGCATCGAAAGCTACTACGTGTCGAATGTAGACGCCACGCACCTGCTGCAGGTGCTCGAAAAGCTTGACCCGGAACGTACCCTTTTCATCATTGCTTCCAAAACCTTCACCACCCAGGAAACGATGACCAACGCGGAGTCGGCCCGGGAGTGGCTGATGGAATGCTGCAAAGACCGCAAACATGTGCGCAACCACTTTATTGCCCTTTCCACTAATGAAGAAAAGGTAGTAGAGTTTGGCATCGCCCCGGAGAACATGTTTAAGTTTTGGGATTGGGTTGGCGGACGCTATTCATTGTGGTCGTCTATCGGGATGAGCATTGCCTGCGCCATCGGCTTCGATAAGTTTATGGAGCTGCACGATGGTGCCCATGCCATGGACCAGCACTTTCTCAGCACGCCCCACCGGCAGAACCTTCCGACAATTCTGGCGCTGGTTGGTGTGTGGTACAATAACTTTTTTGAAGCAGAAAGCCAGGCCATATTATGTTACGACCAGCTCATGCACCGTTTCGCTCAGTTTCTGCAACAAGGTGAAATGGAAAGCAACGGCAAGTCTATTGGCCGCGATGGAAACCCGGTAAACTACGAAACAGGCACCATTGTGTGGGGCGAACCCGGCACAAACGGCCAGCATGCTTTTTACCAGCTGTATCACCAGGGCACCAAGCTGATCCCCTGCGATTTCATTGCTTCGGCCAATAGCCAAAACCCGCTGGGCGACCACCACCAGAAGCTGCTTTCCAACTTCTTTGCTCAAACAGAGGCCCTGATGCTGGGCAAAACCAGGGAAGAGGTGGTGGCCGAGCTGAAGAAGGCCGGAAAATCTGACGAGGAGATTGAGGCGCTTACCCCATACAAGATTTTTAAAGGGAACAGGCCTACCAACAGTTTCCTGCTTCGGAAGCTAACGCCAAGAACCCTCGGAGCGCTGATTGCCCTCTACGAGCACAAGATATTCGTGCAGGGCATAATCTGGAACGTGTACAGCTTCGACCAGTGGGGTGTTGAGCTGGGCAAGCAGCTGGCCAACAAAATACTGCCTGAACTTCTGAACAAGGAAAAAGTGACCAGCCACGATTCTTCTACCAACGGGCTGATTAACGCATACAAAAGTTTGGTCGAATAAGGTTTTAGTTTGTAGTTTTCAGGTTAACCTGAGAACTCAGAACTCAAAACTACGAACTTAGAACCCCATGAACCGCATAGACCGTCTCTTTGGAGTAGTTACCTACATTCAGTCGCGGAGGTATACCTCGCTAAAGCAGCTTGCGGAAAAGTTTGAAAAGAGCGAACGGACGGTGTTTCGTGATTTGCGGGCCATTACCGAAATGGGTTTACCGCTTGGCTTTGAGCCGAACAGGGGTTACTTCATCACCGATGGGTACTTCCTCCCTCCTGTATCTTTCAGCAGTGAAGAAGCCAATGCCCTGGTGCTGATTGCCTCCCTGGCCGATCAGTTTGCCGACCAGTCTATTGCTTCGCACAGCCGCACTGCCATTGAAAAAATAAAAGCCGGGCTAAAAGGACGGCTGAAGGAGGATGTGGACCACCTGCACCAGCAAACGAGGGTAGTGGCCTGGCCGCAGGAACTGCACAACCAGCAGTTTCTGGGCACCATCCAGCACGCCATCAGCAATCGGTTAGTACTTTCGATGTCGTACGAAAACCGGCTGGAGGAAAAAAGCATGCGGGAAATTGAGCCTATTGGCCTTCTTTTCTACGCTTTCAACTGGCATTTGATAGCCTGGTGCTGGAAGCGAAACGACTACCGCGACTTTAAGGTAGCTAGGATTAAAAAGCTGCAATGCACTGAGCAGCCATTCAAAAAAAAGGATCACCTCGACCTGGATGCCTACCTGAAAAGTATTCCCGAAACTTATACCAAACACCTGACATAGGGTTGTCAGTGGCCGGCTTTTCTTTGTACTAAAATCATCAGAGAAATGACCAAAGGCCTTAAAATTGAAAAAATGTTTCGCCTCCCCCTTGCCCCTTCCGCTGTGTGGAAGTCGCTGGTAAACCCCTCGCTCATTCAGGCATACAACTGCAATTGCGAGCTTGCCGCCAGCCTCCCCTCGCTCAAATCAATTGAGCAGTGCCCGGGCTTCTGCAGCGGCGGCATCCTGGAGCTGGAAGAAGGGAGACGGGTGAAGTTTTCTACGTTTGACCCGGCAGCCGGACTCAAAGACCAGCCGCAGAACTACCTCCACATTACTTATCTGCTTACGCCAATTGCTAACGGAACTGAGCTGAGCGTGGTAATTGAGAACTACATGGAAGAGGAACAAAGGTATGAATATTCCTCCGCTGGCTGGAACCAAACGGTGCTGCCGGCGCTTCAGAACTTAACCAGAAACTAGCAAGATGGACAAACCCGTGGGATTAACGAAAGATGCGGGCTGGCAAATGGGTTACCGCAAAACCTTGCCCGTACCTCCGGCGAAGGCTTGGGATTTCTTTTTTTCGAAGCCGGGAATCAAGCTGTGGTTTGGTGAGTTGGAAGGTAGTCTGCAAGTGGGCGTCAACCTCAAAAGCAGAGAAGGGACAGAAGGCAAGGTTACTACCTTTGTTGAAGGCTCTCACCTGCGAATGAAGTGGAAAAAGCCGGGGTGGGATCATTTCTCCATGCTACAGATCAGGCTTATGCCGGCGGGAAGTCCAGCCGGCAACCCGGCAGGCTCTTCAACCACCTTCGCCTTTCATCAGGACCAGCTTTTGAATGAAAAGGAACGGGAGGAAATGAAGCAGCATTGGGAGGGAGTGATGGAAAAGATGCCTAAGCAGCTAAGCACTTGAGCTAACTCAGGCCACTTTCGGTTTCATGAGAGACAACTCATACTTCAGAAAACCCCTCATACTGAGATCCTCATCAAGTTCTTCCCAGCGAATTCCGATTCCATCTGTCGAAAAGTGTTGCAGTTGCTCCAATGTCGCGTCTCTCAGGCGAGGGAAATCAGATATCGGTCGCTGGAGAATTTTTTTATTATTTAACAACAATATGATTACGTCCAGGTCTTTGTCGAACCAAACGGACTTTATCCTTAAACCTCCTTCAAATATCAATTGATCCAAAGGGTCGGCTGATCGCTTATTGAGAATCTCATTTGTTGAAGTATTCATCCCCCTGCTATTGGCACCGAGCTAATCTACGATTTTATCCGGAGATCATGTAATATCACCAGCACTCGGTTGCCGGAAGCATCACTACAATTCCCGTTGAGCATTGGTTAGGAAAGTCTGTAATGAGGAAAAGAAAAATCAGTGACCAAGATATCTGATGCTGAGGCAGCAAAGCTAAAATAAAAGCCAACAGGGAAAGAGCATAAACCCTCCCCTGCCGTTCAAAAATATCAAACTCGGGAGCCTACTCCCCCTGCAGCAGCCAGCCTACATACACTATCTTCCACTGGCCGTTTACCTTTTCGAAGATCCTTGTTTCGTGGCTAAGGCCGGGCATGTCCATTACTGGTTCGCCGGTGTCGGTGCCATACTGGTAAAAAGTAGCCCAAGCCATGTTTTCGGAAATACGGATGTTCCAATTCTTCCTGGTCACGTTCTGCTCGTTTGGCTCAGGAAACTCCTCCATATGCTGTTTTGTTCTCGGCCCTCTTTGCTCCCAGCCTTCCACCACGGTAATACCCCCTCTTGCCCACCAGCCCATCGTTCTCACATAATCTTCCTGCGCCCAGTAGCTGGCCCACTTATTAAAGTCTTTGTCCCAAAAAGCCTTCGACTCCTGCTCAATTACCTCCAGGATTGCGGCTTTCTCCTTTTCAAAATCAAAAGCTTCCTTTTCCGGTTCTGCTTTCTTTGTTTCGTTCGACTGCGCCGGCTGACACCCATAGATAACGGCCATAACTGCCAGGGCCATCAGTAAATTTTTTGTCTTCATTTCCATACAATTGGTTTAAATGTAAATACTGGCCCAAAATTATAAGCGAAGACTGGCGACGGCACGGTTGCGCGGGCTACATATCGTCTACGTAACAAAAAAGGTGGCCTCCGACCGAAAGCCACCCCTTTGATATGCGTGGGAAAACGTGGGCGTGCTACTTCTTCACATCCACCTTTCCCTCAAGCGCTGGCTCGCCTCCTACTTCTATTACTGAAGAACCAAACACGCTGATGGTTGATTTTATAAAATCCTCCTCATTGGCCTTGTAAATGTTGTCGACGTACTTCTGCGGGTTGCGGTCGATGTAGGGAAACCAAGTGCTGTGGATCTGCACCATTACCTTGTGCCCTTTCTTGAATGTGTGCAGGATGTCCTGCAGCGGAAAGCTCACGTCGGTGGGTTCGCCGGGTGTAAACGGCTCGGGCTTTTCGTAGCTGTTGCGGAACCTGCCGCGGAACACCTCGTGCCGCACCAGCTGCTGGTAGCCACCCATAATGATGTTGTCGGGATTGTGCTCGTAGCTCGGGTGGTCGGCGGGGTATACATCGATCAGCTTCACGATGAAGTCGGCATCGGTGGTGGAAAGCGCCACCTTCAGCTTTGCGGCAATCTCACCTGCCAGCGTGATATCTTCAGTGAGCTCTTCGGTAACAAACGTGAGCACATCGGGCCGGGTAGACGCATGCCGCTGGTCGTCGGTCATAAAGCGGCGGGGGGTAAAGGTAAGCGCCTCTGTTTGAGATGTATAAGGCACCGGCTTATCCGGATCGCTCACGTAGCTGAAAACTGCCTCGGCATTGGTAGGTTTATTCAGCGACAGGCTGCCGTCTTCACCAAAATACAGCTTGTAAGATGGGATTTCCTTCGGTGGCCATTCCTCGAACTGAAACCATTTCTTCACTCCTGTATCAAACATGTAGGCTTCGGGCAAATTCATGGTGCCCTCCCCTTTCAACACATAATTAAAAAAAGTGCGCTCTATGTTTTTCTGGTAGAAAGTGGATACGCTATCGCCGAAATAGATGTGGTTCACTGTCTGTGTGCCCCGCTCCCTCGACCAGTCGCCGTGACTCCACGGGCCCATTACGATGGTGTTGTAAGCATTGGGGCTTGTTTTCTCCACAGTTTTGTAAATGTTGAGCGGACCGTAAAGGTCTTCAGCATCAAACCAACCGCCAACCACCATCACGGCATGGTCCACGCCTTTCAGGTGGGGTAGTAGGTTGCGCTGCTGCCAGAACTCGTCGTAGTTGGGGTGCTCTACCGTTTGCTGCCAGAAGAAGTTATCGGCGTAGTACTGGTCCATATTCTTCAGCGGCCCCAGCTCCATACCGAATGCATAACCGTCGGGGTGAACAGGCATCATCTGCTCGCCATACCAAGCCTGCGTGGTTGGGCCTTCCTTCTGCTTGCCAAATACAGGATAGGCCCGCAGGTAGCTTTGCAGAAAGGCCCCCTGGTGATGGAAATCGTCAAAGAAAAAATCGGCAATGGGTGCCTGTGGCGAGCTGGCTTTAAGGGCAGGGTGTGCCTCGGGCAAGGCTGCCGCGGTATAAAAGCCAGGATAGCTAATGCCCCACTGCCCTACCTTGCCATTGTTGTTTTTCACATTCTTTATCAGCCAGTCGATGGTGTCGTAGGTATCGGAGCTTTCGTCTACTGCGTCGGTCGATTTGTTTTTGGGGTTATTGCCCGGCACATGTGGGCGCATGTTGTCGAAGGTACCTTCCGACATATAGCGGCCCCGCACATCCTGGTACACGAAAATGTAGCCGTCACGCATCAGGTAAGGCGAAGGACCAAGGGTGGCCCGATACCTGTCGGGCCCGTAAGGCGCCACACTGTAGCAGGTCCGCTGCATTAGCATGGGGTACTTTTTGCTTTTCTCTTTGGGTTCGTAAATGATGGTAAACAGCCTTGTGCCATCGCGCATGGGGATGTACACCTCACGTTTTTCGTAGTTGGCTTTTACGTAAAGGCTGTCGGGCATTTGCGCAAACACCGAAAGCACAAAAAGCAGGCAAATACTGCTGAGTATAGTTTTTCTTACAATCATCATTGGGGGCATGTGTTTTGAGGCCGCTATTTACAAAAATGGCTGGGGTGTGGCAAGGGAGAATAGTACCAAAGACAACAAGGGTTCGGCCAGCATGTCTGATTTCTAATTAAAGGTATGTCGCCGCGTGAAGCATTCGATAACGACGGAAAATTTGTAACTTAGAATGGCTTGCCTACTAATCAGATTGCTGTGACTATGAACAAAACGGGACTCATAATTTTCAGCTTTTCTATTTGGATCTGCTCGTGCGGACCTGAAGACTCATTTGTCTTCGACGAAAGATGTGATGTTAATAGTGAAATTAATGCACCCGAGGGCGTGGAAATTTCAAAAGTCGGTGTGTTGGGAATAAACGGTTCTTTGCTGCAGCTCCAGTTTCCTGATGCGGAAACCGGCTACGTATTGGGCTCTTACAATTACGGCGGCTATGTGGAGTTGTTTAAAAGTGAAGACGGCGGCCGAAACTGGAAAAGGTTAAATCTGGACTGGGAGGTTAGACCGGCAGACATGCACTTTATGAACAAAGACGAGGGATTCATCACGTTGTCTGGCCAAACTGACATATTAATTACCCCTGACGGTGGCTCGACATGGGAAAGGATCAGCTATCCGAATTTGGCAGAACGAGTGGGCTTTAGTCACCTCAGTTCTGATCCTGGTGGAAATTTGTACATATCCGCCTTCAGCCTTGAAACTGGTAATGCACTTTTTAAGTCACGAGACAAAGGCCGGAGTTGGGATACGCTTTTCGTAGATCAGGATTTGGGTAACTCAAGCGTCACTTTTAGTTATCAACTTTTTGGAAATAAAATATATGCCGGCGGCAGAAACGGAAAAATTTACCTGCTGGATAGTGCCGGCTCCCATTTGGCTACTTTCCAGGCACCGCTATCGACGATATACGACATGGAAGTAATAGATGAAGAGAACCTGGTTGTTAGCGGTGCCAGCGCAATGGTTATTTCAAATGACGGGGGACTCTCATGGGATAAGATACACGAGCAGCGGGGAAAAATTATAGGCTTCAATTCTGCCGGAAAAGGTTATCTGATTTTGAACAACAGCTCATGTCCGAATGATGTGGTACAGTCCAACGATGCAATTTCAGTTACTTTCAACGGAGGGATGAATTGGATTCAGGGTGCCGAGACAACCAATCTCTTTTATTCTTTCGCAAATGCGCAGGGGATGAGTGATGAAAGTTACCTGATGCTAATTGACAACACCGTTTACCGGTTAAAGGAAGCAGATTAAGTTTTGGTCAGAAACGCTGCAAATTAGCTAACGTTATTTGTGATCTGCACGTGGCTTTTTTTCCCAGTAAACCAATTAAATGAGCTGATCATTAATGATGTGCAGCTCCTAGTTGAAGAATCATAAACTATTTCTATCGATACCCACGAAAAGAGGCCAATCAAACCGCCTCTTTTTTTTTTGCCCGTTGCCAACATTCTTTTCGCTATCGGCAGCCAAACTGCCACCTAATGTTCACCTGCATCTCTACCGCTGTATACCCATTGTCACCGTCAAAAAACAACTGCCGCCGCAACCCTTCCCGTTAAGTCAATCTGAAATTAATTATAATTTTTCACTTAAAAATTCAAAAAAATGAAATCAGCTACTGAAAATTCCCGAAGAAAATTCATCGGTAATTTAGCAATGGCAGCAGGCGCTACAGCGGGGCTATCGGCAGTTCCAACCTCTCTGTTTGCCAGCCAGTTTTCTAAGTACGAAACGCACAACGACGCGGATGAATGGTTTAAACAGGTAAAAGGCGCTCACAAAGTAGTGTTTGATGCGCCCGAACCTCACGGCGGCTATCCTTTTATATGGCCATGGGTTTTTCTTAACACCAACAATCAGTCGGGCACGGCCGATGCAGATATGACCGCCATGGTGGTATTGCGCCACAATGCGATGCCTTTTGCACTCGAAGATAGCGTTTGGGCCAAGTATAAGCTTGGTGAGGTGTTTCAAATAAAGGACAACAACACAGGCGAGTTCGCCCTACGCAACACCTATTACAAGCCGCAGGGCAAAGATTTTCCTGCTCCGGGAATCGACGGACTGAAAAATCTGCAGGACCGCGGCGCCATGTTTTGCGTGTGTAAGATGGCCATTAGTGTATATGGCGCTTTGATTGCGCAAGGTATGGGCCTTGATGCGACAAAAGTTATCGACGACTTGACCAATGCTGTGCTGCCCGGTGTGCAACTGGTGCCTTCGGGTGTTTGGGCATTGGGCAGAGCCCAGCAAAATGGCTGCGCCTACATTTATGCAGGCGGTTAATTTCCCGGCTTTAGCATAACAACCCACGCCGGCGGGTATGGACAGCTGGGCCATGAGATCAGGAATGTAGCTCACCATTTTATGATCGGCCCGCCGGTTTTTTCACAGGGCAATCGCATTTATGAGCAATACATGTCAAACAATAAATACATCCATTTCCGGATTTCAAAGCTGTTTATCAACCCTTCCAGGTCGCCGACGTGGAACGGCCCGTCCCTAAAGGATGAGCCTAGCCGGCCGCAACAACTTTGAAATATCTAGTTTTTTTTATCCAATAATCATCGAGTTCAACTTCTATGAGAGAAAGAGAAGCCTTGTTAAAGGCCATCAACCGGCTTATTATGTACGTAACCTTATTGACCTTTTTTGTTTTCAGCAGCCTGCTGTTTATTCTGAATGAGGTCTTCGGCTTTATTCCTATTGAAAACAAAACCCCGGGGCATGTAAATACTGAAGTGCCTGAAGCTGCAAATACATGGCAAGCTCCTGACACTATCGCTATTCCCGATTCTGCGGAAGGGAATTTAATCAGGTACGGCAGGGAATTGGTCGCACACACCTCCCTGTACCTTGGGCCCGGGGGAAAAGTGAACCCCATTAGCAATGGAATGAACTGCCAAAACTGCCACCTTAAGGCGGGAACCGTTCCCTTTGGTAACAACTACGGCGCGGTGGCCAGCGGCTACCCCAAATACCGCAGCCGCTCCGGTACAGTTGAAGGGTTTGAGAAACGGGTAAACGACTGCATTGAGCGCAGCCTGAACGGACAGCCGCTGGAAACGGACAGCCGGGAAATGCAGGCCCTGGTTGCCTACATCAAATGGGTCGGAAAAGACGTAAAAAAAGGCGAGCGACGACACGGCTTCGGACTCCCCGATTTGCCGGTGTTGAACCGCCCGGCCGACCCCGTGAGTGGCAAGCTGGTTTACATCAAACACTGCAGAAGCTGCCACGGTGCCAACGGCGAGGGCAAGCAAGCCGAAAATGGCCTGGAATACATTTATCCGCCACTTTATGGACAGAACAGCTACAACACGGGCGCCGGACTCTACCGCCTTTCCCGTTTTGCTGCATTCGTAAAGGCCAATATGCCCTATGGCGTAACCTACAAAACGCCCGTGCTTACTGATGAAGAAGCGTGGGACGTGGCGGCATATGTCAATTCGATGCCAAGGCCTGAGAAAGACCTCTCCGCCGATTGGCCTGATATTTCTAAGAAGCCCTTCGATCATCCGTTTGGCCCGTATGCCGACGGTTTTTCGGAATTGCAGCACAAGTTCGGGCCCTTCGGCCCCATCGTAAATGCACGAAATCAGTAATGGAATTAGCGGGTTATCTTTCACTTTTCCTGGTTGGTCTGTCGCTGGGAGCGCTTGGCAGCGGCGGCTCCGTTTTATCGGTACCTATTCTGGTTTACCTATTCTCCCTCGACGCTGTAGCGGCTTCCGGTTATTCACTTTTTGTGGTGGGCTGCTCCAGTGTAGTGGGGGCATTTCTCAAGTACAAAGAACAGCAATTAAGCCTGCGGGTGGCGCTCTTATTCGGCATTCCGTCGATCATCAGCATTTTTTGCTCCCGCAGGTGG
>CBFGTI010000193.1:0-10390 GCA_965651695.1 uncultured Imperialibacter sp. | reverse complement strand
ACCTGTTCAAATAAGCCGAATACATCCATACCAGCTTTTCCTGTGCTCTTATGTAATCGCTCATCAGCGCAATGGTGCCTTCGTCTTCAGTTTCGGCGGCCAGCGCAAGAATCTCCCGCTGCAAAACGATGATGGTTTTAAACGACCATAAAATATTCTCAATCGCCTGCCGTCCGTCCGATACGTGGCTGCTTTCCACCACCTTTGCTACCGCGCTGTAGTCGCTGTAGCGATGGTGTGGCGAATGGCCCAATGTGAGAATGCGCTCTGCTACCTCGTCTATCTTTAGCAGCAGGTCGTTGTATAGCTCTTCAAACTTCAGGTGAAGCTCGAAAAACTTCTCTCCCCGCACGTTCCAGTGGTAGCCCCGTACGTTTTGGTAGAATATGGAATAGTTGGCCAGAAGATCGTTTAGCTTATCGGCCAGGTGTTTGGATTTGGTGGCATTAAGCCCAATTGCAGTGGTGGCTTCCATAGTTTTGTTTTTCTTATAAAAGTAAAGGGCGGCCGTTTGGAGAGGTATGACAATTGTCACGCTGAAAGATGAGAGAAACCGTTTTGATGCTGTTTTACCCCCTGAAGCGGCAAAAAAAACGCCCGGAGGTTGCCGGGCGTCTTCTCACAAGCTTTTTTCCCCACTACTCAATCAGCACTTTTTTCGTTAGCTTTTTTCCATCGTAGTTCACAGAAAGAATGTATAGGCCATTGGGCACATGTGAAGGAATTTGGACCTCGTTGCTTTCCCTGGTAAGTACGGCATCCAGTATCTTCTTCCCTTCCATGCTCGTAATAACGACAGTCGCTTCAATATCTTTTGTTCTGCTGAAATCAATGTGAAGCTTTTTGTCTTTCACCGGGTTGGGATACACCAGCAGGTTATTTTCCAATGTTGTTTCGCCGGCACTCAGCACTACCGACTCCTCTGCAGTCTCCATAGTGCGGGCGCCACTGCCGGTACCCCAGGTAAACTTCTCCCAGCCGCCTACAGAGGTGCGGTTGCAGCGCATGCCCTGGGTGCCGTTTTCCGACGATACATACTGGCCGTTGTTGCCGCGCAGGGCAATGGTGCCATCGGGCTGGGGCAGCCAGTCGAAAGCCTCCCAGCCCTGTATGCTGGTGCGATTGCACATCATGGCAGCCTGCCCGTTTTCCGACGAAACATATTGGCCATTGTTGCCCCGCAGGGCTATTTTGCCACCACCGGCCGAAACTACCGTAAACTGCTCCCACGCCTGCACCGACGTACGGTTGCACATCATCGCACTCTGCCCGTTTTCGGAAGATACGTACTGGTTGTTGCTTCCACGCAGCCAGATCGTTTGCCCCACAGGAGCGCCACCGCCCGAACCCGCCTGGTATACCCGTACGTAGTCTACCCGCATGCTGGCAGGCAGTGCCGAGTTGTTTACCGTAAACCCGGGCCAGTTGCCGCCCACGGCCATGTTGAGTATGATGAAGAAATTGTTGTGGAACTCGCCGGTGCCATTAATGCCATTCTGAATGTTGGCTTCATGGTATTGCACCCCGTCCAGAAACCATTTGATGGAGCTGGCATTCCACTCAATGGCATACACATGCCAGCCGGTTACGTTGGTTCCGGTTGAGCCGCCGTACGACACGTAACCGTTGTTGTCCCAATGGATGGTGCCGTGGGCGGTGTTATTGGTATTTACCTGCTCCATTATGTCTATTTCGCCGCAAGCAGGCCAGCCAACAGACGTAATGTTGTCGCCAAGCATCCAGAATGCCGGCCACGATCCCTGGAATGCTGGAAGCTGGATTCTGGCTTCAATTCTGCCGTACTTCCACGATTTCCGGCCCTGCGTTTTCATACGGGCAGAGGTGTAGTTAAACCCGCCGAAGCTTTCCTGCCGGGCGGTGATAACCAGTTGGCCGTTGGAAACAGTTGCGTTCTGGCTCCGGTAGTACTGCAGCTCGTTGTTGCCCCAGCCGCCCGAGCCGTTGCCGGTTTCAAAAACCCAATCGGGTCCTATTCCATTCGTAAACTCATCAGCCCATACGAGCTGCCAATTCTGGGAATAACCGTTGAATCCCAGCACAAGAAAAGCGCTAAACAATACAGTTTTCAATAGGTGTTTAACCATAGCTGTTTTTGGCCGATTGGCCATCTTGGTAAAGTAGTTCATCGTGTTAGTGGTAGTTTGTAAAACAATTATTAAAGCTTCCAGGAGGATCGCTTATTGGATCGCATTGTGAAATCCACAACCACAGAGCCCGTGGAGGCGGCGTAGTTGTGAAAATTCCAGATGCAATCGATTTCTCTTTTCGAAAATCAAATGTATCTTAAACAAGTGTTTTCGCTCAGCGCAGGGCTACACTTTGATTACTTCGCCATGGAGACGGTACTACGTCAGCACTACTTCATGAAGGAGTAAGGCCTTTCAAAAAAAGGCATTCAGAGAACCAGCTAACTAACCATCTCCAATGAAAAATTTGCTTTATCCGCTCCCTGATCTATCTAAATGCGGGCCGTTGCTGCTATTACTCGTCGCCGCACTTCCTTTGTATGGGCAGCAAGCGCAGCCGGTTGAGTCGCTGGGCGAGGATCTTTCGGCCGGTGTTTCATGGCTTAAGCCAGCCGGTATTCCCCGTGTGGTGCACTACACCCGCAACGATTTCTCCAGCCATCCGCAATTTTGGGTAATGTGCCAGGCCGACGACGGTATATTCTACTTCGGCAACAAAGAAGGCGCCCATGCCTTCGATGCCGAGCAGTGGCATAAGGTGCACCTGCCCAACCATTCTGCAGTGCTTAGCCTGCTGCATGCTTCGGATGGAAAAGTATATGCAGGTGGTTTCAATGAATTCGGCGTAATTGAAAAAGACGAGCTGGGCAAGTACAGCTTTAGCTCAATGTTAGACCTTCTTTCCCCCGAAGAGCGAAACATGGGCAACATCTCGTTTATCCACGAGGTGCAGGGGCACGTTGTGTTTCTTAGCTACAATAAGCTCATTGCTGTTTCGCGCAACAAGGCGGCCATCATTCCCGCCATCAATGGAAACTTTACATTTTCGGCAGCGATTAACGATAAGCTTTTCCTCCGCGACGAAGAGGGAGTGAAGTCGGTCGATTTGGAGTCGTTGGCAATTAAACCGGCTTTTTCGGCAAGCGACCTCAACCATGAGGACCTTGTGGCGATGTTGCCCGGCAGCCTTCCCCACCAAATACTGCTGGTTACCAGCCAGGGCAGCTTATTTACTTTCGATCCCGATACGGGCAGCGTGGTTTTCGTCAGGCATATCACCGCAGGAACCTCCCGGCCGGTAGTTACCTCGGCGGTCCGTTCGTCGTCGGGCATTTACTATTTCGGCACCCTCGGCGCTCAAATAATTGCCTTGGATGGTAACGGGCAGATACTGGCCAACGATGGCAAATACGGCGAGCTGCAAGACAATACCGTGCTTCACTTGTTCGAAAGCCGGGAGGGCGGCCTTTGGGCGCTGCTCAACAATGGCATCGACTGTATCGACGTTTCTTCCCCGGTTTCCACTCTCTTAGAAAATGCCAGCGTGCTGGATGCGGTGGTTAGCGAAGGACGCCTGTATGTGGCTACACACCAGGGTGTATTTGCCGCCGAAGCAGCTGCCTCGCCACTGCGGTTTCGTAAGATAGCGGGGCTGGACGGGCTGGCGTATTCGCTTGGTATTTTCGATGGTCAGTTACTGTGCAGCCACGAGCGGGGCCTCTTCGCCATTTCAGACTCCGGTGTGAAACCCATTGGCGACGTAAGGGGAGTTTGGAAGGTCATTCCGGTAAAAGGCAAACCGGGCTATTACCTTGCATGCACCTATAGCGGTTTGTTTTTGCTGCAGTCCGACCGCACCAGGGGCCTTTTGCTGCGGCACAAGATTCAGGGGTTTTATGAGTCGAGCAGAGAGATTCTGCAGAGTGATGAACCCGGTGTATTTTGGGTGTGCCACGGTTATAAAGGCGTGTACCGTGTCAAAATCGACGAGGGCTTTCAGCGTGTAATAACAGTTGAGCATTTTAAGGACGAAAACGGCCTTCCTTCACCCTTTAATATCAACGTGGTGCGCTGGAAAGGCGACATTGTTTTCACAACAAATCACGGCGTTTTTAGCTACAATAAACGCACGGGGTTTTTTGAACCACATGGCTTTCTTAATGATCTTTTTGGTACTTCTGTTAACGTGCATAAGCTGCTGACAGCCGGCAACCGCACCTGGTTTGTGCACGGCGATGAGGCTGGCTGGTTCGATATGGATGGTGCCGATCCTTTACTGGAAAAAGGCTTATTCCGCGAGTTAAAAGGCACCTTCAACACGGGCATGGCGTGTATAGTGCCGCTGGGCGAAAACGGCGTGCTCATGGGTACCACCACCGGCCTTTACGCCTTCGATCTCAACCGAGCCCCACGCACCGGGTCTGCTGCTACGCTTATATCGTTGGTTAGCTACGTTAGCGACGCAAAGACATACTCAGCCCCGTTACAAGCCGGGGGGCAGCTTCAATCTGGAGATGGAGGGCTGCTTCGGCTGCCTGACAACGCTACTTCTATACGCTTCGGCTTTACTGCTCCCGCATTGATTAATGGCGCGGGTATCCAATACAGCTATCTGATGGAAAACCTGGACGAGCGGTGGTCCGATTGGCAGCCTACGCCATTTAAAGAGTATACCCACCTGAAGCCCGGTGCTTATGTTTTTCGGGTGAAAGCGAGGAGTGTGCTCGGTGCGGAAGCCGTGGAGGCCCGCTACAGCCTGCGTGTGCCTGTGCAGTGGTACCAAACCCGGTGGGCCATAGCTTTTTACATACTTCTGTTTACGGCCCTGATGTATGCCGCGCGAAAAATGGTGCGCCGCAAAATCAGGCTCGAAAAGCAGAAGACACGGCACGAAGAAATAAAAAAACAGAAGGTGCTGGAACTTGAGCTTGAGCAGATAAAGCTGGCCCGCGAGAAGGAATTGATTGAAAAGGACAAGGAGCAGCTGGAGGAAGACGTAATTTATAAAAGTAAGGAGCTGGCTAACTACACCATGCTGCTGGTGCGAAAGCGGGAGCTGTTAACGGAGATAAAGGACGAGTTGGGCACCATCAAAAACATGACTACCAACGAAATGCTGCGCGGCCATTTGAAGGACCTCAACCGCAAAATTGGCGCGCACCTGCAGGACGAGGAGCATATCCTGGTGTTTGAGTCCAACTTTGAGCGGGTGCACCACGAGTTTTTTACGGAACTGAAAACACACTTTCCCGACCTCACTGCTAAAGAGCTTAGGCTTTGTGCCCTGGTGCGCATGAACCTGACCAACAAGGAGATCGCGCCCATTCTCAACATCAGCATCAGGGGTGTGGAAACCGCACGCTACCGCCTGCGCAAGCGCCTGAGCATAGGGCAGGAGGAAAATATGGTGGAGTTTCTGGAAAAGTTGTCGTCGCTTACGAAAGGTGAGCTGGTGGAGGAGGTAGTCGGTGAGCCGGTAGTCAGTAATCGGTGAGTTTGTAATCGGTAGGAGGCAGTAGCAGGAAGCAGTGGCAGTAAAAGTAGTCATCAGTGATCAGTGATCGGAGAGTCTCGTGATCGGCAATCGGTGGCTCTTTATACTGACGCCGCCCTGGCATGTGTCTCACATGACAGCATCGAAGGCCTCGGCTCGTAGTAGCACTGTCAGCTTCGGCAGGTCTAAGCACCCAAGCCTTTGCAAATGGACTGAGGAGACTCAGTCCATGGCAGCCCCGGCGGTTAGGCAAAACCGAACGGTGCTGCTGCTGTAATACAGCCCACGCCGCCCTGGCATGTGTCTCACATGACAGCATCAAAGGCCTCGGCTCGTAGCAGCATTGCCAGCTTCGGCAGGTCTAAGCACCCCAGCCTTTGCAGATGGTCTGAGAAGACTCAGACCATGGGAGCCCAGGCGGTTAGGCAGGCCGTCTAATGCCGCGAATATAGCCCACCCTACCCAGGAGCTAAAACAGCCTACGCTGCCCAGTGCAGCTAAGACAACCCACGCCGCCCTGGCATGGGTCTCACATGACAGCACACGAGGCGAGATCTAAACTAAATCCCTACTTCCTTTTTCTTCTTTCGAATGAAGCTGCCCATATCCGATGCATCATACACGCCACCTCCTATGTTAATTGAAAAGCTTGTTGATATAAACAGATAATAACCCGGCCTGTTCCTAACTCTGAGCTTGTACATGGGCGGGTTTACTATGGGGACTTGCTCAAGGCTTTCAACCTCAAACCAGTTCACCTTTGCTTCTGTGTCTTGCAGATACAAGGTAATGTTTTGGCCCCCCAGACGCACCTGAACTACTTTGTCTTTTATAGAAAGCCAGAGAAGCAGCATTATGCATCCGAGGACAAAAAACACAAGGGCACCCACCCATCCGGCTCCCACTTTTTCTCCATTTATAGTGACCATGCCGTCGAAAAAATAGTCGTTTATGCTTGTTGCGAAGAAAAGAACTGCAAGCAAAAGGAATATGTGTCGCATAAATGCAGTGTAGGTTGAGTTGCTTTCCATGTGCGCCAAGTTCACAAAAAAATGACATATCAGCGACTGACAGAAGCAAATTCCGGCGGTGAGGCATTGACCCTTTAATCTGGAATAGGTTATCTTTATATCCTCGTATGCAAACAGCAACCATAGACCAATCGAAAGTGTGGACCGTTGAAGACTACCTTCAATTAGAAGAAGGCCTGCTTGCCCAGCTTATCGATGGCGAATTGATTATGTCACCAGCACCTAAACCAAAACACCAGCGGGTTTTAAGGGAATTGTTTAATGTTTTAAGGGATTCAACACTCGATGGAGAGTTGTTTTTTTCTCCCATTGATCTTTATATCGACTCAAAAAACGTGCTCCAGCCCGACCTGGTATTTATCTCCACAGCCAGTAAACACTTCATTTCAGAAAGAGGCATTGAGGGACCTCCTGACCTTGTGATAGAGGTAATTTCCCCCTCCAACAGCTTTATTGACCGCAATATCAAAAAAAGAAAGTACCTGGAATTTGGTGTGAAAGAGTATTGGATCGTGGACCCGGGAAACGAGACGCTGGAGATATACACGGGCACACTCGATAAGCCCGCCTTGTATCTCGCAGGAGAGGGCACCGTTGTCTCCTCCATACTTCCTAAAGTATCGTTTGCGCTGGAAAATATCTTCTAACATTCATTAACGCCATTCACAAACCACCGGCATATGGTCGCTATGGGTTAGCCACTGTGTTGGTAGCCCCACCCACATTTTCTTCAGCGAAGCCGAAAACTGGCTGCTGGCAAATACGTAATCGATGTGGTAAGGCTTCGCCAGCTTTTTTAGCAGGTAGAGTGTCGGCTGGGTTTCTTTGCCGGGCTCTTCGTTGTAATAATGGTGATAGAGGCTTTCAATTTGCAGTTCCTTCAACTCCCTCACTACGTCAGAATGGTTCCAGATCCGGTTTGGCCGATCCCAAATGGCGTTACTGTTGAAGTCTCCAGCCAGCACGCACTTGCCCAGTTTCGACTTGTGAAGCTGCAGGTATTTCCATAGCTGACCAATGTAGGCGTAGTCTGAAAGTTTGGCAGCATGGCACCAGCAGGCGATGAGTATAAAGTCGTCGTTTACCCGGCAGGGGATAAAATGCTGCAAGCCCTCGCAGTCCCAATCCAGCAACTCAAGCTTTACGCCCTCTCTTGCAAAAATGCCCAGCCCCTTGTGCTTCAGGCTGCCAACCCAGTAGCTATTGGCCGCCCATTGTTTGTAGGGCTCGTAACTACACAGCGCCGGGTTCTCACACTCCTGCACTACCACGATATCCGCCCAAAATTCCTCCAGTAGCTGATACTTCTTCCGGAAAGCGCCGTTACAGTTCCAGGTAAGGAGGTTCATCTTATTCCCGGACACCAGTCGGCTTCAAAAAATCCCCGTCAATAATCAGAAGTTTCGCGCCGTGCTTCGTAACCGACTGATGGGAGCTTAGGTCGTCGGATACCACATAGGTCATTCCTTTGGTAAGCCTGAAAATCTCTCCGTTTTCCATTCTGCTTTCAAATTCTCCTTCGAGGCAATGTACTATGTGGCCTTTGCGGCACCAGTGGTCGGCTACATAGCCCCCGCTGTATTCTACAATTCGTATGCGCAGGCCGTCGGCAAGTATGGTTTGCCAAAATGCAACGCCTGTTTCTCCGGCGAATTCCTGTTTCGAAACTGCGCTCCAGTCGATAAGCTGGAAAGGGATGGTGTACATATATGTCTTCTTTAGCGTGAAATGATGCTTTCCTTAATTGCTGCCGGAAATTTACCGGACAATAAATGATTTTTAACATATTTACCCCCTGTTATAAACCACCTTTTTACAACATGGATAAAGAAACCTTACTTGAAGAATTAAAAAACAATCCCAAATGCATCGCTTACCTGGCGAAGTTTACTGAAAGTAGTGCCGACAATTTTCTTGAATACTATGCTTCGGAGAAAGCAACGTTTCTCGAAAGAGGGAAATTTTTGCGGGACCGCCAGCTTAGCAACGAAGCCCATTTTAGAAACCGGGCAGAGAAGTTCTATTGGCAAATCGCCCAAAAAAAACTGTTCAACCTCCAGTGCCAGTGGCGAGCCGGGCAAATAGATCTTCCAGTAGAGGTATCGATAGAATTCCATTATTGGGAAAAGAATATAAAAGCCTGTCCGTTCAACGACCCGGTTACGTCCGAGGACCTGGAGGTAATGCTCAAATTTTTGAAAAAGCCACACAGCGATACGGAAGAATACTTGTTTGAGGAGTGGCAAGATTATGACGGCTACAAGAGCCAGGGCGAGTTCGGAGCAGAATACCCCGACTGGTATGAATTTTACGACAACCACATGGGCACTCATTTGTTGTCGCTGCCAAACATAAGAGGAGCAGAAGAAGAACGATACCTGGATGCATGGAGAGCCGAGAAGTTTAAAGACTACAAAGAACCGCCGAAGCCTGAAAAGCCCGATATTTTCTACGATAGCGAAACCACGCTGGCATTTATAAAGGCAGTGGAACCATACAAAATCCTGGACTTTTACCGCATGTATGATGCCTACCGAAACGAAGCAAACACCTTTTCGGATCTGCACGAAATTTGGGACATTTTATCCAGGGAAGAGGAAGAGGTGGTAGTGCCGCAGGGCCGTTTCCCGGAGGTACTATATGAAACGCTACATCAGCTGCAGGCTAAAAAAATGGAACGGTTGCTTCCCATGGTGATGCAGGAAAATGAGGAACGAAAGGCCATGGGGATAAGCTATCCGGTGAAGGGCAAAGTGGAGGACGACGACCTTGTGAAAATGTTGCGGGAAGGGATAAAAAGGGGAAAGCAGCTTCTGGGAGAGGAATAATGCGATCGTTATCAATAAAAAAAAGCGGTAATCAGCAGCCGGCAATTGTTACCGGTCGCTGATTACCGCTTACCAATTACCTTCACCTATTCCACCGCTTTAAACTCTTCAAAGGTAGGCACACTCACGGGTTGGGTGCCTGCTTTGGCGAGCTCGTCATTCAGCTTTTTAAGATCGGGGCCGCTGAGCTTGGCAAATGTCTCCAGTTCTTTTTTAAACTCCGCCTCCAGTGAGGTTATCCTGTCGAGGTGCGATTGCGACGGCCTGCCCGAATACCGGGAAACCGTGCCGTAAATCTGGCTTATCCGCTCGCTTAGCCTGTCTTCTTCCGCTACATAAAAGTCGCCGCCCAAAAACACCAGGTTGTCTTTAAATGCCGCCACTGATGCCGCGTAGGCTTTCGCTTTTTTAGCCAGCTTTGGCTGTTCGGCGGCCAATTTTTCTGCCTGTGTCTGCAGTTTAGCCGCGGTCTCATACACGTAGGCCATCTGCTCCGTCATGTCGTACAGCTTTTTTACCGTCTGCTCCTGAAGCCGCCGGTCTTCGGCGGTATGCGGCGACTTGGGGTTGTAGGTGGTGGTGTAAGCCGTTTCGAACGTCTCCTTGCCTTTGGTAACTACGGCGCGGTAGGTACCCGCCGGCAGCTCCGGCCCAAACACGTTGCCGATCAGCGACATCCGGTTGTTGGTAGGTGCTGCCTTCGGTTTCTCCATCCGGGTAGGCATGTCTACAATGTTAATGCCTGCCGATTTGCCCGCAGGTACTTCCTGTATCAGCTTTCCGCTGGCATCAAACACTTCGATAAACATTTTGCCGAACACGTGGCGCTTTTGCTGAAAGTAGATGATACGGCTTGCCTCATTGGGGTTTTGGCCTACAAATTCGCCCGCACCTCCAAACCAGCCACCCCCAAAGCTAAAACCTGTGGTATAGGCGGTTGGGCTCTCAAAAAAGTGGAAGGGCTTGGCCAGCACTTCGGGTGTAAGCGCCCGCAGCAATGGCACGTCGTCTATAATAATTACCCCACGGCCATGAGTTGCCAGCACCAGT
>CBFGTI010000192.1:0-10447 GCA_965651695.1 uncultured Imperialibacter sp. | reverse complement strand
TTGTATTTGAGATTAAACTTGCGGGCGAGGTGCGGATTGGTAAGGCTTCCTTTGAATGCATACACCCCCCGCATAAACCACTTGTGAGAGAAAATCATTTCCTCTACGCCACCAGCATCGGCAATCTGCATCAGTATCGGTGTAAAAATATTGCTCAGCGCAGTAGAAGCGGTGCGTGAAACCCTTGAGGCGATATTGGGAACACAATAATGTATTACCCCATGCTTGCGGTAAACCGGATCGTTGTGAGTAGTGAGTTCAGCCGTTTCGATACAGCCGCCCTGGTCTATGGTAACATCTATTATAATGGAGTCGGGCCGCATGCCCGTCACCATTTCCTCTGTTACAATGCACTGGTTCCTTCCTTTTTCCACTCTTATTGCGCCTATCAATACATCGGCCGACTTAAGTGAATTTGTGAGGATGGTATTGTCGAGTGTAGAGGTGTATACTTGCTGGCCAAGCGTATGTTTAATCCGGCGGAGCTTATAGATGTGGTTGTCGAAAATCTGGATATCGGCACCAAGGCCTATTGCTGCCCTTGCCGCATGCTCGGCCACCGTACCCGAACCCAAAATAACCACCTGCGTTGGTGGCACACCGGTAATTCCGCCCACTATCACGCCTTGCCCACCATTTACGTTGCTCAGGTACTCAGCCGCTATCAGCATCACGGTGCTGCCTGCTATTTCGCTCATGGCACGCATTAGCGGTAGTCCACCCACCTTGTCTTCAATCAGCTCAAATGCAAGCGCGGTAATCTTTTTCTCGTTTAGCGAATTCAAAAAATGAGCACTTTGCCTGCCCGTTTGTATTGCAGAAATCAGCGTTTGCCCATTTTTCATGTACCCTACTTCCTCCGAAATAGGCGGTTCTACCTTTAGAATGATATCGGCTGTATATACTTCCTTAGCTGAATACACAATTTTAGCCCCGGCCTCGCTGTATTCCTTATCCAGAAATTTCGCTGCCTTGCCTGCCCCGGTTTCCACCCACACCTCGTGCCCGCCGGCCACCAGCACTTCTACTGACGATGGCTTAAGTGCTACACGGTTTTCCTGCAGCGAACGCTCACGGGGAATGCCTATAAACAAAGAGCGCCCGCCTTCTTTTACTTTCAGCAGCGCTTCTTGTGGATACAGCGATTGTTCTTTTGCGAGCTCGTGCACGCCCTTTCGGTACTTTTCAGCCATACTTCTCCAGCGTAATCTTTCGGTGGTTTCCTGACACTAAGTTAATGGTAATTTTGACGTGTTTATCGGGTACTAACGAGGGAATTTTGGAAGGCCACTCAATAAAACACCGGTTTCCCGAATAAAAATATTCGTCCGAACCTATGTCAACTGCCTCCATTTGGTTGGTAATACGGTAAAAATCAAAGTGGTAAATGATTTCCCCCTCCACAGTTTCGTATTCATTGATGAGCGAAAAACTCGGACTGCTCACCACGTCTACTACTCCCAATTTTTTACACAGCTCCTTTATAAGGGTAGTTTTGCCGGCACCAAGGTTGCCCTCAAAAATCCACACCTTTTCGGGTGCGCCCGCTGTCAATATTTCTCCTGCTATGCCGGCCAATTCGCTTAAGTCGCGGCAGGTCCACTCCGTTTTCACTTAAACTCCTCCTTTTGGCTTTAGGTGAACGAGTGGTATGATCATTTCTTCCATAGAAACGCCCCCATGCTGAAAGGTGTCCTTATAGAAATTGACGTAGTAATTGTAATTGTTGGGATAGGCGAAAAAGTAGTCTTCCACCGCAAATACGTAGGAGGTAGAAACGTTCACCTTCGGCAAGTGAATTTCCTCAGGCTTGCGGGCTTCATAAACATTTGATCCGTCAAAACCGAGGTTCTTCCCCTGCTTGTAGCGGAGGTTGGTGTTGGTATTGCGGTCGCCCACTATTTTAAATGGGCGCTTCACCCGAATGGTACCGTGGTCGGTAGTAATAATAACCTGGGCCTTTTTCTCCGCCATCTTCTTCAATGCATCCAAAAGCGGCGAATGCTCGAACCACGACCGGGTAATGGACCGGTAGGCCGCCTCATCGGGTGCGAGCTCTCGTATCATTTCCAGGTCGGTACGGGCATGCGAAAGCATATCCACAAAATTATACACGATCACATTCAGCTGGTTGTTCATCAGGTTATTAAAATTATCCACCAGCTGCTTTCCCTGGTTTACGTGGATAATCTTGTTGTAAGAAAATTTGAAATCGAGCCTGCTTCGCTGTATCTGCCTTTTCAAAAACTCCTCCTCGTAGTTATTCTTGGGGTCGTCGGTATCCTCACCTACCCAAATGTCGGCGTGGTGCTTTGCCATTTCAATCGGAAGCATTCCCGAAAAAATAGAATTGCGGGCATAAGCCGTAGTAGTGGGTAGAATTGAAAAATAGGTCTCTTTTTCTTCCACATTAAAATACTGGGTAATAATCGGCTCCAGTATCTCCCACTGGTCGTAGCGAAGATTATCGATAACGAGAAAAAACAAAGGAGTCTGGCTGTTCACAGCGGGAAAAACCTTCTTTTTCATGAGCTGATGCGACATCAGCGGCCTGTTAATGTTGGGGTCGTTAAGCCAACTCTCATAATTCTCGCTGATAAACTTTGTAAAGTTGCTATTGGCTTCCGTTTTCTGCATTTCAAGCACTTCAGCCATGCTCTTATCTTCGGTATTTTCTATCTGAAGCTCCCAGTACACCAGCTTTTTATACACCTCCACCCATTCTTCATACCCCATCTCTTCATGAAACGCCATGCTTATGTTACGGAAGTCCTGCTGGTAGCTTTGGTTGGTGTGTTCGCTAACCAGGCGCCGGTTGTCGAGGATCTTTTTTACCGAAATCAGTATTTGGTTCGGGTTAAGCGGTTTAATCAGGTAGTCGGCAATCTTTGAGCCAATTGCCTCCTCCATTATATGCTCCTCTTCGCTTTTGGTAATCATTACCACGGGAATGTTGGGGTGCGTCGACTTTATGTAGCCAAGAGTTTCCAAACCAGACATGCCCGGCATATTCTCGTCGAGGAACACGATATCGAAGTGTTCGTGGTCGCACTGGTCCAGGGCGTCGTCTCCGCTGTTCACGGGCGTTACTCTATACCCTTTATTTTCGAGAAAAAGTATATGTGGTTTCAGCAGGTCAATTTCGTCGTCTGCCCAAAGAATCGAATATTTTTGCATATCGGCTTTACTTTAATAAGCTGGTTGATCAATTTACAGCAAAATGAAAACAAATAAGGTTGAATAAAAAGAAAATCATTAACGATCCGGTTTATGGGTTCATCACAATCTACAGCGACCTGATCTTCGATATTGTCCAGCATCCTTACTTTCAACGTTTAAGAAGGATAAAACAGCTTGGACTGAGTGATTTTGTTTATCCCGGTGCCCTGCACACTCGCTTTCATCATGCATTGGGTGCCATGCATCTCATGAGCATAACGCTGGACAACCTGAGGAGTAAAGGTAATGAAATATCTCCGGAAGAGTATGAAGCGTCCCTTGTAGCCATTTTACTGCACGATATCGGGCATGGGCCGTTTTCTCACACACTGGAGTTTACCTTAATGAACGGCATAAGCCACGAAAAGCTTTCACTCCTTTTAATAAACAAGCTGAACAGCTACCTGCAGGGAAAACTGGAGCTTGCACTTCATATCTTCCAAAACGAGTACCACCGACCCTTTTTCCATCAGCTCGTTTCGAGCCAGCTCGATATCGACCGCCTCGACTACCTGAAAAGAGACAGCTTTTTCACCGGTGTGTCGGAGGGCACAATAGGCGCCGACCGCATCATTAAGATGCTCGACATTAAGGATGAAAAGCTTGTGGTGGAAGAAAAGGGGATTTACAGCATCGAAAATTTTTTGAGTGCCCGCCGGCTCATGTACTGGCAAGTGTACCTTCACAAAACTTCTGTGGCAGCTGAAAAAATGCTGGTAAAGCTCATAAGCCGCGCCAAATGGCTGGTGAGGCACGGGCACACCGTAAAAGCTACACCCGCCTTCACAATATTTCTGGAAAGAGAAGTAAAACTACAGGACCTGCAGGAAGACCCCGAGCTTTTGGATGTATTCGCTTCGCTCGACGACTACGACATTTGGGGCTCAATAAAGTTTTGGGCCAGCCATGAAGACAAAATACTTAGCATGCTGGCCTCTATGCTTCTGCAGCGAAAATTGTTTCAGGTAAAGTTATCAAACGATGATTTTCAGCCGGATGCCGTGAGCCGTTTGCAACGGAAAATACAGCAGCAGTTGGGGCTGACTGAAGAGGAATCGGAATATTTTGTAAGCCAGGGAAGCGTGAGCAACAAAGCTTATATAGCGGAAGGGCAAAGCATAAACGTAGTAACAAAATCGGGCCAGCTGGTAGATGTGGCAACTGCCTCAGACTTACCTAATATTAAAGCGATGAGCAAAATCGTGAAGAAATATTACCTATGCTGGCCCAAAAGTGTATCTTTGTGACCTTGAAAACTGAGGCCCTTTCGAATGGAATTTACCCTCGCACAGATCGCTCACATTTTAAGCGGAGAACTCAAAGGTAACGGTCAGGCAAAAGTTAATAAAGTAGGAAACATTGAGCAGGGAGGCGAAGGGGTAATTACCTTTTTGTCTAATCCTAAGTACGAGCCATTTATATACACCACCACCGCCACCGCGGTAATTGTGGGCAGGGAGTTTAAGGCCAAGGGCGCAATTGCCGCCAACCTGATTGTGGTAGACGACCCCTATTTGAGCTTTACGGCACTGCTCGAAGAATACCATAAACTCACAAGCTTTCAAAAGACAGGCATAGAGCAACCATCTTTTGTGGGCGAAAAAAGCTCGCTTGGCAAAAACGTCTACCTCGGTGCCTTTGCCTACCTCGGAAACAACGTAACTATTGGTGACAACGTCAAAATATACCCCGGCACCTATGTAGGCGACGGCGTTGCTATTGGCAATAATACCATATTGTATGCCGGGGTGCGCATTTACGCCCGCACCAAAATCGGCAGGCACTGCGTCATTCATTCGGGTGCTGTAATTGGCAGCGACGGGTTTGGCTTTGCACCCAAAGAAGATGGCAGCTACAAAACCATTCCGCAGCTGGGCAACGTGGTAATAGAAGACCATGTAGACATTGGGGCTAACACCACCATCGACTGTGCCACTTTCAATTCCACCATTATAAGAGAAGGTGTAAAGCTCGACAACCTGATTCAGGTAGGGCACAATGCTGAAATAGGCAAACACACCGTTATTGCCGCGCAAGCCGGAGTTTCGGGGTCATCTAAAGTAGGCGAATACAGTATGATTGGCGGGCAGGTTGGCATCGCAGGTCATATTAAGTTGGGGCCGAAAACAAAAATTGCAGCCCAGTCGGGTATTTCGAAGTCGGTCGAAGAAGAAGGTAAGATCCTCTTTGGCAGCCCCGCCTTTGAGCACCTTCAGTATATAAAATCGGCCACGTTGTTTCGCAGGCTTCCCGAGCTAAATCAGAAGATCAGAGAACTTGAAGAAAAAATCATAAATTTGACGTCCTTAAAGACCGACGATGAATATTAGGCAGCAAACTGTAAAAGAAAAAGTAACTGTTTCCGGCGTAGGCTTGCACACGGGGGTACATACCAACATGACTTTCGTGCCCGCACCGCCCAACCACGGAATTAAATTTCAGCGGATTGATCTTGAAAACCAGCCAACTATTGACGCCGACGCCGACCTTGTAGTGGATGTTTCGAGAGGTACCACGCTGGAGCAAAACGGCGCCAGAGTAAGCACAACCGAGCACGCATTGGCAGCCTTGGTGGGCCTGGAAATAGACAATGTGCTTATCCAGCTCGATGGCCCCGAAGTACCCATTATGGATGGAAGCTCCCAGCTTTTTGTAGATGCCATTCAGGGCGTGGGGCTGGAGGAGCAGAACGCTCAGCGAAACTTTTTTGAGGTTCCGGAAAGTGTTTTCTACAGAGACAAAGCCAACGAAGTTGAAATTGCTGCCCTGCCACTCGACGACTACCGGGTAACAGTGATGGTAGACTACAACTCGCCCGTATTGGGCAGCCAGCACGCTACGCTTACCAATATTGGAGAGTTTTCGAAGGAAATAGCCTCGTCTCGTACATTCTGCTTTTTGCACGAGCTTGAGATGCTTCATAAAAATAACCTGATTAAGGGCGGCGACTTGAGCAACGCCATAGTAGTGGTAGACAGAGTAGTGGAAGAAAACGAGCTGGATAGCCTTGCAAAGCTTTTCAATAAACCGAAAATTCAGGTAAAAAAAGAGGGCATACTCAACAACGTGGATTTGCGCCACAAAAATGAACCCGCCCGGCACAAGCTGCTCGACGTAATGGGCGATTTGGCACTTGTAGGGCGGCCTATCAAAGCACAAATTCTGGCTGCCCGCCCCGGCCATGCTGCCAACGTAGCTTTTGCCAAGAAGCTGAAAAAAGTGATGGAAAGCACGAGTAGTAGCGCCGTGCCTCAGTACGACCCCAAAATTCCGCCCGTGCTGGACATCAACAAAATCAGCAATATTCTGCCGCACCGGTATCCGTTTCTGCTGATCGACAAGATATTTCACCTCGACGACAAATGGGTAGCCGGCGTTAAAAACGTAACTTTTAATGAACCCTTTTTCCAGGGGCATTTTCCTGGCAATCCGGTAATGCCCGGCGTGCTTCAGGTAGAAGCCATGGCTCAAATAGGAGGCATACTGGTACTGAACACCGTGCCCGATCCCGAAAACTACTGGACGTATTTCCTGGGCATTGAAGGATTCCGCTTCCGCAAAATGGTACTGCCCGGCGATACGCTGGTTATTCGTTGTGAGCTTCTGGCCCCCATCAAGCGGGGGATTGCTAAAATGAGGGGCGAGGCCTATGTAGGCTCAAATCTCGTGTGCGAAGGTGCAATGACAGCCAGTATAGTCAGAAAAGACGTATGATCCATCCCCTAGCATATGTGCATCCCGATGCCAAAATCGGTGAAAACGTAAGCATTGAGCCTTTTGCCGTGATACACCACAACGTGGAAATCGGCGACGGCTCGTGGATTGGTTCGCACGCCGTGATATACGAGGGCGCCCGAATCGGAAAAAATGTGAAAATTTTCAATGGCGCCTCGATTTCCACCATCCCGCAGGACCTGAAGTTTAAAGGTGAAGTAACCGAAACATTTATAGGCGATGGTACTTCGGTGCGTGAGTTCGTTACCATTAGCCGTGGCACGGCCGATAAGTTAAAGACTATAGTTGGCAAAAACTGCCTTATTATGGCCTATGCGCACGTAGCTCACGATTGCACCATTGGCAACAACTGCATATTAGGCAACTCGGTACAGGTAGCCGGCCACGTGGTAATAGACGACTGGGCAATTATAAGCGGAACTACGGCAGTTCACCAATTCTCCCGCATTGGCTCCCACGTAATGGTGTCGGGCGGCTCGCTGGTTCGAAAAGATGTGCCTCCCTTTACTACTGCCGGCAGAGAACCCCTCAGCTATTGCGGCATAAACTCCGTTGGTCTTCGCCGCAGAGGCTTCAGTAATGAAAAAATAAATGAGATCCAGGACATCTACCGCTATATCTATTTCCGCGGGCTCAACCACTCCAAAGCTATTGAGCTAATACTTGAGGAAACACCTCCTTCTGAAGAAAGAGATCAGATTGTTTCATTCATACAAAGTTCCGAGCGGGGCATTATGAAAGGTTTTGCCGTATAATGATGCGGGTTGTTCTTGAAAAAGCAGGAAAGCGCTATCAGCGGGAGTGGATTTTCAGGAACCTCAACTACACCTTCAGCAAGGGCTCCTATGCCATAGTGGGGCGAAACGGCAGTGGGAAATCGACGCTTGCCGCAGTGGTATCGGGGCAACTTCTACCTACCGAAGGCCAGATTTCACATTTGGATGGTGACAAGAAGGTGGATGAACATGAAGTTTACAGGTACTTGTCGCTGGCTGCTCCTTACCTTGAACTGATTGAGGAGTTTACTGTAAACGAACTGGTGCGCTTCCACTTTAAAATGAAAAAACTAAGGCCCGGCATTGCACTGGACCACTTCTTATCCTATACATTGCTCGAAGCCGCCGGCAACAAACAGGTAAAGCATCTTTCTTCAGGTATGCGGCAGCGTTTCAAGCTTGGGCTCTGCTTCCTTTCCGATAGTCCGCTGATAATACTCGACGAGCCTACCAGTAACCTTGATGTACACGGAATAAATTGGTATAAGGAACGTTTAAATGAAGTAATAGAGGAACGCCTTATAATTATATGCTCTAATCAGCCCTATGAGTATGAAATGTGCGCAAATATCCTTGCGATTGAAGATTTTAAATAACTAATTGCATTATTCTTTGCGTCTTTTTTTAACTAGGGCATTAGGTATAATTTTTAAATTCTTCTATTTTTGAAAATGGTATTAATCTCGAAGTAATCTTAATTCACATGAACAAACTATCTTATCTGTTTACAGCAACAACAATTTTTGCGCTGGTAATATTTATCAGCTGCGGCGGCGATGACCCAGGCACAGATCCTGAAGAAACTGCAATTGAGAAGCAGCTGAAGCTTCTTGTAAATGAAGGCACAGCCTGGCAGGCTAGTGCAATAAAGCAAGACGGTGTAGAAGCCACAGAATGGGCCGATTTCACGCTGAGCTTCACAGGTAGCGGAAATGGTGGAAACTATACCACCTCCGGAAGACCCGATGCGGCAGAGGTACCCAACGTTGATGTAGTATGGCCTGCAAGCGGCACATGGGAATTTGCCGACAGCTCTACAGCCGGTGAAAAAGACCCGAGCAAAATCGTAAGAAGCGACGGCGCGGTAATAGATGTGTCAGCTACCTCTACTAAGCTTACGCTTACTTTCGAAATTGAAGAAGCTGATGCCGGTGGACGGATACAAGGTGTAACCGGCACATGGGTATTTGAATTCAACATCTAAGCTTACGCAAGACAATAAAATTGAAGAGGCTCCGGACAAGGGGCCTTTTTTATTGCTTCATGGTGATCACCGTTACGCCGGCGCCGCCGCGTTCTATATGCTCGTCGGCAATTTTCTCTATGTACTTATTGCCGCTGATATAGCGTCTTATCACATCTCTCAATATGCCGTCGCCCTTGCCATGCACAATTCGCAACTCTTTGATGTTGAATAAAATTGCGTTGTCCAGAAACTCGTCTACCAGCTGTATGGTTTCTTCCGAGCGTTTTCCCCGCACATCGAGGTTAGTGCTAAACTCAGCTCTCTTCTGATTGATATCCATCCCCCGGAAAACACCTCCTACCCTCTCCTTTCGCAAACTTTGCTTTGTGCCGCCAGCCGACTTCAACTTTTCGAGTTTGGAGAGATTTACATGCGATTTCAGCTCTCCCATCAATACCTCTGCCTTTTTACCCCTGATAGAAATTACTTCTCCGGCCGACTCCTGGCCTGCAAGCCTCACTTTATCGCCCACTTCAATTTCGCCGGCTACCACCTTCCAGTTGGGCTTTTCCTCCTTTACCTCCTCCACAAGGGCTCCTGTTAGTTCTTCCTGCAGTTCCGTAAGCTTTTGTCGCACCTCCCGGGTTTTTTCCTTCTCCGCCTTGTTCTCCTTTATTTCGCGAATGGTGTTTTCAACCGTTTTGTTAGCTTCAAAAACAATCCGCTTGGCTTCTTGTTTCGCCTCTTTCAATATTTTCCCCTTCTCTGCCTCAAGCATAGCTTTTAGCTCGCGGTAATCTGTGAGGGCTTTCTCCAGCTCAACATTCTTTTTGCTCACACTTTCGTATCGCGTCTGAAAGTCGTTTTTGGCGGCCTCCAATTCGTTGATAAGCGTTTCGAATTTTACGTGCGAATGCCCGGCTAATTTCTTAGCCCTGTCGATCACCTCGCCGGGCAAACCAATGTTGGCTGCCATTTCAAGTGCAAAAGAGCTCCCGGGGCGGCCTACCTCCAGCTGATACAACGGTTTTAGTTCATTCACATCGTAGCGCATGGCCCCGTTCAATATAGTGCTGTGCTTTTCGGCCATACTTTTTAAGTTACCATAGTGAGTGGTTACCACACCAAACGAACGCTTCCGGTTTAGCTGCTCCAGTATGCTCTCTGCAATGGCACCCCCAAACTGGGGCTCGGTGCCTGCGCCAAATTCATCGATAAGAAACAGCGTTTTGCCTCCGGCAAACTCGATAAAATACCGCATGCCTGTGAGATGCGAGCTGTAAGTGCTGAGGTCGTTTTCCAGCGACTGCTCATCGCCCATGTCGATAAATATACTGTTGAAAATGCCCATTCTCGAGTCTTCACGCACCGGCACCAGCAACCCGCATTGCAACATATACTGCAAAAGCGCCACCGTTTTAAGGCAAACAGACTTGCCGCCGGCGTTGGGCCCCGATATGATCAAAATCCGCTTCTCCTCGTTTAGATGTATGCTGAGCGGCACCACAGGTTTTTTGGCTTTGGTATGGAG
>CBFGTI010000191.1:0-10595 GCA_965651695.1 uncultured Imperialibacter sp. | reverse complement strand
GTTATGGCGAAAAGATGCAGAATTTAATCCAAGCACTACAAAGAGGAAGTATGAACTTTAAAGGAATTGAGAGAACTTTTAAAGTGGGATTAAAACGCTTACCAACTATTACTAATAACAGCGCTCATGATTTCTTGAACGAATGTAAAAGGTTGTTGAATGATTATAATTGGGAAGGAAACAAGGATCTGAATCGATTATTTCTGATTCATATTCCGGAAGAAACGCATCCCATAACGGATATTAATTCTCCCTATTTCACTTTAAAAGAATTTTTGCTTGAGAAGGGAATTCCTGTTCAAATGGTTGACAGCCCGACGCTGAATGACCCAAAGTACAAGGACTTTAATCTTGCTTTAAACATCGTGGCAAAAACGGGCGGCACTCCCTGGGTTTTACCTGCGGCTTTACCTGATGCGGATCTATTTATCGGTTTGTCGTATGCCCAGTACAAAAATGAAAACCAGTTGTATCGAACCATGGGGTACGCCAATGTTTTTGATCGTTACGGGCAATGGCAATTTTTTAAGGGTAACGTGGCTTCCTTCGATTTTCATAATAAGCACATCCATTTAGCCAAGTTGGTGAAGGAGACACTGCAACAAAGGGAAAGCCTTCCAGATGCTGCAAATATTCATCTACATTACTCAAGCAAGTTTTCGAGAATTGACAGAGAGCATATATTAAGAGCTATAAGGGATATAAGACCTAATGCCATTGTGAATTTTGTATGGATTAACATTGGACATAATATCAGAATGTTTGATAATCGGATTGAAGGCAATGGAAGCCTTAGTAGAGGAACTTTTGTTATAACTCAGAAAAAGCAATTTTTCCTTTCCACAACTGGGTACAATGTGATAAAAAAGTCTTTAGGAACTCCAATTATGCTGGAAGTGAATGTTCATACCGAACCATTTAACCCAAATCAACAATTACAGTACAAGACTTTTGCTCAGCACCTTTTATCATTAACAAAACTGAATTGGGCGAGTACGCAGACCATAAATGGAGAGCCTGTGACCACCAAATATGCTCACGACATCGCCCGTTTGTCGCAAGTGTTTTATAGAAGAACCGGACAATTCAAGTTACATTCAGTGTTGGAAAAAACGCCTTGGTTTATCTAAAATGAGCAAACATAAAGCAACGGAGCAGTGGTTATTTAAGAAACTATGTGATATAGCTCTGGTGAATCCGAAACTAGCCAACAAGGACCAGATTGACCCTGATTTTGAAATTCAGTTTTTGCCGATGAAGTTGGTTGAAGAAGTGGTCAACAAGATCCACCTATCTGAAACCAGACGCTTTTCAGAGGTTCAAAAAGGAAGTTATACCCCTTTTATTGATGGAGATGTCATTTTCGCAAAAGTCACACCTTGCATGGAAAATGGGAAAATCGCCATTGTTGAAAATCTAAAAAACGGTTTAGGTTTTGGCTCTTCAGAATTTCATGTTATTCGAAGCGGCAATGACTTAAACAATAAGTATCTCTTCTTCTTTCTGGTTCAAGCCCGATTTAGAGAGCAAGCGAAAAACGCCATGACAGGCGCAGTTGGTCTAAGAAGGGTGCCTAAGCAATTTTTAGAAAATTTTCAACTCCCCCTCCCTTCTCTTTCCATCCAACAAGCCATTGTCTCCAAAATAGAAGAGCTTTTCAGTGAGCTAGACGAAGGCATCGGAAACCTAAAGCTGGTACAGCAGCAGCTTAAAACCTACCGGCAGGCGGTGCTCAAGTGGGCTTTTGAGGGGAAGCTTACTAATGGCCGGGGAAATGGTTCTTACGATGTTTCAGTAGAAGATGAAATAATGATGGCTGCAGAGCCAGAGGTGAAGTACCATGCAGCAACAAAGCTCAATGGAAAAAACCATCAAGCTTCCCAGAGTTCAGAGAACGGAGAATTGCCGGAGGGTTGGAAGTGGGTGAAGTTAGGGGAAGTCTGTTCAAACGTTGAGTATGGCTCTGCAACGAAATCATCAAAAGAAGGAAAAGTTCCGGTTTTAAGGATGGGTAATATCCAAAACGGAAGGTTTGATTGGAGCGATTTGGTATACACTAGTGACAATGCGGAAGTAGCGAAGTACTTGCTAACAAAAAATGATGTGCTTTTCAACCGAACTAATAGTGCGGAACTGGTAGGGAAAACCGCTATCTACAAGGGCGAAAGGCCTGCAATCTTTGCTGGCTATTTAATACGAATAAACCGGATTGAGTCTCAAGTAGACGGGGATTACCTTACCTACTATTTAAACACCCATGAAGCGAGACAGTATGGTAATACAGTCAGGAGTTTTGGAGTAAATCAATCAAACATCAACGGGACTAAACTAAAGACATATCCTATTCCGCTGGCTCCGCTTTCTGAGCAGAAGAGGGTAGTTTGTGAAATTGAAAGCCGCTTGAGCGTCGCCGATAAAATGGAAGAAAGCATTCAGGAAGCCCTACAGCAGGCCGAGGCTTTGCGTCAAAGTATATTGAAGAAGGCATTTGAGGGGAGGTTGGTGGAGTAACGACTTTTCAACTGAGGAGAGATACTACACACGATAAAATATGAACCCTCATCTTTCTGAAATTGCGTGAAGAATGAAGTTGTTAGGGAATTTTACCATAAATCAATTGACAATGTTGGATAATTCAGAAGAGTTTAAATCCTTGGTTTATACGGTAGCCGAAATAGCTAGAGCAGATAAGCTTGACTTAATATGCGAGTTATTAGCCACTTCCACAGTAACAATTGAGCAAACCGATTATGATAATTGGAACGGTGGAACCTATGGATATACAGTGTATATGGTGATGGATGTTAAGACATTTATTAGCATAAAAGATGATATCTCAAATACTGAGAAAATGTTGTTGGAAATGTTTGGCATCGCTACCCGCCATTTAGAAAATCACCACATTTCAAGAATTTCATTTGTCCCAAAAGCCAATACAGCTGGAGTTTCTGTACCAAATCCGCACCGTCCCTTTTCAAAAATGGAAATGGAAAAACGGAATGATTTAGCAACTTATCTCGACAAAGTGACAGAGGATGAATTAATAGAGAGGATATTACTACCACTGTTTCGACAGTTGGGCTTTCATAGAATCACTTCTGCAGGCCATAAAGACAAAGCGCTCGAATATGGAAAAGACATCTGGATGAAATTTACACTACCAACTCAACATGTGCTCTATTTTGGCATTCAAGTAAAAAAGGGAAAGCTTGATGCTTCTGGTGTCAGTAAAGCCGGGACCAGCAATGTTGCCGAAATTCACAATCAACTAATTATGATGCTCGGACATGAAATTTTTGATCCAGAAATTGGAAAACGTGTTTTAGTTGATCACGCCTTTATAGTTGCCGGGGGAGATATAACTAAAGCTGCCAGAAATTGGCTTGGAGGAAAATTAGATGCCTCAAAACGAAGTCAAGTGTTGTTCATGGATCGGGATGATATTTTAAACTTGTACGTGGTCACCAATTTACCGCTTCCTGGTGCTGCATTAACAAATATTGCCAGCTCCGCAGATGACTTACCATTTTAGATTTTAGTTGAAATTTTTATCATGACCAACGTCAATAGTAAAGATACATCCTCAATTGTCTCCAAAGTCTGGGCCTTCTGCAATACCCTTCGTGACGACGGCGTAGGCTATGGCGACTACCTGGAGCAGCTTACTTACCTGCTGTTTCTAAAAATGGCGGATGAGTATGCCAAACCGCCCCACAACCGCAAAATGCCCATACCCGCCGCATACGGCTGGCCATCGCTTACCAACAAAAGCGGAGGCGAGTTGGAGCTGCATTACAATACACTGCTCCGGGAGCTGGCTTCCGAAAGAGGCATCCTCGGCCAGATATTTACCAAAAGCCAAAACAAAATACAGGATCCTGCCAAGCTCTATAAGCTCATTGCCCTCATTAATGCCGAGCAGTGGGTGCTGATGGGCGTGAAAGACAAAGGAGATATTTACGAAGGCCTGCTGGAAAAGAATGCGGAAGACACCAAAAGCGGTGCCGGGCAGTACTTTACCCCAAGGGCATTGATAAAAGCCATGGTAGAATGCCTCCGCCCCGAGCCATTAAAAACCATAGCCGACCCGGCCTGCGGCACAGGTGGCTTTTTCCTCGCGGCCTACGATTGGCTGGTAGACAACCACGACCTCGACAAAGAGCAAAAGCAGTTTTTGAAATACAAGACCTTTTTTGGCAATGAAATAGTGGCTGGCACCCGGCGGTTGGCGCTCATGAACCTCTTCCTGCACAACATTGGCCATATCGACAGCGAAGACATCTTTATTTCCCCCAACGATTCCCTCATAGCGGCCCCCGATACCAAATACGACTACGTGCTGGCCAATCCGCCCTTTGGCAAAAAAAGCAGCATGACCTTCACCAACGAAGACGGCGAGCAGGAAAAAGAAGACCTCACCTACAACCGCCAGGATTTTTGGGTCACCACCAGCAACAAGCAGCTCAACTTTGTGCAGCACATCAAGTCGATGCTCAAAACCACCGGTCAGGCGGCAGTAGTACTCCCCGATAACGTATTGTTCGAAGGCGCCGCCGGAGAAACAGTTCGCAAAAAGTTGCTGGAAACCACCGACCTGCATACCATCCTGCGCCTGCCGACGGGCATCTTCTACGCCAACGGTGTAAAGGCCAATGTGCTCTTCTTCGATGGCAAGCCTTCCAGCAAAGACCCCTGGACAAAAGAGGTTTGGGTGTACGACTACCGCACCAACATTCACCACACCCTAAAGAAGAATCCGCTGAAGCTGGAAGACCTGAGAGATTTCATAACCTGCTACAATCCGGCCAACAGGCACAAGCGGCAGGAAACATTCAACCAGGCCACTAACCCCGAGGGCCGCTGGAGAAAATTTACCTACGAAGAAATAATGGCCCGCGACAAAACCTCGCTCGACATTACCTGGCTAAAAGACAGCTCCCTCGCCGACCTCGACAACCTCCCCGACCCGGACGTGCTGGCAACAGAGATTGTGGAGAATCTGGAAGCGGGGCTGGCGAGTTTCAGGGCTATCATTGCTTCACTTAATAAGAGTGGTGTATGAGTGAGGGGGAAGAATATATCAGCCAGTACCTCGAAGATGAGGGCTTTGATTATAGAGTACAAGAAATGATTGAAGGCCTGGTCAACGATTCAAAGAGTCACAGACTGGCGGACTTCTACCTTCCAAAGTACAAAGTGTATATCGAGTACTTTGGTCAATGGAATGTGGAGGCTCAGCGGGAAAGGTATATGGAGAAGCGAAGGGCTTACATCGCCAATAAGATACCGTGCATTTTCCTCTATCCGGAAAATCTGGGAATTCTGAATTTCATCTTCCACAAGCGACTTGTACATGTATTGGAGAGGTACAAAATGGAAAAGGAGTTGAAAGCCTACCACCTGAGAGAATTCTACAGGGAACGGCAGGACAATTTTGTTATGCTGTTGATAAGCTGTGTTATTCTGTTTTTTGCCTGGCCATGGACTGACCCGGAAAACAAAACGCTTTTCTTTATCGGGGCTGCTATGTTTGTTTATCAATGCTACCTGATAGTGAAGTCGCTGAGGAGTGTTTACCGGGAGTCATATCCGAATACTAATATTCCGGAAGAGTAAACCAGAAACATGATAGTAAAAATCGATCCATCCGCTATGGAACAGTCCTTCGACAGCATCGCCGCTACTCCGGGCAGATTGCCACTGGCGCTAAGGGTTGGTGCTCGGATACCGGCATTCGTTAGCGCCATTCCGCCAGTGGGCGGGCAGGCGCAATGACGGTGATTCGGGCGGTGGCTGTAACTCCAAAAACCTCCCCCTGCCCCCTCCAAAAGAGGGGGACACGTTCCTTATCCCGCATTACGGTTGCGATAGGATTCTCGTGTTTCGCCCTGCTGCCGTCGTGGAACAGCCACGGGAAGCCCTGAAAGGGTGAAGTAGTTTTGCATAGGGTGGAGCCCTATGCACAAAAGGCAGCTGTGCCACGACGGCCCGTTCAACGAGATTTCGTTTCCAAAAACCTCCCCCAACCCCCTCCAGAGGGGGACACGTTCCTTATCCCTCATTACGGTTGCGATGGGGTTCTCGTGTTTCGCCAAAAGCCCCACAGCCCGGCTAACTGCGAACAATTAACAAATAACAGCTAACCAATCACCTATTTCCGAACCAATCTTCCTTTCCTTGCCTTTTATTCATACCTTTGCGGGCGAATTTCAAAAATCTCATGTCTAATATCCGTAATGTCGCTATTATAGCGCACGTAGACCACGGCAAAACTACCCTGGTCGACAAAATCATTCATCAATCGAAAATCTTCAGGGATAACCAGGAATTTCAAGACCTGATACTCGATAACAACGACCTTGAAAGGGAGCGCGGCATCACCATCCTCTCCAAAAACGTATCTGTACGCTACAAAGACGTTAAAATCAATATAATCGACACTCCCGGCCACGCCGACTTCGGCGGTGAGGTGGAGCGTGTTCTCAAAATGTCGGACGGCGTACTGCTGCTGGTAGATGCCTTCGAAGGCCCCATGCCGCAAACCCGCTTTGTGCTAAGCAAAGCCATTGCCCTTGGCCTGAAGCCGATTGTGGTGATTAACAAAGTAGACAAAGAAAACTGCCGCCCCGACGAGGTGCACGAGCAGGTGTTTGAGCTCATGTTCAACCTCGATGCTACTGAAGACCAGCTGGACTTCAAAACCCTGTACGGCTCGTCGAAGCACGGCTGGATGAGCACCGACTGGAAAAAGAAAACCGACGACATCACCCCGCTGCTCGATACCATCCTGGAAGTAATTCCGCCGGCGCCGTTCCGCGAAGGGGTACCCCAAATGCAGATTACCTCACTCGACTTCAACGCCTACACGGGGCGAATAGCCATAGGCCGGGTATTTCAGGGCGTGCTGAAGGAGAACGCCTTTATGGGGCTCTGCAAAAAAGACGGCTCTGTAAAGAAGGTGCGCATTAAAGAAGTGCATGTATTTGAAGGCTTGGGCCGTGCCAAAGTGGCCGAGGTGGGTGCCGGCGATATCTGTGCGCTTACGGGTATTGAAGACTTCGAAATTGGCGATACCATTACCGACTTCGAAAATCCGCTGCCCCTGCCACGCATTAGCATCGACGAGCCCACGATGAGTATGCTCTTTACCATCAACAACTCTCCATTCTACGGCAAAGAAGGCAAGTATGTAACCAGCCGCCACCTGCGTGACCGCCTGTTTAAGGAAGTGGAAAAAAACCTTGCCATGCGTATTCAGGAAACAAGCTCGGAAGACAAATTTCTGGTGTACGGACGGGGCATTCTCCATTTGTCGATCCTGATCGAAACCATGCGCCGCGAAGGCTACGAGTTTCAGGTGGGGCAGCCACAGGTGCTCTTCAAAGAAATTAACGGTATCCGCCACGAGCCTATAGAGCACCTGGTGGTAGACGTACCGCAGGAGTCGGCCGGCAAGGTAATAGAGCTGGCTACACAGCGCAAAGGCGAGCTAAAGGTGATGGAACCGAAGGGCGACTTGCAGCACCTGGAGTTCGATATTCCGGCCCGTGGTATTATCGGCCTGCGAAACAACGTGCTTACCGCGACACAGGGCGAGGCCATTATGACGCACCGCTTCCAGGGCTACGAGCCATACAAAGGGCCCATCCCCGGCAGAATCAACGGTTCGCTGATTTCGGTAGACACCGGCTCGGCTACAGCCTATAAAATAGATAAGCTGCAGGACCGCGGTATCTTTTTCATCGATCCGGGAGAGGAAGTGTACGGTGGCATGGTGATTGGCGAACACACGAGAAGCAACGACCTGGTAGTAAACGTGCAGGAAGGCAAAAAGCTGACTAACGTGCGTGCTTCAGGGTCGGACGAGAGTGTGAAAATTGCACCCAAGAAGCGCTTCTCACTTGAAGAGGCACTGGAGTACATCAAGAAGGATGAGTACGTGGAAGTGACGCCTCAGAGCATTCGTATGCGCAAGATCTACCTCGACGAAAACGAGCGGAAGCGTATGGAAGCTAAAATGGCTGAGTAACCACCACAGCGCAACACCAATATCAAACCAAAGGGGAGGCACACAGCCTCCCTTTTTTATTTGCTCAAACAGTGAGGTATTGATGCACTCTATCGAAGTAACAGCAACCTGAATAGGTAGCACTTAGCACGCCGGTCGGTCACAAGCCAGGAGCTCGCTGTTTCTCGCAGGATTGGGCCAACCCCGGCCTCATTAGCCTGAAAAACATGGGCTGCACCAAGGTGTCTGCCACCTGAAAACGCCCCATGCTTGCCTGTATGCAATCAAATGCAGCACAAAAGCAGCCCTGCAAGTAAGTTTAAGTATAATTTTACCGAGCACTCAATAAGCGGGCGTCTTACTTTAGTGTTGTCATAATTGACCTAACCTGTTTTTTAAATGAATTTTTCGACGCTGGATTTTTTATACCGAAACAGCCCCGCTGCCTATCGGGACCTGCTAATGTTTATGCTCCGTGAGTTCGATACGGCCGAAACAAAGTTCAAAGCAAGTGTTGAAGCAAAGGATGTGCAGTCTTTTATACAGCTAAAGCACAAACTGCTTTCAACGCTTACCACTCTCGGCTACTCCGAACTGATGCAGCTGCTGGAAGACGTTTGCAAGAGCCTTGCCAGCAGAGACAAAAAGGGCTTCGAGAGCGAGCTTGAATCCATCCGGTTTCACTTTCGCATCCTCAGGAGCTCGTTTACCGACAAACTGCAGGAGTTGACACAGGAGCAGGTTATGTAATATTTATTGGCGAAATGTAAAAAAAGGTCATCCGGTATTGGATTATACCGTTTGAAATTTGGACAAAAATAGTTTAACCCTCACACGTTTTCCCTGCGCCGCCAGCCGCAAACCACTTTTGCCCTCACCTTCCCGGTAATTCAGCCCGCTACCCTTAAATGCTGGCAACTACGGCCTCAGCATGGATCTTTTTCACCAACCCCTGCAGCACTTTGCCTGGCCCACATTCAAAAAAGTTAACCGCACCGTCGGCCACCATCCGTTGCACCGACTGCGTCCATTTTACCGGGGCCGTTAGCTGCGCTATCAGGTTTTTCTTTATTTCTTCAACATCCGTTGCACCTGCTGTGGTTACGTTCTGATACACCGGACAGATAGGCCTGGAAAATGCAGTAGCGCTTATGGCTTCGGCGAGCTCCTGCCGTGCGGGTTCCATTAGCGGTGAGTGAAAAGCGCCGCCCACAGGCAATACCAGGGCACGCTTGGCTCCGGCCGCCTTCATTTTTTCGCAGGCTAGCTCCACCCCTTTTATGCTGCCCGAAATTACCAGCTGGCCGGGACAGTTATAGTTTGCCGGCACCACCACTTCGCCGGAAATGGAGGCGCATATCTCTTCTACCTTCGCATCGTCGAGCCCCAAAATAGCAGCCATGGTGCTGGGGTTTGCCTCACAGGCTTTTTGCATAGCCGCGGCACGCTTGCTCACCAGGCGCAAGCCGTCTTCAAAAGAAAGGCATTTGTTGGCCACCAGGCTGGAGAATTCGCCCAGAGAATGTCCTGCCACCATGTCGGGCGCAAAGTTTTCCGACACCAGCGCCAGCACCACCGAATGTATAAAAATGGCTGGCTGTGTTACCCGAGTCTGCTTAAGCTCTTCGTCCGTTCCTGAAAACATGGTATCGGTAATGCGGAAGCCGAGTATCTTATTGGCTGTTTCGAAAAGCTCCTTTGCTTTTGGGTTGGCGTCGTAAAGGTCCTTTCCCATTCCTGAAAATTGGGCTCCCTGACCGGGAAAAACATATGCGTTCATTGGGTGTGCGTTATGATGTTCAGGGTGCGAAACTAATGCACGGTTGGCATAAGAGCAAAAATGTTGGACCGCTGAACAAGACGGTTAGAGCAATCGAATTTAAATGGGGACCGCTTTTAACACATGATCACATCCACTTCATGATTTCAAAGCCGTTTATTTGCCCCATCATCGAAGGGTGAGCCTGGCCGGACAGCTTCGGCTTCCGCCAGCTGGTGGATCAGGGGCAAAACAAAGCCGGCCGTCCGGGGATTTCAAAATTGAAGAATATGTTTTTAAATGCGATTTACTTGATAAGATGGTTGGCATGAGGGAAGCGGGACGCTTCAGGAGAATTGGGTGGAAGCGGACGCTTCACTTGGAATAGTCCAAGATTCCATCCGGGCGAGACGCTTGAACTATGTATGGTCCGGCAGCTTCTTTACCGCATGAGCTGCACCCATCCTTTAAACTGCTGATGGGCTTTTTTGCGATCAATTACATCGAAAGCAACATCGGCAGTATAATAGTAGATGCCGGCCGGTAATTCTACCCCGTTGCTGTTGCGGCCGGCCCAGTCTATCATGATGCTGCCTTCTATTCCCTCGGAGTTCATGGTGTAAATAGCCGTTCCTGCTCTGTCGTAAACATTAAAAACCACCTGCTTCACAAACCGCATACACCGGGCTGCATTAAAGCCGGTCAGGCTTCCATCATTGTAAAAAGGTCTGAACACGTCATTTTTACCGTCACCATTGGGTGTAAATACATTGGGCAGCTCAAAATAAGGGCAGTTGTCGTTGCAAATGGCCTCGGTAAGGCCGCTTT
>CBFGTI010000190.1:0-10595 GCA_965651695.1 uncultured Imperialibacter sp. | reverse complement strand
TACCGGAAAAAGGAAGAAGATGGGTAATAGAAGAGAAGCTTTGGTGTTGGGAGTCTCTTTAATTTGGAGTTTAAAATCTTTGGTGCTTATTTGGTTTTTCAGGTTAGGCAAACAAAAGGTTCTGTTAAGTGGACGGCTCTCAATATTTACCCCACATTGCATACGACTCGGTGATTTTCGGTTTTTCCGGCGACCGGCTCAGGATACTGATCATGGAGTACCACAATACCGGCCTTTTTGCATTGCCGGGCGGGTTTGTGCGTGTAGACGAAGACCTGAACGATGCGGTGCGAAGGGGGTTGAAAGAACGCACAGGGCTGAGCGATATCTTCCTTGAGCAGTTCTACGCATTTGGCGATGTGAGCAGGCATCGGCCGGAGGTACTAAAAACCATTCTTGAGGCAAACGGCCAGTCTCCGGTTGAAAACCACTGGCTGCTGGAGCGTTTTATTTCCATAGCCTATTATGCGCTCATCAACTACAGCCTTGTGGTGGCCCGGCCCGATGCCCTGTCGGATTCGTGCGAGTGGTACCCCGTTGATGCCCTTCCGGAGCTTATTCTCGATCACCGGCAGATAGTGGAGAAGGCCCTGCAGAAGTTAAGGGCAAACCTCGATAGAAAGATCGTTGGCATGAAACTTCTGCAGGAGAAGTTTACAATGAACGAACTGCAGAAGGTGTATGAGGCCATTCTGGGTGAAAAGCTGCGCAGGTCTTCTTTTCAGAGGAAAATGCTGGCTTCAGGTTTGCTTTTAAGACACGATAAGCTGTTTTCCGGTAAGGCCCACAAAGCACCTTACGTGTACAGCTTCCGTACTGAAAATAAGGCGGTATAACGCAGTAACGCAGCAAAGCCGGAGGAACTCATTTGCCACGGTTCTTTAGTACACTCTCTACAGTTTCCTCCATCACTTTCAGGTCAAACGGTTTGCCGATAAATTCATCAGCCCCGGCGCTGGTGGCCAGCGTTATTATGTCTTTGTTGGCGGTGAAGAGTATCACGGGAGTGGTATGCAGGTCTGGCTCACTTTTTATCAGGCGGGTAGCTTCAACACCCCCAATGTCCGGGATCCAGTTGTCCATAATAACAACATCCGGGTTCAGTGTTTGAATATCACTTACCACATTGGTGCACGATTCCCTGGTAAACACTTCATATCCTTTTCTTTCGAGTACATATTTACAGATTTCGAGTATATCTGCTTCATCGTCGTATAAAAGCACTTTTATGGGCATATCTCAGTATTAGTTTGCCTGGCGCCTGGGCGTTTTTGAGCAAAGCAGCATTCTTTCTCCCGGCACAGGTGACGGTTAAGCTGCGGCTTGTTTTATAGGTATTGTAAAAGAGAACGTAGAACCTACCCCTTCGGTACTTTTGGCCGTTATTTCACCGCCATGCCGTTTCACTATTTCTGCACAAATAAACAAGCCCAGGCCCAGGCCCTGAAACTGGTGCGAAGATTTTTCTACCCTGAAGAAGCGGTCGAAAATATTGCTGAGCTTCTCGCCGGGAATGCCTATGCCGAAATCGGTGACCGAAACTGTCAGTGAGCCGCCATCACTCTCTGCGTTAAGGATCACTTCAGTGGCATGAGGCGAATATTTGATGGCGTTTGTCAATAGGTTTGTTACCACTTGTTCAAGCCGCGCTTTATCGCCGTACACTGTGGCATCTAAATTTCCAAGCACCGTTATCTTGTGATTTTTTTTCTGATGAGATACCTGTTCTACAGCATCGGTAATAATTTCGCGGGCAATAAAATCGGTGAAATTGTATTCCAGTTTGCCTGCCTGTATCTTAGATATATCGAGCAGGTCGTTAATGAGAGCTGTAAGCTTATTGACGTGGAGATCTGCTTTTTTTAGAAAATTATCGACCATCTCGTACGACTTCTCCTGGAATAGCCGGTCAATTATCTGTATCGATCCTTTTATGCTTGTAACAGGCGTTTTCAATTCGTGCGATGCTATGCCGATAAATTCATCCTTTTGCTTTTCAAGCTCCTTCAGTGTTGTAATATCGCGCGATACGCAAACCAGGCGCTCTACCGCTCCAGTGGTGTCTTTTACGGGAGCTACCAGCACATCCCACCACTTAGGTGTTCCTTTGGCAGTGGTGCGGTAGCCCAGCATGTGGCCAATGCCTCCGTTTTTTGCTTTTTCTACTGCGGCTACTGCGGCCCGGAAGTAGTCGCCCTCCCACAACTTTGTCCATAGCTTTCCTTTTAGATCACCAAAGTTTTCAATTTCCATCATTCTACGGCCGTTGTTGTTCACCGAAATAATCGCTCCGTTCAGGTCCAGCGCATTCACACAGTCGGGGCTGCTTTCGAGCAAGGTCCGGTTAAATTCTTCGCTCTCACGCAGCTTTTCTTCGGCAGTTTTACGCTCGTGAATGTCAATTACCGCACCCACGTGACCCTCAAACACTCCCGTGTTCCCAAACTTTGGCAGGCCGGTATCCAGATGCCACCGGTAGCTGCCGTCATTGCCTTTCAGCCGGTATTCGAGGCTAAAAGGAGCTTCCCGCTCGTAAGCAACCTTTGTGATCTGTTCTGTTTTTTTGAGGTCGCGGGGATGTACCGCTTTAAGCCAGCCGAATCCCAACCCTGATTCGGGTGTTTGCCCAGTATAGTCGTACCACTGCTTGTTTAGGTAGGTGCAGGTGCCGTCCGGCTGCGTATTCCAGGTCATCACGGGCGTATTGTCGGTCATGGTTTTGTAATACTCCTCGCTCTGCTTCAGGGCTTCTTCGGCCAGTTGGCGCTTGGTTACGTCGTTAAAGAGTACTGCTACGTGGTTATCCAGCCCTTCGCCCGCCGGAAAGGCGTACACATCGTAGTAGCGGTGAAACTGAGACGCATAGCTAACAAAACGTTTTGACTCACCGGTTGCGGCGATCTCCCCGTACATTTTGAACCAAAACTCTTCGTGCCGGGGAGCAATTTCGCGCATTGTTTTGCCTTTTGCGTCGGTTATGTCGGTTTGCTTTTTAAAGGCGTCGTTCACTTCAACAAACCGGTAGTCGATAGGTTTTTTGCTGTTATCAAACAACACTTCAATAATGCAGAATCCCTCGTCGATGGAATTGAACAGCCTGCGGTATTTTTCTTCAGTCTTCTGCAGTGCTTTCTCTGCCTCTTTGCGTTCGGTTATGTCCCTGTTTACTGCTACGGCACCTATTGGTTTCTCGTTTGCATCGAGCACGTACGTTACCGAACAGTGAATAGGTATGCTGGTCTGATCTTTTCGCTTCTGAAGTATTTCGCCCGTCCAGTAGCCTTCGGTAGCGAGCCCTTTCTGCCAGTCGGTAGATTGGTTGCCATTTATAAATGTTGTCGGGACGATTTCCTTTGCAGATCTGCCAAGCACTTCCTCCTGCTTCCAGCCATACAATGTCTCGGCACTTTTGTTCCAGCTCACAATGTTGTATTGCAGGTCGGTGGCGATTACTGCATCGGCAATGTGTTCGGTGAGCGTGGCATGGTACTGCAGCTTTTGTTCGGTTTTTTTACGCTCCGTTATGTCGGTAAAGAGTAGCGCCACTTTTCTGCTTTCCACTCCCCCTATCCGAAATGCATACACTTCGAACCAGCGGCCCATTACTTCCGATCCGTGCTCGAAGTGAGTTGATTCACCTGTTGTGGCTACTTTACCATATATTTCAAACCAATGCCTTTCCAAATTTGGCACCAGCTCGGTTACTCGCTGTCCTACTACGTTTTTGAGTCCGGTGTGGCTCTCAAACACAGGATTGGCCTCGAGGTAGATGTAATCCACCGGCTCATTTTTGTCATCGAAAAGCACTTCAAAGATGCAAAAGCCCTGGTTCATAGATTCGAACAGGCCTCTGTATTTTTCTTCACTATCAGTTATTGCCTTTCTAACCTGCACCTGTTCAGTCACGTCTACCGCATGCACCAAAATACCTTCGACCTGCTGCAGCGAATTTTTAATGGGCTGATATACAAAATTGAAGTACACATCCTGTAAATCCCCCTTGCCGGTCGGGTCCAACTTCACCAGCAGCTCATTTCCGTAGTAGGGCACGCCCGATTCGTAAACCGAATCAAGAATTTGGATTATCCCCTGGGTGGCCACCTCTGGCAGGGCGTTTCGTATTGGCTTACCGATAATGTTTCTCTCTGTGCCAACTATTTGCATATACGGAGGGTTTGCCAGTTCAAAAACATGCATAGGCCCACGTAACACCGCTATAAGTGCGGGAGCCTGCATGAAGAGCTCGTAGAGACGGTTTTCGGTTTCGTAGCGTGTTTTGCTTGCCAGTATGAGAGAGCTTACTCTTGCAACCAGCTCGTTTGCACCAAAGGGCTTCGTCAGATAGTCGTCGGCGCCTGCCTCCAGGCCTTCTACCCGTGCTTCTTCTCCCGCCCGTGCCGAAAGCACTACCACGGGTATTCTGGCGGTTCGGGGATTATTTTTGAGTATTGCTAGCCGCGAGTAGCCATCCATCTCCGGCATCATTACATCGGTGAGCACAAGGTCGGGGGTATCACGAAGTACCGCGTTAAGGGCTTCTTTGCCGTTTGGTGCAGCTATTACTTCAAAATGCTCCGAGAGCAACCGTCTGATGTATTTGCGCATGTCGGTGTTGTCGTCGGCGAGCACTATTTTTGGCTTGTCGCCGGCAGGTAGCGGCGGCCGTTTTTCGATGCCCGGGCCGCCGCCCTCTTTTTGCAGCCACTGCTCTATTTCTTCAATAAATGCCCTCCGCTCAAGCGATTTGGTTTTTGGTGCACCTCCTTGTTTTATTTGATCTGCCGGCAGGTGAGCTTTGCCTTTGGACAGCGTAATGAAAAAGCTTGTGCCTTCCCCTTCGGTACTTTTTACAGTAACAGTGCCCCTGTGAAGTTTCACGAGCTCCTGCACGAGCGATAAGCCAATGCCGGAGCCTTCGTAAGTTCGTGTCCTGGCACCTTCTACACGCTTGAAGCGCTCAAAAATGATTGGCAGGTCCTTTTCAGGAATACCCTCGCCGGTGTCTCGCACCAGCAGCTGCACTTCACCAGTGTGCTCCGTAAGCTTCACCTCAATTTCGCCGGCAAATGTATATTTCAGTGCATTGGAAAGCAGATTCAATACAATTTTCTCCCACATGTCGGTGTCAACATACACGGGCTCCGACAGCGGCTGTATATTTATCTTCAGCTGCATGCCAGCTTTTTCAATTGCCGACCTGAAATTGCTGGCAAGATCTGCCGTATAGCTTGCCAGGTCTACGGGCACGTAGGCCGCTTCTATTCTTCCTGCCTCTATTCTTGAAAAGTCGAGCAGCGTGTTTACAAGTTTCTGAAGCCGCAGCCCATTGCGGTGCATCATTTCTATCTGTTCCCGGCTGGTGTCGTGCTTTGGGTTTCTCAACCACTCTTGCAATGGCCCGAGTATGAGTGTAAGCGGCGTGCGAAACTCGTGAGAAACATTGCTGAAGAAAAGCGTCTTCGCCCGGTCTATCTCGGCAAGTGCCTCAACTTGTTTTTTCTCGTCCTCATAGGCCCTGGCGGTTACAATGCCCGACGATATTTGCCTGCCGACTGAATCCAGAAAGCTTTTGTATTCATTGTCCCAAACTCCTCTCGGACTGGCCCCCGTTACGAGCACACCAACCGGATTGCTTTGGTCGTTTGGAACGAGCGGTAGCAAATAGGCAGTTTTGGTGTCTTCCGGCCACGGCCCTCCCGGAAGCCTGCCAAATCGCTTATCGAGCTTGTGCATCTCCAATGGCTGCCGGGCATGGATAGTCTCCCACAAACGCCACCCCTCTGCGGCGGGGTTGTCCGCTTTCACTTTGGCCAGCAGCGCAGGGTGCGTGTGGCTCAAACCAGCGCTACCGGCGAGGTCGAGCGAACTGCCGTCTGGCGAAAGCAAATAGATGAGCGCAAACGGGATATCGTGAGATCCATTTGCAAGCACTTGCATTGCCTGCCTGCACACCTCTTTTACATTTGAGGCACTATTGAGCGAAACGGCCAAATCCCGGAGCAACGTGGTTCTTCTTTCTCCGATCACCTGGCGGCTGGTTTCAGTTTCAATTACCAGCACGCCACCCACGTCGCCCGACTCAACAAACACGGGACTATAGGTGTAGGTCCAGTACACTTCTTCAAGAAGATTGTTTCTATAAATCGGAACAAGCTGGTTTTCATTTAGTGTAGCAACGCCCTGAGTCATTACCTGCTCAATTTGAGGGTAAATGATGCTCCAAATCTCCCCCCAGCATTCTTTTCCCCGCTGGCCCATAGCTTTAGGGTGTTTCTCGCCAGCCTTTCCGAAGCTGGGCCTGTAGGCGTCGTTGTAGAACTGTACAAGGTCGGGGCCCCACCAAAGAAACATTCCGAACTTTGAATTGAGCAGCATTCTGAGGGTGGTTTTGAGGCTGGCTGGCCACTGGTCCACCGGACCTACCGGCGTTTCCGACCAGTCGACCGACCTCATAAGATCCCCCATTTCTCCGCCTCCGGTGAGGAAATCTGCTTGACTTATGGTTGGGTGGGCTTGATTTTGTATACTGTTGATCAGGTGTGTATTATTCATAGCTGTTGATATAATAACGGTCACCTTCCGAAATAATTCGTTTCGGAAGTCTCCTGGAGGAGCCGATGACCACAAATAATGTACTGGAAACTAGATAACCAGGTGTGTTACCAGGGGGAACGGACTAGCTGATTGAACATAATTTCGACGACAATATATTAAATTTTTCCAGAACGGCGGCCTTAAAATTTTCGCGGATTGAGGAACCGGGTGTATATACGATGGGCTTTTTATGTAAATCAACCGGATTTTAGTTGGTCGGTTACATCATTCATTGCCTTGATAGTAGCAATCAGGTATTTTTCAATTACTGCTGTTTCGTCGTCCGAAAATTCGTCCATCACATTCATCATCCTTTTCTGCAACACACCAAAAACGTTTCCCAAAAGTTGCATGGCTTTTTCGTACTGAACAACAATCATAATCTTTCGCCTGTCGTCCGGGCTAAATTCTCTTTTTACCAAGCTTTTCTTTTCAAGCCGGTCTATTACGCCTGTTACTGCGCCTGTAGTAAGTCCGGTAAGGTTGGCCAACTGGCCGGCGGTCATAGCTCCGTGCTGCATCAATATTCCCAGGTATTTGTGGTCGGCGCCCGATAACCCCGCTTTGGCAGCAATGGCCTCATGCAGCAGGATGGTGGTGTCCGAAAATTTACGCCCCAAATCGGTGATAGTCTCAATTTTTTTTTCTGCTCTGTTGCTCATTGCAAATATTCATTTATCTTTGTTACTAAGATAATTAGTTAACTTACTAATTTAATCATGCTTAAAGATAAGTAATATGACGCAAGCAAGTCAAACAGCAAACAGCAAATCATCCCGGTGGCTATTTTGGTGCATCGTTGCCTATTGCACGATGAACGGAGCCCAACTGTGGGAAACGTTTATTTTTATACCTGCCTGGACAGCCGCACCACCGGCCACGCTACATTTTTTCAACGGGCCCCACGGCGTCGATTTGAAGGGTTTCTGGATTGTTATGCATTCATGCCACGACCTCATTTTCATCATTGCCCTGGCGGTCAGTTGGCGAGAGCCCGGTAAAAGAACAGCGATGCTGCTGCTGTTTATTGCCCACATGGCCGTGCGGGTATGGACGCTCGTTTATTTCGCTCCTGCAATTATGGAGTTCCAGGCAATCGCCCCCTCCCGGGAAATCGACCCGACGCTTGTGGCCAAAGCGGCCATTTGGAAAAACCTCAACTACCTGCGGGTAGCATTATTCTGCATCATCAATCTTCTTTTGATTTCCCTTTTCATAAAAACAAAAACGATTAACAATGAGTAAAAAGGTGCTAATAGTAGGAGCGGGTATCGCGGGACCATTGCTGGCGATGCAGTTGAAAGACGCCGGCTACCGTGTAGTGTTATACGAAGCCAGGCTTGATGCCAATCCCCGGGAGGGAGTGTTTATGGGCTTAACCCCCAACGGCTTGAATGTTTTGAAACAATTTGTGCCGATTCAAGCACTTGAGACCGACTATACAAAGGGCGCAATGAGCTTTTTTAATAGTAGCGGAAAGAAGATAGGTGAGCTGCCTACGGATTATCAATTAGATAAATACGGAGCGGAAACCATACAGATAAAGAGATGGCATTTGAACAAATTGGTGCAAGCTGCGACAGCAGAACGAGGCATTGAAACTACGTATGGCAAAAAGTGCGCAAGGGTGGTAGAAGACCACCGGCAGGCAACTGTATATTTTGACGATGGCACAAATGCAGAAGGCGATATAGTGGTAGGTTGCGACGGCGCCTTTTCTGCCGTGCGAAAGGCAATGTTCCCCACCCACGCAAAACCTGCCTACACAAGGCTTATAAGCACGGGAGGGTTCGCGCGCCTTCCGGAAATAGGTACTCCCTCTGAGGGAATTAACATGACCTTTGGCGAAAGAGGTTTCTTTGCCTATGCGGTGTCTAACAACGGCGAGGTTTGGTGGTTCAACAACTATTTCAGAGACAAAGAGCCCGCAAAGGAGGAGGGACGAGCGCAGCTGGAGCAGGAAATCCGCACATTTTTGCTGGACCTTCATAAAAACGACGATCCGTTGTTCTCAAGAATAATAAAGGAGTCGCACGAAATTGCAGCCTATCCTGTCTACGATATTCCAAAGCTCAAAAGCTGGCATACTTCACGGGTTTGCCTTATTGGCGATGCCGCCCATGCTACCTCACCGCACGTGGGGCAGGGGGCATCGCTGGCAATGGAAGACACGGTATGCCTGGTGCGTTGCCTCCGAAGCTACCCTGATGCACAGGCTGCATTTCGGCAGTTTCAGCAGCTCAGGCAGGCAAGGGTTGAGAAAATAGTGAAGCAGGCCAGAAAGGTGGGGGAAGCTAAATCTAAACCCGGTGCGGTTGCCACGTGGTTTAGAGACCGTATGCTTAAGTTTTTTCTTAAAGCGCAGATAAGGCAGGTGGACTATATTTATGGATACAAAGCGGGGTAACGGAAGCACATAAACTGGCATTTTGTTAATCGCTCTCCTTATCTTTGCCAGATGAAGCAAGTTTGGCTGCGTATTGCATTTTCGCTCCTTTTTTTAGTAAGCTTTGCGGTGACGGAAGGCTGCAAATCCACCTATCCGCAAAGCAATACCAACAAGCGCACGATAAAAAAGGGAAAACCCATCCCCTGTCCCCTCAAAGACTGCTGAGCGGTTTTTGGCAAGCGTACACGCTCCAGCCTCGAGCCTCGAGCCTCCAGCTTCCAACTTCCAAGTTTCCGTTTGTTTTTTGCTTGTACTTGCTTCACTTTTGCTTAACTAAACCTGAGATTTACTTTCGGCCAATTATTATGTCTAAAATTGTGATAGCCATCGACGGCTTCTCCGGGTGTGGAAAAAGTACTACCGCCCGCCAGGTGGCAAAAGAGTTGGGGTATGTATACATCGACTCCGGTGCCATGTACCGTTCGGTTACGCTGTACTTTATCGAGCACTTCGTGTCTCTTACCGACCCCCGGGCGGTAGCCAAAGCCCTCGAGCAAATTCACATCACTTTTCATTACAACCACGCGCTGGAACGCAACGAAACGTTTCTCAATGGTTTAAACGTGGAGGAGCGGATTAGGGAAATGGATGTGTCGGAAAAGGTGAGCGATGTGAGCACCCTGAAACAGGTGAGAGACGAAATGGTAGCACAACAGCGGCGAATGGGTAAGAGCAAGGGCGTGGTAATGGATGGCCGCGACATTGGCACGGTAGTGCTGCCGGGGGCCGACCTTAAGGTTTTTATGCTGGCCGACTTGCACGTGCGTGCCGAACGCCGGCAAAAAGAGCTGCTGGAACGCGGCGTGCTGGTGGAGCTGCAGGAGGTGATAGAAAACCTGACAAAAAGAGACGAAATTGATACCACCCGTAAGGAGAGCCCGTTAAAGAAGGCGGAAGATGCCATTGAAATTGATACCACACATATTACCTTTGCCGAGCAAGTTGAAATTATTAAGGACCTGGCAAATAGCAAGATGATTTCGATTTTGAAGCAGGCCCATTGACCTGCCGGCCGGATCGGTATACCGGTTGAACGTTCGGTAACCGCATGATGTTTTTTACCAGGTTGATGAGAGAGTTTATATGACAGTTACTATTGACAAAAACTCAGGGTACTGCTTCGGTGTAGAATTTGCCATTCAGATGGCCGAAGACGAGATGGAAGACAGCGGCCATCTTTATTGTCTTGGAGATATTGTACACAACGACATGGAAGTGAAGCGGCTTTACGAAAAAGGGCTGCGCATAATAAGCCGCGAAGAACTTCAAAACCTGCACGACTGCAAAGTACTGATAAGAGCACACGGCGAGCCGCCCGAAACCTACGAAACCGCCCTCAGAAACAACATTGAGCTAATCGATGCCTCATGCCCGGTAGTGCTGAAATTGCAAAACAGGGTAAAAAATGCCTACGACAAAATGAAGAAGGAGAAAGGCCAGATAGTGATTTATGGTAAAGAAGGCCACGCAGAGGTAATAGGCCTTGCCGGGCAAACAGGCGACGAGGCCGTGGTGATAATGACGGATGAAGATCTCGACAAACTCGACTACT
>CBFGTI010000189.1:0-10603 GCA_965651695.1 uncultured Imperialibacter sp. | reverse complement strand
AGCATGGCCACCAATACCACCGCCAGGCCGGGCAACACTAGTATCCACCAGCGGATGTCGATGTGGTAGGCAAAGTTTTCGAGCCAACGCTGCATAAAATAGAATGCCACAGGCGCAGCTATAATAAATGCAATGAAAATGAGGCGGAGGTAATCACGACTGATGAGTATCAGTATGTTCGCCAGGCCTGCGCCAAAGACCTTTCGAATGGCTACTTCCTTAAGCTTTTTGTGCACCACAAACGAAATGAGACCATACAGCCCCAGGCACCCGATGAGCAGGAAAACGACCGAAAAAACCTGAAACAGCGCTGAAAACTTCCGCTCCTCTTCATAGTAAGCTTTAATGCTTTCGTCAAAAAACTGGTAGTCGAACACTGACTCGGGGTAGATGGACGACCACACTTCTTCAATTTGCTGAAGGGTTTGGGCCAACCCTTCGCTGTTTACAGATGGCTTGATCTTAATGCTGGCTAAGGCATAGCTACGGGGGTTTTGCGCCAACACAATCTTATCCACTTCTTCTCTCAACGATTTGGAATGAAAATCCCTGATGACTCCGATAACAGTTGCATTCCGTTCGCCCAACTGCACGGGCTGGCCAACCGCTTCTTCCGGCGTAGTAAACTCGAGCTTTGAAGCCAGCGTTTCGTTAATGATGATGCGATTGGCGGAATCTGAGGCATGAAAGTTACGGCCCGCTGTCAGCTTTATCCCGTAGGTCGGCAGGTAAGCGGCATCCACCCATTGCCGCTCGAGCACCAGCGCCGACTGCCAACCCATCCGTTTGATTTCCGGGTAGGACCGGTGACGCTGAGCACCCGATGGCACTGTGGAGCTGAGGCTAATGTGCGAAATGGTACTGAGACCCTGCAGTTCGTTTACCAGAAGATTTTGACGGCCCTGGTCACCCGGCGCCGGTAAGTTGATAACCGCCTGCCGGTCGAAGCCAAGGTTTACAGTCTGGAAATACTCCATCTGGCTTACCACCACAAAGGTGGCAATAACAAAAATCTGTGTGATGCTGAACTGGAACACCACCATCAACTGGCGCAACTGAAAGCCTCCCCCGCCAGAAACCCGACCGGACGTTAGCTTGTTTTTGATGGCATCGAGCGGGCTAAAACCAGAAAGCACCCTGGTCGGATAAAAACCTGCAAAAAACGTAATGACGAGAACGATTGCCCCGAGCGCCTGCAGCACGAAAACGTCCTGAAAGAGGAAGCCCTCAGTCTTCACGCTCAGCAGGCTTTGGAAATTGGAGATAGTGGCTTCGGCTATTAGCAACCCGGCTACCGCTGCCAGCAGCACCACCAGGAAAGCCTCACTCATAAATTGCACTACCAGGCCACCACGGGCACCACCAAGCACTTTTCGCACACCCACTTCTTTTGAGCGCTGCGCTGCCTGTGCGGTTGCCAGGTTGGTGTAGTTGATGCAGGCCACCACGAGCAGAAAAAGGCCTACTACGCCCAGAGTCCAAAGGCGCTCGCTGCTCACCACCCGCAGGTTGTAGTTGCCAAAGCGCACATCTTTGTGCACTTCGCTAAGGGGCTGAAGCTTGTATTTGCGCATGGCGGCCATGCCTTCAGAAACGTTGGCCGCATGCACTTTTTCCATTTCCGCTTCCAGCTCTTCTTTGGTCATGGAAGCAGGCAGCGCCAGGTAGCATTGGTTTTCGCCCACGGAGTTCCAGTTGTTCCACCTTCCGGCTATATCCCGCTTAAGCGTGGCATAAGAAAGAATGAGCTTGAAAGGGAAGTCTGAATTCACCGGCAGGTCTTCAATTACACCCGTTACTTTACAGTCCCAGTCTTTGTCGATGCGAATGGTTTTGCCCATTGCCTCGCCGCCAGGGAAGTACTTCTCTGCCATGCTGCGGGTAAGCACCACAGTGTTTGGCTCATTAAGGGCACTTGCTGCATTGCCGGTAATCCACCTGAAGCCTGTCCCTTTGAAGTCGAAAAGCTCGAAAAAGGAAGGTTCCACAATGGCAAAGCCGCTATTTTCCTGAAACTTCTTTTGGGCTTCGCCATTGGCTTCCGGTACATCCACCTGCACACCGCTCCAGCTCCAGTAAAGCATGGAAGCTGTTTTCTCGAGGCCTGGAATGCTGCTCTTCATGGCTTCGGGGAGCGGGTACACCACGCCGGTTCTGTACTCTTCCTGCCCTTCGATCTGGCTCACTCTTACAATGCGGTAGATGTTTTCGGCATTGGTGTGAAAGCTATCGAAGCTCATCTCGAACCTGATAATGGAAAGAATAATGAGGGCGGAGGCAATGCCGATGACCAGGCCCAGCACATTAATGCCGGTGTAACCGGGGTTTCTCCTGATGTGTCGCCAGGCAATGGTGAAGTGGTTTTTTAGCATTCCATTATTTGTTATGGAGTTCGAAATTTTGTTTCTGAGTATAATGCCGGGCCGAAAAAACCGGATCACGTTCCATCGCAGCCTCCACCGGGCTTTTCTGTTTCCCAACGTTCTCGTGTCCTCTTCGTACTGTTCCAGCAGGTCGCCTGCTATGCTTTCGTAGAGTTCAGCCGGGCAGAACCAGCGGAGGAAGCGGAAACTATGATTGCGCTGATGTTCTGATTGCCTATGATTGATGGCATTCCTGTTCATACTAGCTAACATTCAACTGCGGTATCAGCTTCCACAGGTCCATCCGCGATTCCTTCATGGCACGCAAAATGGCCAGCCCCGCATTGGTAATGGTGAAAATACGTTTGCGCCGGCCACCCCGCTCGTTGGTAGCACCTCCCATGCCCGATTTTACATAGCCTTTGTCCTCCAGCCGGTAGAGCGTTACATGCACGGCGCTAAGGTTTACTTCTCTGTTCAATCGCTGCTTTATCTCGCTTACAATGGCGTTCCCGTAGGCGTCGTCCTGCAGTATTCCCACCATGGTAAGTACCAGCTCTTCGAACTCTCCTATATATGCTTTACTCATTAGTATATAAATTGTAAAACTAATGTAGGCATTTCTATATGATTTGTAAAAGAAATGATAAAAATAATTCTGAAGGGTGCTTATCGCAGCCAAGCTCCGGCGCCGTAACTCTCGCCCTAAATGAAATAATTCCCCGGGTTTGTGGGTGAACGAAAGGAAAAGAATAATTACATTGCAGTAACGCGACAAATTTTTTGAAGCCGTTTATCCGGCACCAGCTGCTCGCACTATTGCAGCTTTTGGAGTTTTTGGCCAGGCAGGGGGGCATCCATTAGCTGACATTGATGGTCTGAATCAGCTATAGGAAAGAAGTACTCCATTCGCAAAGGCGCGTAATTCAATAACCTATCTATATCTCTTATGAAAAAAGCAATCATCGTCCTTTTGGGAGGGCTAATCGTCCTTGTCGGCGGTTTAGTCATTTTTGTTTCGGTTAGCTGGGACAAACGGTACGACCCGCCGTACCCGGAAATTACGGCAAGCAACGATCCGGCAATCATTGCCCGTGGAAAATACCTCGCGTTTGGTCCTGCGCACTGCGCTACGTGCCATGTGCCGATGGATAAGATCCGGGAGGTTGAAAACGGGCTGGAGATTCCGCTCAGCGGCGGCTGGGAGCTAGCCATACCGCCTGGCACCTTCAGAGCACCCAACCTCACCCCAGATCCTGAAACGGGTATTGGAAATTTCTCCGACGGTGACCTGGCAAGAACGCTCCGGCACTCTGTAAAAAAAGATGGCAGCATGTTGTTTCCTTTCATGCCATTTCAGGAAATGAGCGATGAGGACCTAACGGCTTTAATTTCATACCTGCGTTCTCAGCCCGCGGTAAAACACGCAGTGAAGCCAACAGAGCTGAATTTTCTGGGCAAAGCAGTGGTTGCTTTCGGAATGCTGAAACCTGAAGGCCCCGTAAATACCCCACCAAAAACGGTAGCTCGTGACAGCTCTGTGGTCTACGGAAGCTACCTTGCCAACAGCGTCGCCAACTGCCGTGGTTGCCACACCGAGCGTGACCTTAAAACCGGTGCTTTTGTGGGGCCGCCTTATGCGGGCGGAACATTTTTCGAACCCGATCCTTTTTCTGAGGGCTACTCATTTATCACACCCAACCTTACGCCGGAAACGGAGTCGGGCATTATGGCCGGCTGGACCGAAGATAACTTCATTACCAGGTTCAAATCGGGCAGGGTGCACAGGGGCTCGCCCATGCCCTGGGGCGCGTTTTCCCGTATCGATACCGTGGAGTTGAAAGCCCTCTACCGCTACCTGCGCACGGTGGAGCCGGTAAATCGGAAATTCGAGAAGGTGGTATTTGCACCGGGAGAAAAAGTAGGAGACTGACCCAGCCGGTAAAAAATGAGGGCAGTTGCGGAGCTATAGCTAACCACTTCTGCCCTCAATTCATCATCGTGGCTGCTGCTATCCCTTTAGCCGTTCAGTTGCAAAGCGCCTACGTGCACTGCCGGCGATAGCTTCTCCAAAAACTCCACCATGTTTTCTTCCTGGCCAAGACTAAGGCGCTTGCGCAGCCGGTAGCGGGCAGTTTCTACCCCTCTGGTCGATATATTCAGAATCGGCGCAATTTCCTTGTTAGTCAGGTTCATGCGCACAAGCGCACAAAGCCGAAGCTCCTTGGCCGAAAGGTCCGGAAAATGCGTCTTCAGCTCATTGAAAAACTCATGGTGCACCCATTCAAAATTAGACTCAAATACCTTAATGTGTTCTTCATTCATTAGGTGAATCCCGATTTTGCGGGTTAGCTCCCGTAGTTGGCCCTTCAGCCGCTCGTTTGAAGTGGAATCTTTGATTTCCTTCATCTCATCCCTCAGATCGGTCAGCAACTCCCTTTTCTTCACCAGCAGCATCGTGTAGTTAGCCAGTTCTTTGCTCTTGTAGATCACATCCTCCTCCAGTTGCTCCTTGTGTTTTTCAATCAATTCTTTTTCTCTACCCAGCCTTATTTGCTCCAGCTCCAACTCCAGCACCTTTTGCTTCTTCATTTCTTCCTCGCGGGTTTTGTGCTTCTCCAGGCTAATCTTCCGGTTTACCAGCTTGCGCCCGAGATAAAGCAGCATCGCCGACAGCAGCCCGTACACCATATAAGCCCAGTGGGTTTGATACCACACTGCAGGCACCACGAACCGATACGAAGCTTCGACTGCTTCTTCTCCCAAAAGGCTCCGGGCCTTCACCCGAAAAGTGTAATTACCCGGCCCCAGGTAGCTGTACTCCTTCGCAGGCGATGCCTGCCAGTCGGTCCACTTGTCATCAAAATTCTCCAGTATGTATTTGTACTGCACCTCAGTACCGTGCGGAAGACCAGGGGCTACAAACTGAAACTGGATGCCCGAAGCATGCAGCGGCAGCATCAGCGGTTTTTCCATATTCAATGGAGCGCGGTGCTGCACCCCGTCCGCCGTGTAGCTAAGGGCTGAAATGATGGTGGAAGACGGCCCACCGGCTGAACTATACCCCAGGTCGAATGCATAGAGGCCGTTATTAGTACCTATCAGCACTCGTTCTTCCCCAAGCGGCACAATGCACTCCATACTGCGGTTGAAGCTGCCCTTCAGCTGGAGAAAGAGCCCCTTCTCCAATTGAGGAGCCGGGCTGCCGCTTCGGAAATAGCCTGCTTCGTCATCGTGTACAAACCAGGTCCTGTCGCCGTGGGTCCTCAGCTGCCTCACGTTTTTGTCTTGTCCAAAAAGGCCGGTAAGAAATGGATGTGGCTCAAAGCCGGCTGTTTCGTCGTTATATACAAAAATGCCGTTGTTGGTGGTAAACACTATTTCATCTTTCCAGCGAAACACGTTGGTATTAAAGGCCGACGGCAAGCCGTTCTGGTCTTTGTAGTGCTCCATGCTCACCAGCCGCTGCAGCTTTTCATCAATTTTTATGCGGAACACCCCCTTGTAGCCATGGCAGATCCAGAACACGCCGGGTTCATCGCTTTGTAAAATGTCGCGGCTCGACTCGTTGAAGTCGGCTATCCGATGCTGCACACTGAACCCCCGCGGCTCGCTGTATTGCAGCAAGTAAAGGCCGTCGTAAGCGCACGCCAGATAGTAACCAGGGCTGCCACTTACCTCTATCACCTTCCAAATGCCCTTCAATCCTTCAATACGGTGAGCGGCCCTGCGCGAAATACTGAAAACTCCCCGGTCGTGGCTGCAAAGCACCTGTCCGCGAAACGTTTGAAGTGTCCACGCCTGCCCCTCGGTTCCTTTTACCTTTTCAAATTTCAGGGGTGCGGTGGCGGTAGACGCTGCATACACCCCCTGATTGGTGGCAGCATACAGCATGTCGTCGTGCAGAAGTACGTCAAACACACTCGTGTTTTCCATCAGCACCGAAACAGGAGACGACAGGTCGACACAGTCGATACCATTGTTCAGCAGCGCCCATACATTGCCGTCGGCAGTTTCAAACAGATTGTGTACGGTGTTGTCTTGCAACTGATTAAAAGTACCGTTTGCCGTAATCAAATTGCCCGAGGGGTCCAACGAAACGACGTGAGAGCCGAGCGTGCCAAAAAGATAATTACCTGCCGAAGATTTCATTCCGCATAGTACCAGGTTGTTCCTGCCCCTTGGAAAAAGGGTAGTCCATGGCTTTGCCAGCTTTTTTTCGGCGTCAAACAGGAAAGTGCTTCCCTGCTTGGTAGCCACCAGCAGCTCTCTCAGCCGGGGGCCTTCCAGTATGGCCACCAAATCTTCCTTATTGTAGTCGGCGGGGGCAAGTTCGGGAGTGAAGGTGAGTGTTTGCAGGTCGAGCGATTTAACGCCCTGCTGGTCGAGCAGGTAAAGGAGGCCACCGGCTACTGCGGAGTGGGTAAATTCGCCAATGGCTGGGATGGTAGCCATTTTTCCATTTTTCAAAACAATAAGCTTGCTATATGTTCTAAAAACCAGGTAGCCCTGCACTTCGTGAATTTGCCAGATATTTTCGATGTTCCGATCCTCCGGCCGAAGCAATGTCACAAGCGATTCGTATACATACTTACCGGTTTCGTCGGGTTTAATTAAGCCGAGTTCATTAAACCCGCCAGCATAAATGTGCCCGTCCGACGCATATAAAAGGCTGCGCACCGAAGAGTTGTTTGGCAAATTGACCTTATGCCAGTTTTCGTTGTCATAAATAAGCGCCCCGTCGTTGTTGCCAAAATAAAGTATGCCGGCTCTGTCCTGGCACATGGCCCAAAACTGCTGATCGCCGTGGAAATCGTGACGATTGTAATGCAAAACGTTAGGCAAGCCATCTGTGGCAAACGCCGCCGGCTGATGAAGGGAGGGGCTAGTGGCTGCAGTGGGTTGGGCCGGTTGGGCTGCCAGTAACAGCGGGTAAAAAAGACATAAACTATAGAAAAGGGTTGGAGGTAGTTTAACTGGCATTTTTCAACAGGCTAGGGTACGGTTACCTCTAATATAATTGTTTTTGAGCTTATCCAGAACACGCAGATTGTAGCCGGAGAAAATTGAACTTCAGTAGAAGACCTGGAGAGATGCCCTGCAGAGGCATTGAAAAAACCTCACGCTGAAGCCGTCAAACGCGGCCTACCTGCCTGGATAATGGCGCCGAAAAGGCGCCTGCTGGTGATGTGACGGGTAGAAGAGCTGTAAGACTCACACTAAAAAATGGAATTCAAAACACTGATTTACAGTCCGTTAAAATGATTGACGTACTACTGGCGTGTGGTTCCTCATTTTCGGTGTAGCCAAAGTGTAGCGCTCTGCTCCTACCAGCATTTGTATTCAAATACCTTTGACTTTGGGAAGACCGGGGCTACTATGTTTCAAACACACAGCCGTTCAATGGCTCCCTGTTACCAGAACGTTAAACAAAACCTACTTTAAATTATGCACTACATCTCAAAACCAACGTGGCGAAGAATTCAGGCACGGCTCTGTCTTTTCACCCTGCTGTTTGCCGGCATTTTCATGCTCGCCTCTCAGAAAAGCTATGCGCAAAGCTGCTGGCTTGAAGTGAACGGCAAACAGATTGTGCGGGCTTCCAACGGGCAACCGATAATTTTGCGGGCCGTGGGTCTGGGCAACTGGGCGCTGCAGGAAGGCTATATGCTTAATCCGCAGGGTTGTACAGGATGCCCCGGTACGCAATGGGAAATGAAAAAACGCTACTACGACATGGGCCAGTCGGCAGCACAGGTAGAAGCGTTTTACCAGAGCTGGCGCGACAACTTTATCACCAAGGCCGACATCGACTATATAGCTTCGCTGGGATTCAACAGCGTGCGACTGCCCATGCACTATGAGCTTTTTTTAACCGCGGCACAAAGGGCTGTGCGAAACAACGTGATCAACGACATCAACTACGGTCACGACACCTACAAAAACTCACTGCAAAGCTGGTACAACAACAATCAGCTTTTCAACGACGCCAACCTCGAGGGATTTCAGATCATTGATAAGCTGATAAGCTGGTGTGCGGCCAACGACATGTATATCATTCTCGACCTGCACGCGGCACCCGGCGGCCAGGGCTCCGACCGCAACATTGCCGATATCTTCCATGCCAACAACCTTTGGCAGTTTCCGGTTTTTCAGGATGTGACCAACCGCCTGTGGCAGCGCATTTCGCAGCGCTACATTAATGAACCGCGCATTGCATTCTACGACCTTATTAACGAACCCAACAATGTGCCCGGGGGTGGGCAGGCTATTCACTCGCTGCTGCAGCGGCTTATTACCACCATCCGCAACAATGGCGACAACCACATGATAATGGTGGAAGGCAACGGCTGGGGCAACAACTACGACTACCTGGAGCCCTTCACCTTCTCGCCCAACTGGGGTTTGGTGTACAACGCACACCGCTACTGGATACCCGAAGGCGACGACTGGGTGCCCGACTCCAATCCCAACCAGATCAACCGCATGGCCAACCTGGTCGCCTTCAGAGACACCCACAATGTGCCCGTATGGATAGGCGAAACCGGTGAGAACACCCCCGAGTGGCTGAGGCAAAACATTGTAAAGCTGGAGCAGCAGGGTATAGGCTGGTGCCACTGGACCTATAAGCGGCACGACGTAGGCGAAAATGCCGCCCTGCGCCGAATCACGGGCCCATACCCCACCGACGGCCCCTCTGCCATGGCCCAGGTGCTGGAAAATATCAAATTTCAGAACAACGTACCCAATACCAACACCATTGCTGCAGTTACGCAAGACCTGCCCGACCCCTGGACCACCGGATGCTCCGGCGGGAGCAGCCCCGCCTGTAGCGGAAATTACCAGAGCATTTCGGCCAACATTCAAGCCGAAAGCTTCTGCACCATGCAGGGGGTGCAAACCGAAAGCACCACTGACGCCGGTGGCGGGCAAAACGTGGGCTATATAGACGCCGGCGACTGGATGGCATACCGCGTAAGCATTCCCACGGCGGGATTGTACACGGTGCAATACAGGGTGGCAAGCCAAAGTGGCGGCGGAAGCATCCGGCTGGAGCCGTTTGGCGGAGGCACGGCATTTGGCACCGTAGGCGTGCCGGCCACAGGCGGCTGGCAAAGCTGGACTACCATCTCGCACACCGTTACACTGGGTGCCGGAAACCAGGACATTGCGATTGCCGTAGCAGCTGGAGGTTTTAATATTAACTGGTTTAAAATAACGGCAACCGGAGGTGCACCAATAGGACAGACTATATGGCTGCGCGGCTCCAACAACCAATACGTAAGCTCTGAAAACGGCACACAGGCCATGCGCTGCAACAGGGCATCGGCAGGGGGCTGGGAGCAATTTACCGTAGTAGACGGCGGTGGAGGCAAGATTGCCCTTCGCGGCACCAACAACCAGTATGTTTCCTCCGAAAATGGCACACAGGGCATGCGCTGCAACAGGGCCACGATTGGCGGCTGGGAGGTGTTCGACTGGGTGCCTCAATCTGATGGAACAATTGCGCTGAGGGGAAACGACGGGCAGTATGTATCTTCTGAAAACGGTGTGAGCGCCATGATGTGCAACCGGGCGTCTGTGGGTGGCTGGGAGAAGTTTACTTGGGGCGCAGCCAGTGGTGCACGCATGATGGACGAGCAACAATCGGCGGCGGTACCCGAAACAGAGAGCGAACCACTGGAACCGGGCATGCTTGTGTATCCCAATCCGGTAACCGGCCGTAATCTCTCCATCGACTTCATGAACAGGGAAGGCATAAATGCCAGCGCGGTCTTAACCAGCCTTGACGGCAGAAAAGTGGTGCAAACAGAACTGACAGCACAAACCAACCAACTAAAGCTACCTCCGTCAATCGCGAAAGGGCTATATATACTCACCGTAAGCTATGAAGGTGAAAAAGTAACCCGGAAGCTGCTGGTAGAATAAACTCCCGCTACAAGAAAAAGTGAAAAAAGCACCCGGATGATTCCGGGTGCTTTTTGTGCTATAGTTTAAATCAACTTCACCTACCCCGCCCCAGCTGGTCTTGTGACCTGCTGGCTGCCGACGTTTGCGCAATGCATAGACGCGGCATGGGCGGTTCGTTGGTCATAAGACACAACGAGGGCGGCGGTGGAAGAGCCGCCGGCAAGTACCGTTATTTCCCAGTTAATCCGGCCACACGATCGGCTTCCGGTCCACGGGCCAGGATTCTGGCACACAGCCCGCCCCAGCTGGTCTTGTGACTGCTGGCTGCC
>CBFGTI010000188.1:0-10625 GCA_965651695.1 uncultured Imperialibacter sp. | reverse complement strand
GGCTGGCTGGCGTACATGGCCTCAAAAAGGAACCCGGTGGAATCGTTACGGCAGGAGTAGCCGGTGACGGACGAAAACCAGTGCCTCCATCCATTATACTATTTATCCTCACTTGTAATTAATTCGGGGCGGGTCATCTATTTTCATTATTTTAAGGGGTTGAAAATTGTATCCAACTAAACAGATAAAAATGCCTCAAAAGAAAATAACACCCCCGGCTAGTGAGGGACTTTCCAGAAGGAATTTTATTAAAAATGCCGCCATGGCCGGCGCTGCTTTTACCATAGTGCCCCGGTTTGTACTGGGTGGCAGCGGCTACAGGGCCCCCAGCGATATGCTGTATGTGGCTGGTATTGGAGCAGGAGGAAAAGGCACCAGCGACATCGCTAATTTCGCTAAAAGCGGTAAGGCCGAAATTGCCTTCCTTTGCGACGTGGACGACCGCAGGGCGGCCACCTCGGTAAAAAACTTTCCTAAGGCCAAATACTACAAAGATTACCGGGAGATGCTCGACAAAGAGCACAAGAGCATAGATGCAGTATCGGTGTCTACACCCGACCACCAGCATGCTGTACAAGCCATGGCTGCCATGCAACTGGGCAAGCACGTGTATGTGCAAAAGCCTCTTACACACGACATCTACGAAGCACGCATGCTTACCAGGGCGGCTGACGAGTACAAGGTAGTAACGCAGATGGGCAACCAGGGTGCATCCGGCGACGGAGTAAGACAAATGCGGGAGTGGTACGATGCCGGCCTGATCGGCGACGTAACCGAGGTTTTCTGCTGGACCAACCGCCCCGTGTGGCCACAGGGCATTCCCTGGCCAGCTACCAAAGCCGAAGTGCCAAAGGAACTGGATTGGGACCTGTGGCTGAACACCGCTCCCAAAAAAGACTATGTAGACAAGCTGGTGCCATTTAATTGGCGCGGCTGGTGGGACTACGGCACAGGCGCACTCGGCGATATGGCCTGCCATATTATAGAACCGCCGTTCAGAGTACTCGGGCTCGGATACCCCGATTCGGTAGAATGTAGCGTGGGAAGTGTGTATGTAGATGAATTCCAGCGTGGCTATTTCCCCGACAGCTGTCCGCCCTCATCGCACGTTACCATGAATTTTCCCGGAAAAGATGGCAAACCCAACGTGAAATTCCACTGGATGGACGGCGGCATACAGCCCGAGCGGCCTGAAGAACTAGGCCCTAACGAACAAATGGGCGACGGCGGAAACGGCGTAATAATGGTGGGTACAAAAGGCAAAATGATGTGTAGTACTTACGGAGCCAATCCGCAGCTGCTGCCTACCTCAAGAACCAAAGAGGTAAATGTGCCGCAAAAATATGCGAGAGTGCCCGGGGGCTCCGAAACCGGCCACTATTTCCAGTGGGTGGAAGCTTGCCAGGCAGGGTACGGCAAAATGGAGGTGAGTTCGCCGTTCAGCATTGCAGGGCCACTTACCGAAAGTATACTGATGGGCAACCTTGCCATTCGCAGCTACGACATCCGCAAACCAAGAGCAGGCGGACGGGCGGATCAGTTCGACTACCCCGGCCGCTACATAAAGCTGCTGTGGGATGGCCCCAACATGAAGATTACGAACTTTGACGAAGCCAACCAATTTGTGCGGCGGGAGTACCGCGATGGCTGGAAAATGAAGGGGTTATAATTTCAAACGACCTCTTATGATATCGGAAACCACTGTTAGTTGACAGTGGTTTTTTTTATATTGTTATGCCAATGCCGTTTAGTTAGCGATTTATGATCCTCTCCCTTGCCCTCACTGGCCGTGCGCCTTCAATGAGGGACAATAGGCCCTAACTAAACGATATTAATTGTTAAGCCAATGTCGCATGGTTAGTAGCTGATGACCTCTCTGGTTTACGCAAAACAGGATGGCGTCTGTTGCCGGGCGACCCTGGCTGTAAGCAGCATTATTCACCAACATAATAAACCACCTATGAGAAACGTAATTTTGACCTCTATGCTTGCATTCTCCATCGCAGGAAGCACATTTGCCCAGGCTGACAATAAATCGGCCGCCGTAACCGACGAACAATTGCTGGCGCTATACGCAGGTTTGCGGGTAGCCGATGTGTCGGACGGCATGGACATGGTAGGAATGCCCGACGTTGGGCTGATGGACCCGAAGATAGCGCCGCTGTGGAAGGACATAAAAGACTTTAAACACCAGCTTACCGGCATTGCATTTACAGTGCGGTATGTGCCTTCCAACAGACCTCCGCATCCGGGAAACGTGAGCCGCGATGATTACAAACACTGGCGAGACATGTGGTACACCAACGTGTCGGGAGAACCGTTTATTAAAGACATAAAGCCGGGCCACGTGATAGTGATTGACAATGCCGACGATGGCGATACCGGCTCAACAGGTTCCAACAACAGCATGATCTGGAAATCGAAAGGCGCCGTCGGTATTATTTCGGCCGGAGGAGTAAGAGATACCGATGAGGTAATAAAACAAGAAATTCCTGTATACATGGACTACAACAAACGAGGGCGTGGCATTCGGCCCGGTAGAAACGAGCTTGAGTCGTACAACCAACCGGTGGTTGTTGGAGGTGTGTACATTCAACCGGGCGATGTAGTGGTAGCCGACGGCGACGGCGTAATAGTGGTGCCAAGAAAAGTGGCTGTTGAAGTAGCAGATGCAGCACGCGAGGAACTCCGCATCGACAAGGAAGCCCGAAGAAAACTGTACCAGGAACTGGGAATTCCTTTCGACTTTACTGTAGAAAATGAGTGATGGCGGGTTGCATCGCCCTACGCTCCGTTACAAGGCTACAGCGGCACCACGTTAGTAATTTTTCAAATAAAAAATGTGCCGTTAGACGAAACCGTCCGTCAGCCAAAGGGTCCTGACATTGCCAAAATAAAATTGCAGAAACTGTCGATTTCTCTTTACGTTTCCAAAATTAGATGAAGATCCTATCGTTGTAACAAAGAATTGTTACTTCTCAGAACCGATTCTACGGGAAATTTACCCGGCTTTCCGTGGTTGGTCTACTTAGTACCTGAGAAAATAACTGTTCGGCCAGGTTAAATACTGACAATCAACGTAATTCCTGAACGAAAGACAAAATTCTTTGGTGCCTTTACCGGTTGTCAAACAGATCGTCTGATATAAGCAAGTTTTGTCTATTTATTATTAAATTGGATTTACTCATAGAGAAAATTGGCCTAATCCTTTCGTTAAAATTTCCTAAACACCTGGCCTGCATCGCAGTTAATCGCGATAAAGTGATAGTATGTAGCATCGACAAATTGCCCAAAACAATAATTGATTTTATTGAAACACAACTAGCATGAACAAATCGGATTCATCTGTTTCTTCCGCGGAATTTCTCTCAGGCGGCGGAGAAATGGGTGCTTTAATTCGTACCTACGACTGGGGCAAAACCCCGTTGGGAAGCAGTCGGTTTTGGCCGCAAAGTCTTCGAACCGCTATTAGCATAATGCTGGAAACGCATTTCCCGATGTACATAGCCTGGGGCAAGGATTTTATTCAGTTTTACAATGATGGCTATCGCCCTATTCTTGGCGCCACGAAGCATCCGGCATTGGGAAAAAAGGCAAACGATACTTTCGAGGAAATCTGGGACATCATAGGCCCCATGTTTGAAGGTGTAATGCTGGGAAAAGCTGTTGGGCTAACCGACTTCTTACTACCGCTTAATCGGTACGGTTATACTGAAGAATGCTACTTTATTTTTTCCTACAGCCCCATAAGAGACGAAAGCAGCAGTGTTGGCGGCGTGCTGGTAACCGTAACCGAAACTACCACCAGGGTGATAGAAGAACGGCGGCTTAAAACACTCCGCTACATGGCAAAACGTGCCGCCGAAGTAAAAACCGCACAGCAGGCGTGGAACAAAATCAAACTTACCCTTGAAGTTAACGATTTTGACATACCGTTTGGGTTGTGTTATCAACTCGACGAAGCAGGCCAAACCGCCACACTCATGGGAAACGTGAATCTCATCAACAGGCCGGAAGTACCCGACTCCTTCAGAGTAGACAGCCACACGGCAAGCTGGCTGTCAAGAAAGACCTTTAAGTCAAAAATCCCGGAGCTTATTCCAAACTTACAGCATCACCTGCCGGGCCTGGTTTGTGGCGCGTGGGCCGAACCAGTAAAAATGGCCTACCAGGTTCCACTGCTTCGTCCCGGCAAAAAAAACCCTTATGGTGTGTTGGTATTGGGCGTTAACCCGAGGAAAGCGTTTGACGAAAGCTACAAGACATTTTTCGACCTTTTCGGCAACCACGCCGCCAGGGCTATTTCGAATGGATATTCTTTTGAGGAGGAAAGAAAACGGGCGGATGCCTTGCTTGAGATAGACAAGGCAAAAACAACCTTTTTCAACAACATTAGCCATGAGTTCAGAACCCCTCTCACACTGATTTTGGGACCACTGGAAGACCTTCTGAACAGCCCCCCTGATTCGCTGCCGGCCGATTCGCGCAAGAGTTTGGTAACCACCCACCGCAACGCATTGCGCCTTTTGCGAATGGTAAACAATCTCCTCGATTTTAGCAGGATAGAGGCAGGAAGAACCACCGTGCAATATCAGGCCACGGAAATTGCTACCTACACCGGCGAAATTGCGAGTAGTTTTCGGTCAGCCATCGAAAAAGCGGGTTTAAAGCTCAATCTCCATTGTTCCCCCCTCAAAGAAGTCGTGTTTGTAGATCGGGAGATGTGGGAGAAAATTATACTTAATCTTCTTTCAAACGCATTTAAATATACCCTTCAGGGAGAAATCAGCGTGAGTGTGTCTGCCGAAAACGGTGAGGTTGTAGTAAAAGTGAGTGATACCGGGGTGGGAATCCCGCAACGAGAACTTGCTCATGTGTTTGACCGCTTTCACCGGGTAAAAAGTGCCGAGGGTCGGTCGTTTGAAGGAACAGGTATTGGCTTGTCGCTGGTAAACGAGCTGATAAAGCTGCACATGGGGACTATTGCCGTGCAAAGCGCCGAAGGTGTTGGCAGTGTTTTCACGTTGAGGTTGCCCGTGGGAAAAGGCCATCTGCCTGCTTCTCAAATTGCAGAACCACACCGGGAAATTACGCCGGATATCGCCAAAGCCTACTTGCACGAGGCAGAAGCGCTATTGGGCCCATCCGGTGCAACGCAAAAATCCGGCGACAGTCGGCGGCTCCACGGTAACCGAAAAAACCGGGTGCTCATTGCCGACGACAACGCCGATATGCGCAAATACCTGCAGTCACTTTTGGATAAATATTTCCAGGTCGAAGCAGTTTCGAACGGGCAAGAAGCACTCACGGCGATTTACCGAAATCCGCCAGACCTTGTGCTGAGCGACATCATGATGCCGGTAATGGACGGAGTGCAGTTGCTGAAAAAAATGAAGGCCGATCCCGGAAAAGCACGGATTCCGATTGTGCTGCTTTCGGCCAGAGCAGGCGAAGAAGCCCGGATTGAAGGGTACGACCTGGGAGCAGACGATTACCTTGTCAAGCCATTCTCCGCCAGGGAACTGCTGGCAAGGGTGCGCTCGCAACTAAAAATTGTAAACTCGCATAAACATGCAGAGCAGCAGCTATCCAATCTGTTTCTGCAGGCGCCGGTGGCAATAAGCATATTGAGGGGGCCAGAGTATGTTATTGAGCTGGCCAACAAAAAAATGGTGGAGCTATGGGGGAAAAAGCCTGCCGATATACTGCGCAGGCCCGTGTTTGAAGCGATGCCCGAGCTAAAGGGGCAAGGTTTTGAAGAGCTGCTGGGCAGAATATATGCCAGAGGCCACCGGTTTGCCGCTCAGGAGCTTCCGCTGCTTATCAAGAGAAATGGGATGCAGGAGGAGGTTATTTACGTAAAATTCGTTTACGAGCCGCTGAGGGAAGAAGACGGTACAATATCGGGCATCATGGTGCTGGCCGATGAGGTGACCGAACTTGTGAACAGCCGCAAAAAAATTGAAGAATATGACAGGCAACTGCGGAATATTATAAGGCAGGCTCCAGTGGCCATGGCCATTTACCGGGGGCCGTCGTTTGTGATAGAAGTGGCCAACGACAAAGCACTTGAGTTTTGGGGCCATACGGCAGAAGAGGTACTGAACAAGCCGCTGCTTGAAGCCATGCCAGAGCTGCACCATCAGGGCATTGAGCCCTTGCTGAGCCAGGCTTTTGCTACGGGCAGAGGATTTTACACCAACGAACTGCTGATAAACCTGCAACGTGGCGGCACACTTACCGAAACCTACGTGAGCTTTGCCCTGGAGCCGATTAGAAATTTTGACGGCGCAGTAATATCCGTAATGATGCTGGCCAACGACATAACGGAACTGGTGTTGGCACGCAAAAAAATTGAAGAAAGTGAGGCAAGGCAAAAGCTGGCGATCGAAGCAGCAGAAATGGGCACTTTCGACTTGAACCTCGTTTCAGGAGAGTTCATTTATACCGAAAGGATGGCCAAACTGTTCGGCTTGATGAACTCGAATGTTTCGTCGCAGGTTTTCAGGGAAAGAATACATCCCGACGACGAGCACATCAGGAAAAAAGCAATGGATGAGGCATGGGAAACCGGAAACCTCTCCTACGAAGCAAGAGTAATTTGGCCCGACAAAACGGCCCACTGGGTTAAAATAAAGGGAAAGGTTATTTTTGATGAACACAACTATCCCTTGAGAATGCATGGTATTGCCATGGACGTAACTGAGCGAAAGATGCTGGAACAGCAGAAAGATGATTTTATGGGAATTGTTTCACACGAGTTGAAAACGCCCGTTACTAGCATGAAGGGGTATATACAGATGCTGGAGGAGGAATTCAGCCGCAAGGGGGAGACGGAATCGGCCCACCACTTAAGCAAGGTTGATATACAGATTGACAAATTGAGCAATCTCATCAACGACCTGCTGGATGTGACTAAAATTGAAGCGGGGAAGATGGAGTTCAATTACGAAGAGTTCGACCTGGCCCAATTGGTTGACGAGGTAGTAAGCTCCATGCAGTTTATCGCAGCCAGGCATCGTCTCATCCGCACAGGTGCTAGCAAGTGCCGGGTGCTGGGCGACCGCAACAGGCTGGAGCAGGTGATTATTAATCTAATATCCAACGCCACCAAGTACTCTCCAAAGGCCGATAAAGTGGTGATAAACACAAGTATTGAAGGAGGCAATGTTACCGTGAGCGTACAGGATTTTGGCACCGGAATATCCTCCACTGAATTAAATCGGATTTTTGATCGTTTCTACAGGGTCAACAATTTACAATACAAAAGTGGCGGCCTGGGGCTGGGATTGTACATTTCTGCGGAGATAATAAAAAGGCAGGGCGGAAAAATTTGGGTGGAAAGTGAGCTGGGGAGAGGCTCGGTTTTTTATTTCTCTTTATCTTGCCTAAATTAAATGAAACCTTTCGCACCGGGCCGCTCCTTGGTTTTACATTAATGGACTTGCGGTCGGATTGGTGTAAGATTTCTTTGCGACTGGCCGTTTAAGATTAAATAAGATACATGAAAAAAAACATTCTCATCTGCGACGATGATCCGGACATAGTAGAATTAATTACGCTTCTGTTTGAAAAAGAGGGCCATGAGGTAAGGGTCGTTAACAATTGTGAGAGTGTTTGGGAGACTTTTACTGACAAATATCCTGACCTCATTTTAATGGATTTGTGGGTGCCCGAAATGGGCGGCGAAGCTGCCACATCTAAGCTTAAAACGGATGAAGAGACGAAAGATATTAAGGTAATCCTGCTGTCAGCCTCGACCGACATTGCCGAAGCGGCCGAGCGATCAGGTGCTGACGGCTATCTGTCCAAGCCATTCAATATCAGAGAGCTAAAAAACCTCGTATAGCCCTCACCAATACGCCCAGTCAGGCCCATAACTTGCAGCACGGTCACTCATGGCCTCTGAAGGGGCTAATTATTACGCAACGCTTCAATAAGCTCATTTTTGCTCATGCTGCTTCTCCCCTCAATACCCACTTCTTTTGCCTTGTTGTAGAGCTCGGCTTTGCTGCGGTCTTCATACGATTCGCTTTTGCCTCCCTTCTTACCGGCATTCGGTGTATTGGCAATTCTGGCCGACTTCTGCTTGCTATAGCCTTTGTCTCTGAGGGCCTCGTACTGTTCCTCATTTTTTATTTTTGCTGTTTTTCCTGCAGGCATCTTTATCTGTTTTAATGAGGAAACCACCGCTGTTTGTCAGCCGCAGTTTCCCCTGTTCAATGTTATACGTGTTGTCCTTCGTGCTTGCCCTCCATCACTTCTTCAATCATCTTCTCATTGAAGGCGTCGAGGTCTTCCGGGCTCCTTGACGTAACAAGGCCCTCGTCTACCACTACTTCTTCGTCCACCCACTGCGCACCTGCATTCATCAGGTCTTTCTTTATGGATGGATACGAAGTCATTCGCCTGCCCTGCACCACGTTGGCTTCTATCAATAGCTGCGGACCGTGGCAAATGGCAGCTACGGGCTTGCGCTCCTCAAAAAAACTGCGAACAAACCGCACTGCCTGCTCATTCATCCTCAGTTTGTCGGGGTTAAGCACCCCACCGGGCAGCATCAGTGCATCGTAATCGCGTGGGGATGCCTCATCTATTGTTCTGTCAACCTGCAACTCCCGGCCCCATTTATCTTTGTCCCAGGCGGTTATTTTGCCCGACTCCGGTGCTATTATGTCCACCTTTGCTCCGCTTCTTTCCAGAGCATCTTTCGGATCGAACAACTCAACCTCTTCAAATCCATCGGTAGCAAGTATTGCTACTCTCTTCCTGTTCAATTCTGTCATAGTTTCGTTTGGTTTAGTACATCAGCTAAAAGATGTACGATTGTAAAAGAACTGCCCGGCAGGCTTTTCCGAGCGATGCCGGGCAATTTGTTTTTAAAGGCTATCTATGTAGCTCTTGATTTTTTCCTTGCTTTCTCCGGTTTTCTCCTGGATGCGTCCGATCAATTCGTCTTCTTTGCCCTCGGCGTAGGTCAAATCGTCGTCGGTCAGGTTCCCATATTTTTGCTTGAGTTTGCCTTTTACCTGATTCCAGTTACCAGTCAATTTATCTGCTACTGCTCCCATAATCTATTCCTTTTAAGTTTCAATATTTAAAGCCGGAGATACCTTCTCCGGCAACGCAACCAACCCCAAAACCGCACCAGTAAAGTGATTTTGCGGTAAACATGCTTATGGCCAGCCAGATAAGGACATCGGATCGGGAGGTATGAGTAAAGCCCGGTGCGAAAAAATGGGGATATGAGCAACAGGCTGTGAAAGGGCTTCCACAAACGAGAAGGCATTATTTTATTATACTTGCTCTCACAAAACCACTACAGCTGATGAAAAAAATTATTGTTTTACTTCTATCCCTTCAAATTGTCGCCCTGTCCGCCTTCTCCCAAATCTCCAAAACGGAGAAAAAACTAGCCGCTTACATCGATGCTCACAACAATGAAGCCCTGGCCTTGCTGGAAGAGCTGGTAAACATTAACAGCGGCACCATGAACTTTGCCGGTGTAAAGGCCGTGGGCGAAGTGCTGATGACAAAGTTTGAAGCACTGGGAATGGAGGTGGAGTGGAAGGACGGCGCCGAATGGAACCGCGCCGGGCATCTTGTTGCTAGAACCAAAGGCGGTACAGGTAAAAAGATCCTCCTCATTGGCCACCTCGATACGGTTTTTGAGCTGGAAAGCCCGTTTCAGAAATATAAGCTGCTCAACGATTCCACTGCTGCCGGCCCCGGCATTGCCGATATGAAAGGCGGCGATGTGGTAATACTGCAGGCTTTGTCGGCACTACACGATGCCGGCTTGCTGAAGAATATGAACATAACCGTGGTGATGACAGGCGATGAGGAGCTGAGTGGCGATCCGCTTTCACTTTCCAAAAGAGATTTAATTGAAGCAGCAAAATGGGCCGACATAGCGCTGGGCTTTGAAAACGGTGATGGAAACCCAGCCACGGCCAATGTGGCCCGCAGAAGCTCTTCCGGCTGGAAACTGACGGTGACCGGTGAGGCGGCCCACTCCTCGCAGGTGTTTAAAGACAGGGTTGGCGCGGGGGCAATTTACGAGGCCAGCCGCATACTGAACGACTTCTATGAAACACTTGCCGGCGAAGAATACCTAACCTTCAACCCGGGAATGATACTGGGAGGCACACTGGTAGAATACGATGAGTCTGTAGACGGTGGCAGGGCAACCGGCAAGAGCAATGTGGTGGCCAAAGACGTGGTGGTAACCGGCGACATACGCACGATATCGCCCGAACAGCTCAAAAGAACCCAGCAAACAATGACAGAAATTGTGGCCGGGCACCTGCCCAAAACATCGGCCACCATTACGTTCGACGAAGGCTACCCTCCCTTCGCCCCTACCGAAGGCAACTATGAGCTGCTGAAGCAATTTAGCAAGGTGAGCACCGACCTGGGCTTTATGGAAGTGAAGCCTGTGGACCCGAGCAATGCCGGAGCTGCCGATATCTCCTTTACTTCCGATTACATTGAGATGGGGCTGGATGGCCTGGGCATGGGCGGCGCCAACGACCATACAGTAAATGAAACCGGCGACCTGAAAGTGTTGCCAATGCAGGCAAAAAGAGCTGCAGTGCTATTATACCGCCTCACCTCGAAATAAC
>CBFGTI010000187.1:0-10704 GCA_965651695.1 uncultured Imperialibacter sp. | reverse complement strand
GCCCGCAACCGTTGAGATCGAAGTTTTCCCTGCTGTTTTCAATGCACCATTCGTCTACATCGGTGGCGTCTACTATAGCCGCTCCCAGCTTTTGTGCCACTATGGCCAGTATGCCCGTGCCCGTGCCAAGGTCTACCACTGTCTTGCCGTTCCAGCTTTTCTCCAGTAAAAAATCCATCATCAAATAAGTGGTGGCGTGGTGGCCTGTGCCAAACGACATCTTGGGGTTAATGACAACTTCGAGCGGGTAACGGTCGTCGGGTTGATGAAATGAAGCCCGCACCCGGCATTTGCCGGGGATTTCAATGGGGTGGTAGTTGCTTTCCCAGGTCTCGTTCCAGTTTTCTTTGGGTATTACAACAGTGCTGAATTCAATCGGACCAACGGCAGCATATCTTTCTATCACTGCCTTTACTTCTTCTTCTTTGTACTGGTCTGTCTCTGTGTAGGCGTTAAATCCATCGGGAGTTTCCATAAAGGTGTTGAAGCCAACCTCCCCCAGCTCCGCGATCAGCATGTCGGTCAACTCAGTGGAAGCTTTAATATGAAGCTCGATAAAATCCATCGTTTGTCGCTTGAAAAGGTAATATTTTGAAAGGGAGCTGGAAAAACGGCCTGCCCAAAACCAGTGCGTCTACTGCTGCGCCTTGCCGCCCTAGTTGCAACCGGCGAACGATTCGGTATCGGTGAAAAACAGCGAAAAGTGTGCCTGGCCTCTTTCTTTGGTGTAATACACGGTAAAGTCGGCCATGCCCCTATTGTCGGTAAAATACCAGATACCTTCCCTGTCGGCATAAGCCCGGTTGGCTTCTTTGTAGATCAGCAGGTCGGCAAAAGCTTCATTTTTTTCCTGGTACACGAGGTAGTCGGCCCGTGAGCGCTCTTTCTCCACGTATACGGTGCCATACACCTCGCAAAATTCCTGCGAGGGTGCTGCCTCCTTCTCCACTGGAAAGAGCCCCGCAAGCAGGATAAAAAATGAAGCTACCATCATACTATTTCATTGCCTTTACAATATCTACAAAATCCCGCGACTTAAGCGAAGCACCACCAATAAGGCCGCCGTCTACATCGGGCTGAGCGAAAATCTCAGCGGCATTATCGGGCTTCACACTTCCGCCGTACTGGATGGTGATCTCCTCTGCAACATCTTTGCCATATTTGGTTGCAAGGTGGCTTCTTATCTCTTTGTGCATCTCTTGCGCTTGTGCCGAGCTGGCCGTTTTGCCTGTACCAATGGCCCACACCGGCTCGTAGGCGATTACTACTTTTTTGAGATCAGCGGCCGAAAGGTGGAAAAGCGCGGTAGAAACTTGCTCTTTTACCAGCGCCACGTGCGTATTTGCTTCTCTCACTTCCAGCTTTTCGCCGCAGCAGTAAATAGGTGTAAGACCGGCACCCAAAGCGGCATCTATTTTCCTGGCAAACAGCTTGTCGGTTTCTCCAAAAAACTCACGGCGCTCGCTGTGCCCGATAATTACAAACTGTGCGCCAGCCGATTTAAGCATGGCTACGGAAACCTCGCCGGTGTATGCACCCGAAGCATGCTCGCTGCAGTTTTGTGCGCCCAGCAATACCTTTTTGTTGCCCGAAAGTAACTTGCCCACCGAGGTAAGGTGAATGTAGGGAGTGCAAAGCACCACCTCTACCTGGCTGGTTACTTCGTCTTTCACCATGTTTACTACCTCGGAAGCCAATTGGTGCCCTTCTTCAAGGGTTTTGTTCATTTTCCAGTTGCCTGCTACTATTTTCTTTCTCATAAAGTGTTTAAGTCAAAATAAAGAGTGCTAAATAAGTACGTCTGCCAGTGAGATCAAACTGATTGCGGTGAAAAGAAAGGAGAAGCGGTTTTTTCGATTTGTCAGTTTATTAATCGAGAGGGGCAAGCAACGGTTAATACCCGGCCGAATTGAAAGCACGGCTGGCCGAAAAATACCTAAAACCAGTGATTCTTTGTAGAAGTAAACCTAATACTTTGCTCCTAATATTATAAAGCCGAAGACTAAACGTAGTATAGACACTTGTTATGCGGCAGATGCTGAGTTTCGTTTTGTTCGTTTCTTCAGATAAATTAGTGGGTACAACCCGAGAGCTTGCACAGGAAATGCAATTGCAAAGCAATAAGCCTGTTGCATTTTTTACCGAATTTTTTAAACCGCTACCCCAACCAACCTCCCATGCCACTCCTTAAAAAATTAACGCCCTCGCTCCGGATCAACACCATACTGTTTTTCACGTTGCTACTCATTGCCGGAGGGGTCGCCTATTACTTTTTCGTGCACATGCCGGCCAACGAGCAGCGCCTGGTGGAGCGGCACTTCCGCACGCTCGACCGCATTTCCGAAAACCTGAGCCGCAAAGAGCAAAACACCGCCCGGTTTCTGTACAACAACCTGAAAGAGATTCTGAGCGATCTGCCGCAAGCAGCCCGTACCCCGGAAAATGTAAGCCACGAAATGCAGAAGCGCCAGGCGCTGGGCTCATTGGCCGTGGGGCAGGTAACGGCCCTGGCAAACTGGGACTGGCTATGGGAAGGCCGGTATACACTCAGTTTTCATACCTACTTCGCGAAGGAGCAAATTCAATTTACACTGTACATTACCGTGGCCGGCACTCACTACCAGGTGGCAGTGTTTGGCGACTTGCGCGATTACCTGCAGCAGTCGCTTGCCAACCAGGACTTTGAAAACTTTTTGGTTGTGAGGGGCAATGAAGTGGTGTACCAGCACAATGGCGGAGCAGTAGAAATTCTGGGTGACGGCAAAACGGATTCGCTTAGCAGTATTGGCCAGTCGATTTATACCCACAAGCGGTTTCCGGCTAAAATAGGCGGAGCAGAAAAGTGGTTGTTTGTAGTACCGGGAAACCTTTATAAAACCCAAAAATTTGGATATTCTGAAAATGGTGAGGGCGAAGGCAGCGATGCCAAGACGTACTACATCGGTATAGTAGACAGGGTGACATTTCAGCGGGAAAAGCTAAACATTTCACCCCTTACTATTGTCATTCTCAGCTTCGTAATCATCGGTATCAGCCTAAGCCTGCCTTTTCTTAAACTTCAGCTTTTGAGTCCGCGGGAGCAACTCGACAGGAAAGATGCTATTTTGATAGGCATTTTTCTCATACTGGGGAGCTCGCTGGTAACACTCGGCCTGGTGAATGCCTACAGCTACTTCGGCCCGGAAAAAACCCGTATCGTATCGCAGTTGGCTGAGCTCAACCGCAAAGTATCAGACAGCTTCAACGGAGAAATAAGGAACGCAATTAACATTATTCAGCAAGGTACTGATGTGCTGGCCGGTGACAGAGCGGCAGTATCTCAGCAAAAAAACAACCTGCCCTACAATCACCTCTTTTGGATGGACTCTACCGGTATGCAGCGTTACAAATGGAGTACCCATGCCGTAGCTTCTCCTAAAATAAATGTAGGGCAGCGGGCTTACTTTCGGCGGATTGCCGACGAGAGCAGATGGCGAATGCCGCTGGCCGATACGCTCAGTCAGCCTTACTTTTTTGAGACGGTGCTGTCGTGGAACTCGGGCGAAAGCGAAGGAGTGGTGAGTATACCGGTAGACAAAACCGTGGATGGCAAAAAGCTGGTGGTGGCGGCGGTTTCCTTTCCCCTGGCGCCGCAGCAGGGCAGCGTTGTTCCAAGGGGCTTTAGTTACGCCATTTTAAACACCGACGGCACTACCCTGTTCCACCAAGACAGCCGGCGGATATTGCAGGAAAACTTTCTCGAGGAAAGCAACGACAACAAAACCCTGCGTGCACTGCTAAACGTACGGGGATCGGGAGATTTGAGCGTTACCTACAGGGGAAAAAGCTACAAGGCTTACCTGGCGCCATTACATAATACCGACTACATGGTAATAACCCTGCTCGAAAGCAGCTATTTCCGGTCCGCCAATACCCAGGTGCTGATCTACACCTTCACCATACTGCTGGCGCTCTCTATATTCAACGTAGTGCTTTTTGTCCTTCACAGGATCATGATTTCCAGGGCATCGAGGGTAAAAGCCGGAGATTTCTCCTATCACTGGCTGAGGCCGGTGCCCGGTGCGGCCGGCCGGTATCTGCAGACCGTATTTGTTTACTTAGTCATCATTGCTTTGCTGCTCATCTTTCACGACCTCGAAAGGCCGTTTATGAACTCCTTTATTTTTTTGCTTGCGTCGGTGTATGCTTTTCTGGCGGGTAACCTGAAGGCAAAAGATATTTACTGGAGAAGTAAATTGAGCGCTAATGCAGGAAGAGTTTTGGTGGTGCCCGGATTCTTCATTTTGGCACTTAATGGAGTAGCAGTGCTGGTAGGCGAGGGGCCCCTCAACATCTTTGTTTTCCAGGCAGTGGTTATAACGGCATTCGTGCTGTCGGAACGGATCGCCGGCAAATGGAAGGTCGACGCCAGCTATCAGTACACGTACACAGCATTTGTTTGGCTTTGGCTGGTAATTATCGGCATTTTACCCACCATGAAGGTGTACGAATACACCTTTACCGAAGAACAAAAGCTTTCGCTTAAATACCGCCAGCTCGACATCGCCAACCAGCTAATGGGAAATGAGACCACCACCACTGTTTTTACCTCATTCTTTTATGATACCACCGTGGAACAGTACAGCGATGCTTACGGCACAGACGAGGATAAAGAGAACTTGAAGGTGTGGATGAACCGGATTTTGGGCGAGTTGCGTCCACTTTTTGACGAATACGTACTGGTAAGTGCTCAATTAGAAGAGCTTGACAACCCCGGCAGCGATACCCAATGGCGTGAGGAAGGCGACCGGCTGGCGCTGCACGTACGGAAGCCCAACGGGCAGCTAACAAGGGTGCACTCCCGGTTGTTTCGTTACGAATATCCGCAGCTCGTGGTGGCTGGAAAGGCAAACCCGGAAGCATGGATGTTTTGGGCCGTTAATCTGTTGCTGGGTGTGGTGCTGTTTCTTGTAATACTGCATGTGGCGCGCCGGGTGTTCCTTTTGCAAACACTGGGTCATCGTCCGCTTAGCCGCCAGCAGATTCGTGCGTTAATTACCGACACCCGGCACCCATATATTTTGCTCGTGGGACTTCCGGGCTCAGGTAAAGGCGCTTTTCTGGAAGAGATCTGCAAAAAGCTGAAGCAGAAAGCCACAATCGTAAGGGTGTCGGAGGTGGTTTCGGCCGATACGTCAAAGGAAAAGTTCGAGGCGGTTGCAGGTGCCGAGGCTGTATTTGTGATCGACGAACTGGAGTACGACCTGGCAGACCCTGAGCAGAAAACGCATACCCTCGAGTTTCTGGAAAAACTGCTTTTGTTAAACCCCAAAAAGATAGTGGTGTCTTCGGCCATATCTCCGCTAAAGTACCTTGAGAACTACGACCCGGAAGAGCAGAAGGCATTGATAGAGCGGTGGTCGGCGGTATTTGGCAGATTTTACCTCACCTATTTTCCCCTGCCCCAACCCGGGCACGAGCGGCCCGTCGGCGTCAGTCTGGGGCTCCTGTACGACGAGTGCTACCACGGTCATTTCCTGCATCAACTTTACCCCTCGCTGGCAAAATGGGTAGAAACCCTGGAGACCAACGGTAAGCAAGATTCGCTTCGCGAAGACATCATTCTGCAGGTACAAAGCCTGTGCGAGCTCTATTATAAGTCGCTGTGGAGGCAGTGTACTACCGACGAGAAATTTGTTCTTTTCGATCTTGCCCAGGACAACCTCGTAAATCCGAAAAGTGTAAAGGTGATCAACGAGCTGCTGGCCCGGGGACTGGTGGTAAACGACGGCACCGTGCTACGGCTGATGAACCAAAGCTTCAGAAACTTTGTAATGACCTCTATTTCCGGTGACGAGGCGAGAGAAATTGAAGATTATGCTCAGCGTTCAGGCAGCTGGAGCCGTCTGCGCACGCCGCTGCTGATCTTGCTGTTCACGCTTTCGCTTTTCGTATTCATAACCCAGCGAGGCAGCTTCAACGCAATTATTGGGGCCATACCTGCTTTCCTCGCCGGGCTGTCGGTGCTGCAAAAATTCATTCAATCGATAGGATCAAAAGAAGTTGTATCATAAAAACTAGAAAGGAAATGACCTACAACGACATGCACATTCATAAAATCGTAAAAAAGATGACACCACTGGTGATTGAGGTGAAAGAGGCCTACGAAAGTAAGGAGAAACCCGGGCAGGAAAAGCTCGACTATTTCGACGAGGAGATAATGACAATTGGAGAATGGCTGCCAATTGCCGAGGCTGAAATTAAGCAGATTGATAATAGGCCACCCGAGCTGGACGATCTGCTGAATAAAACACAGCTCGTTTTGGCCGATGTGCTCAATACCCTTACACTGCTCATCATCCGGCAGTCGGGTGCCTTGGTGTTGCCGCAGAATTAACCTCTTTTTGCGAAATGTTGGTGCGGCTGCCAGGCCTGGAAGAAGCTCTTCGTCAAAGATTGCTGGCTAGTAGACCTGCTAATTTCTATATTCGTCTCAATGTCGTTTAGTTAGGCCGATTGTCCCTCTTCGGAGAGGGCAGGGCGCGGATTATATACCTCTAACTAAAGGACATTGATTAGTCTATTCTCAAAAATACCTACTATGAAAAAACTCAGACTTCTGCTGCTGCTGCTGTTGGCACCACTTCTTATCTCTGCGCAAACCACCCCCCTTCGCATTATCGTTATTGGCGCTCACCCCGACGACTGCGACCAGGATGCAGGCGGCACGGCCATTCTCTTCGCCAAAATGGGCCACCAGGTTAAGTTTGTGTCGGTTACCAATGGCGATGCCGGCCATCATGAGAAAGGTGGCGGAACTTTGGCAGTTATCAGAAAGGCTGAAGCTGAAGAGGCTGGCCGCCGCTTTGGCATTGCGGAATACGTGGTGCTGCCCAACCACGATGGCGAGCTGGTGCCAAGCCTGGAGGTACGATTGCAGGTGATAAGGGAAATAAGAAAATGGAATGCCGATGTCGTTATAGCCCCCCGCCCCAACGACTACCACCCCGACCACCGCTATACGGGCGTGCTGGTGCAGGACGCCGCCTACATGGTGGCGGTGCCCAACATTGCGGCCGATGTACCGCCACTCAAAAAGAACCCCGTTTTCCTGTATGGCTACGACCACTTTCAGCGGCCCAATCCGTTTAGGCCTGACGTTGCAGTGGACATTTCGGCAGTAACCGAACAAAAAGGCCATGCGCTCGATGCACACGTGTCGCAGTTTTACGAGTGGCTGCCCTGGATTGGCGGTTACGCACAGGATGTGCCCGCCGGCGCAGAAGAGCGGAAGCAATGGCTGACAAAGAGATCGGTGCGAACACCTTCGCCTGCCGTAAAAGCATCGCTGGAAAAATGGTATGGTAAGGAAAAAGCAGGCACGGTTACCAATGCCGAAGTATTCGAAATATGCGAGTATGGCAGGCAGCCTTCTGACGAGGAGATCAGGCAGCTGTTTCCGATGCTTAAGTAGTTAAACCTCAAGTGCGGTTGCCGGTATTTGGCCGCCGCCCTTGTTTGGTAGCCAACAATCGGCCAAGAGAAAGTCATGGGTAATCAAACCGGGTGGCCCGTGCTTTCTAAAGCAATTTCAGGCATTCCTGCAAGCTTGTTCTCCAATGCGGTATTTTCAAGTCAAACGTATCCCTGATTTTCTGCTTATCCATTACACTGTAGTGCGGCCGTTTTGCCGGAGTAGGATATTGCTCCGTGCGAATAGGATTTACAGTTATTTGAATGCCCTTGTACTCAAAAATGGCGGAGGTAAAATCGTACCACGAGGCAACTCCCTCGTTGCTGTAGTGATAGACGCCATATTGCCGGCTACCGCTTTCCACCACTTTTATTATAGCCCGGGCTAAATCACGCGCATAGGTAGGCGTGCCAATTTGGTCAGCTATAACCCCGAGCTCCTTACGGGTTTCGGCCAGCCTGAGCATCGTTTTTACAAAATTGCCACCGAAAGTAGAATACAGCCATGAGGTGCGGATGATGAAGTAATCGGAAAATACTTTTTGAACCGCCAACTCGCCGTTGAGTTTAGATAAGCCGTAATAGTTTACAGGCAGCGTTTCATTTTCTTCGGTGAGTGGCCGCGAGGCATTGCCATCAAACACAAAGTCGGTGGAGATTTGGAACAACGCCGCGCCCACGCTTTTACAACCTTCTGCGAGGTTTTCGCTGCCCACAACGTTTATCTTGTCGCACAACGCCCGGTCTTCCTCCGCCCTGTCTACCGCAGTGTAAGCAGCACAATTGATGCAATAGTTGAAATTGTGTTGGCGGAAAAAGCTTATCACATCCTCTTTGTTAGTAATGTCCAGCTCAGCCACGTCGGTAAATGTGAAAGCCAACCCGGGATGGTTGGCCGCAAGCAACTGTAGTTCGGACCCTAGCTGCCCGTTTGCCCCTGTTACAAGTATTTTTGTCATTTTGCTTCCGCGTAGTCTCTAAGGTATTGGTATCGCTCCGTTAAATCTCCCTTTTCAACGATGGTTGCCCGTTTTATTATTCCCTGGCTGTCATTTCCCAGTAAATTGGGCAATACATTTTCGAGCAGCATGTTACCAAAATCCTGCGAGGCATCCCGGGGCAACTCGCAGGGCAGGTTATCAATGGCCATTACCGTGATGTTGCCTTCTTCGTTAAAAGCGGGCAAAATTTTGTCCTGCGTGGCATCGTAGTCGTACACGGGATCGTCGATCGTGCAAGGCCTTTTGGTAGAGGGAATCGACCCGTCGATGTCGCAGGTAATATCGGCCACAATGTGAATATTGAAATCGTTTTTTGTTGCTTCCTCGCGGGTGAAGAGCACCGGTGCGTCAGGGTGCCAGTACGCCGCTGCCAAAAGGATGTCGGCTTCCCTGGCAAACTTGAGGAAATCCGACTCAAAGTTTTGCGGACTGGCATAAAACTCGCCCCTGTTGAATTCTCTCCCCTCTTTGTGCACGTTATAGTCGCGGGAATTGAGCTGGGTAAAAACGGGGTAATCGAAAGTCTGTGAAAGAAAAGCAGCCGGAGTTACCTTCCGTATGTTCATACCAACAAGCACTTCCATGGCGCCTTTGGCCACCCGCCCGCCGCCGGTGAGCGCAATCTTAATGGGTGGAAGCTTTACTTTGCTAAACTCGGTTTTCAGGTCTTGCAGATCGAAGCAATCTTTGGCCCGGCGTAACTGAAACGCATTGTATCGTTTTCCGTAGGTCCAAATGCCGTTATAGGCCCCCACTATACCGGCCCACCTACCGAATGCAATAATGCGTTGTCCGTCGCTGTCGGTCAGTGTTTCGTAGTCTACCAGCGTAATCTCTTTATCGAGAATGGCCCTGAGCAGCTTCCGGTTGTATTCCTGCTTTTTGATGGTGTGGGAAAAAAAGAAGTAGGTTTTTTTATTAAGAAGCATGGGGATGGGAACTTCCTTCACGCCAAAAAGTATGTCGCACATGTCGAGTGAATCCACCAGCTTCAGGCCCCGCTCCTCATACTCTGCGTCAGGAAAACACCTGATGTTGCTTTTTTGCACATACACTTCTGCATTCGGGTAGCGATTTTGAATTTCAACGGCCTGGTCGGGGGTTATGGGCACTCTTTTGTCCACCGGTACTTTGCCTTCTTTTAAAATTCCAATCTTAATTTTCTCCATTATAAAAAAACGATTAATGCATGTCGCTTAGAACCATCAATAGCTTGCCTGCTTCCTGCAAACACGGCTGTTGGCGCAACTAAACAACATTGTTGGTTAATGTAACAAAGGGGGTTGGAAACCCGGCGTAATATTACTAAGATGCTGGCAGAAGGGAGATTTTATGAATGGATATATTTTGATAAGCGCAGGCTGGGCAGCATACTTTTTCCTGCACAGCTTGCTGGCTTCCGAACAGGCCAAACAATTGCTGGGCTATCCGAAGTGGTATCGCCTCGCTTACAGTGTTCTGGCCACTGTGCTTCTGGTGCCGATTTTCCTTTTTTTAGCCACAGCCGAATCAGCTTTTGTGTTTCCGAAGAATGCAGTTACCGATTTTCTGGCACTCGTTTTTGCGGCTTATGGTGTTATAGTTATCAAAATGAGCTTCAGGCACTATGGTCTAAAAGAGTTTGTCGGCCTGAAAAACGACCAACAGGAAGCCTTCAAAGATGCTGGTATTCTTTCTAAAATCAGGCATCCAATTTATGCAGGAACCATCCTTCTGGTGGTTGGTTTTGTACTCTTCATACCCAAAGGCTACAACGTAGCAACCGCCTGCTGGGTATTCCTTTATTTGCCCATAGGCATAAAGCTTGAAGAGAAAAAGCTGATTAAAAAGTACGGGCAGCAGTACGAAGATTATCGCAAACGGGTGCCGGCTATTTTCCCCCGGTTGTTTAACAGCCGCGGCTAGCCAGAGCGGCAAAGTATGAAATCAAGGCTGGCATACCTGGTCACCAGCCCTGGCTTTAATCATGTGAAAAGATATTTGTTGAGCAGGGAAATACCTTGCTTTATCTCTTCCCTGCCGCTCGATTCAATGCCATACCAACCCTTGTAGCCGCCGTCTTTGCTTAGTTTGATCATTTTGGCCGTGAGTTCTTCGGTTGGTTGGTTGCGGTACGACATGCCGCCGGCGTAGGGCAGCGTCTTCTTCAGGTAGTCGAAGTTGTCGAATTCGGGGCTTGGTCTTCTCCAGTCGGGATAAGTGCCAAACGACGGATTGTTCACTTCCTTCATCAGCGATACCATCCAGTCGG
>CBFGTI010000186.1:0-10718 GCA_965651695.1 uncultured Imperialibacter sp. | reverse complement strand
CTTCCCCCCCGGCCCCGCGTGCTCTCTGCCCCCCCCTCTCCCTCATTCTCTCGGGTGGGGGGGGGGGGGGGGGGGGGGGGGCGCCCCCCCCCTAGTAAAGTCATCAGAAGCTCTCTCCATTAACAGTGGGAGCGAAAGTACCTTATTGTCGATATGACTGTCGGCATTAGTTAAAAGCACGTATTCGAGCGACGGCAGGCGTTCCAGCAACTGCTGAATTTTGCTCGCAAACAGCTCCGTGGTTGTTACGAGTATTTTAGCTTCTCCACGCGATAACCGCTGAAAAATCGGCTCAGGACCAAACACTGAAAACAATGGGCAAAACACCGCCCCGGTTTTCAGAGTCCCCAGTGCAGATACGTACAACTCGGGAATCCGGCCCGCCAGGGTAAAAACAGTTGCTCCTTTTTTAATTCCCAGTTCGGTAAGCACATTTGCAAACCGGTTGGAAAGCTTGTACAGACTGTGGTAGGTGAAATCCTTAACGGCACCATCTTTCCGTATCCAGCGAATGGCCACGCTATTCTTTAATTCGCCGGTGGCATGCCTATCCACCGCCTCATGTGCAATGTTTAATCCCGCCCCGTCAGGAAGTCCGGCCAGATGGCTCCGTTCAGCTTCCCAGCTAAAAAGCCGGTGAGTTGTGTCGTAGTCGACCATGTTGGCCGTGCCGTTTACAACCGCGGATGTACTTGCATGTTGCATACTTCAAGTTAAGCGCGGGAGCATGCAGCCCCTATGATGAATCCCGCGGGTTTTAATGACATTGCTCATGCGTCCAACCCGGGCCGGAACTTACCCATACGGTTAGCTTCGGCCCGGATTGATACCGCCTGGCCCGGGGCAATCTCTGGTGGGAGGTTTTTCGTTGCCAATGCCGGCCCCGGGCCGACAGTTATTGCTTTTCAACCAAAAAATAGATCTTGGTCTTCCAGTTGGCCGGGTCTTTCTCTTTCTCCGGGTCCGAGAAATACTCTTCCATTATCAGGGTCCTTTTCAGCGAATGGCTCGCCAGGTATTTTTCAAGCGCCTCATAGGCAGGCCCCATGCTTTCGTATGAGCCATAATGTGTGGTGGTGATTACGTCTGTTGCGGGCAGTGTCACTCGCTCGTATCCTTTTATAGCCGGAACCTCTCCCTGTACGGGCACGGCTGCTGCGAAATCGGTTTCCTTTTTTGCTTCGTCAATAGAATAGTAAAAAGCACAAGGCATGTCGTGGGGAGGTGTACCGCTTTTCTGAAGTGCCCCGTAGATTTCGCCATAGCTCTCACCGAAAAAGGCGGGCAACTGATCGAATGGTTTGGTGGCTCTCCTGGTAATAAAGGTTTTTGCAGGCCACTTCATCTGCTTAACCTCGTATTTCACTAATGTTTCCATATCTGTACTATTTTGTGTTGTTACCGTAAACCTAACAGGAGGGGTCGCTTCCCTGAAATGATGGGGGTGGGCGATAGCAAATACTTTGATCATTGATGCGGAATGCTTTCCTGGGGATGTGATGCACATCATCAAATGTGAAGAGGGCGGTCATTTTAAACCCCGTGTATTCAATCGAAATTGGCCGATGAATTAAACTTTGGAATCATGGCCTTTCTCAACAAACTACCTGCAATGCTTGCTATATTCCTATTGTTAACGGCTTGCAGCACTTATCAAAACATCTATACCAATTACGACAGGAGTATAGATTTCAGTCAATATTCTACTTTCGCGTGGGCTCCCGACAGCGCAGCCAGCCGTGAGCAGCAAAACACACCGTACGACAACGATATCGTGCGCAACAATGCCAAAAACTACATCACACATTCATTAACACAACGTGGGTTTCTTGTTGACATAGATTCGCCCGACCTGGTGCTCGATCTGGTGCTGCTGAATGAGAAGAAAGAACGTATTGTAACTTACCATACCTACCCCTATTATTCAGGATACTACTTCTACAACCCTTATTATTTTCCTTACTATTACCCTCACTACCGGTATTATACCTGGTATGGTTGGTACGGCTGGACGTACACCCCCCACTGGGACGAAGTAACAACCTACACCCGGACCTACATGAAAGGCACTATCACGTTAAATATGTACGACAGGAAACTGCAACGGCTGGTGTGGACAGGCAGTGCAGAAGGCAACATTTACGATCCGCATTACATACAATACGATGTGCATCCTGCTATTGACCGAATTTTGAGAGAGTTCCCGATAAAACCTACCCATAAACCAAAACATCAAGACGATTTGTACAAAGACAGAATTGTAAAAGGGAGGGGCGCCAACCGCGAACTTAGCATCAGCTCTGTCCACTAGATTATTCTACACACACTTTGCAGGCGCTGGCCTCACCGCCCACGCCCCGGTGCAACACCTGACTTTTGCGTGAATTGTTACGAAAAACCGTAATCCCTTTCAGCTTTTGCTGCCAGGCCTGTCTGTATATCCAATCTATGTCGGCGGGTGTTGCCCCCTCCGGCAGGTTGATGGTTTTGGATACCGCGTTGTCGGTAAATTTCTGAAATGCCGCCTGGTGCTTCAGGTGCCATTCGGGTGCAATTTCCAGCGCTGTTTCAAATAACCTTTTTACTTCCGCGGGCACGCCGGAAGCGTTTGTAAGGGTGCCAGTGCGCAACACTTCCGCGATTACATCGGCGGTGTTAAGCTGGTGAACTGACAGGTAACGGAGCAGGCTCTTATTTACTTCCTGCAGGGTTTCGTTTTTCAGTACATGCTTCCGCTGGTAGGCGAGGGCAAAAAAAGGCTCGATTGAAGCGGAGGTGTCGGCAATAATGGAAATGGTGCCGGTAGGGGCTATGCTGGTGCGTGTGGCATTTCTTAGGCGCAACTGTGGATAATATGTACTCTTCTGCCAATTTTTAAAAGGCCCTCTCTCCTTTGCTAGCTGCAGCGAGGTTTCCAGACTTTTCTCCGAAATAAATGCCATAATTTGTTCGCCCAGCCGTATCGCTTCAACAGAAGCATAGGGTATTTCGAGCAGGCTTAGCAACTCAGCCCAGCCCATCACGCCCAGTCCGATCTTTCGGTTCCCTTCGGTTATCTCTTTTATCTCCGGAACGATGTAGTGATTCACCTCAATTACATTGTCGAGAAAACGCACGGCCGCCGCCACCGTCTGGTGGAGACTGTGCCAGTCTAGTGCGGCCTCACCAGCCGTATAGCTAATGAAGCGGGAAAGATTAACAGACCCCAGGTTGCACGACTCATAGGGTAGCAGGGGCACCTCTCCACATGGATTGGTGGCATTGATGCTACCTAAAAGCGGCGTGGGATTTTGGGTGTTCACATGATCGATGAAGATCAGCCCGGGATCGCCGCTTTCCCATGCGCTGCTAATGATGTGGTCCCACAGCCCTCCGGCGCTCACCGTATCTGTAACTTCGCCGGTGACGGGATGGATTAGCGGCCACTTCTCGTTCTTGCCTGCTGCCAGCATAAAGCTATCGGTAACGCCTACAGAAATATTAAAGTTTTTCAATTCACCCTCCCGCCTTTTGCTTTCCACAAATTCCACTATATCCGGGTGATCGACGTTCAAAATTCCCATGTTGGCACCTCTTCTTTTTCCTCCCTGCTTCACATGCTCGGTAGCCACATTAAATATGTTCATGAAAGACACCGGACCAGAGGCAATGCCCTGCCGGCGTGTTAAAGGACTGTTTTTTGGCAGCAACCGGCTGAAGTTGAACCCCGTGCCACCTCCGCTCTGGTGAACAAGCGCAGTTAGCTTGAGCGTTTCAAATATATCCTCGAGGTGATTCTCCACGGGCAACACAAAGCAGGCGCTCAGCTGACCTTCGGTGAGGCCGGCATTCATGAGTGTGGGCGAATTCGGCAGAAATCGAAACTCCGTCATCATTTCAAAAAAAATGGCTTCCCACTTTTCGGCCTTTTCCACCGACGACCATTTTAGCTCGGCCGCCGCTATGGCTTTTGCTACCCTGCGGAACATCTGGCGGGGGGTTTCCACCAGCACGCCTTTGTCGTTTTGTTTGAGGTATCGGCTCTTCAATACCTGGCGGGCATTGGCGCTAAGCGAGGTAATATCTTGAACTGATGTTGGCAAGGAAGTCATGTAAGCGAGTTAATCAATTGCTGCAGTGCCGGAAAATGACGACTATCCATCGTGCGGATGACGCTCGTCACAGCACAGAAAGACCCTTTTTGCTTAATTAGGAAAGAAAATGAAGCAATACACTGCACTTATGAAAACTAAATTTTCTTTCGATGATCATGTTGCTGAGTATGAGGCCTGGTACGACCAATATCCGTGGGTGTACAAATCGGAGGTGGAAGCTCTGCGCGAAATGTTGCCCGAGGGCGAGAAGCTCAACGGCATTGAGGTAGGTATGGGAACGGGGCGGTTTTCGCAGGCCCTGGGTATAAAAGAAGGCGTGGAGCCTTCGCATAAAATGAGGTTAGTGGCCGTGGACAGAGGCCTTGACGTAATGGACGGCGTGGCGGAAAGCCTGCCCTACGGCGATCACCGGTTCGACTTTGTACTGATGAACTTCTGTATCTGCTATTTCGACAATCTGCACGTCCCGTTTGTTGAGGCCCACAGGGTTTTGAAAAAAGACGGCTCGCTCGTGGTAGGATTCATCGATAAAGAAAGTTACATAGGGTTGCAATACGAACAGCATAAGCCACACAGCACGTTCTACCGGAACGCAACCTTCTATTCGGTGCCAAAGGTAATACAAGAGCTTACCAAGGCCGGATTTAAACACCACGCAGTTTCGCAAACACTTTTTGGCTCACTGGACGAAATAAAAGAGTTGCAGCCCTCCAAAGAAGGGTACGGCGAGGGCTCTTTTGTTGTGATTAAGGCTACTAAAAGCAAAGAGGCAATAAATCATTAAATTATGGTTCCCCTACCCGGTTTTTTTGAAAACACTGTGACTACAGGCCAGAAGTCGTCAGCATCTTTTTTTCGGAAACGGAGCTGCCTTGCTTGCAGCGTGTACCAAATGTTTTTCCTCGTTGCAATTAGCGTCGGCCCTGCGGTTGGTCAACAGATCCAGGAAAATAAACCGCGCTACGGCATTGGTGCACAGTACACCCACGAATTTGTAATTGACGGCTTTGTAAGGGTAAGAGAGTGGGAAGTGCAGGGTGATAAAATGAAATTGAGAGATTTAGGGATGAGCGACTACCCGGCACTTCGGCTTCATTTAAAAAGACGCTTCAAGAAAAATGGAACCCTTGAAATTGCCTACGACAGGTATTTTATGAGAGGTAACGCTACGTTTGACAGGAACATTAGCTACAATGGAACACTTATCGACGGGCGTCGTGGCATAGATGTGTCGCCCACGCGCTATTACCGGTTGAGTGCCTTGTATTCGGGAAACCTACCCGGCAGCAATAGACTGGCCCTACGGTACACAGCAGGCCTTGTTTACGATCATGTTACGTTTTTCCTGGATGGGGAGGTAAGACCCGAAAGCACCAGAAACGAGGTTTACGAGCGCTTCGGAAAACAAGCACTGCCATATCCTATCGTTGGTTTTGGAGCCAATCGGGAGTTTGGTTTGGTAAATAATTAAATTTTGAGCTGGCCGGAATTTACATTCCTCAATTCAGGAGCTTTTACAACGAGGGAGGCCGTATTTATCTTCAATACAGCGCGTTTCAAGCTGATGCGAGCTACTCAAGGAAGGTTTCGGACTGGGAGTTTAAAGTGGGCGCAAAAATGAGGTACATGCATCTGTTCCAGGAGAGTGACGAGGACACCAATGTGCTTCGTACCCTGACAGCCGGGCCTTATACCGGACTCTCCTTCCATTTTTAGCTCTAAAATCCGCCTCAAGCTTCCGGGTATGAAAGTGACACAGCACAACACCACCGAAAAACCGGGTGCTCTGCCTCCCGTCAGCTTGTGGATCGACGACTACTCCGACCTTTTTTCCGATTTCGATCCCAGGGCCTTTAGCGAGCGGGCCTTTTCCGATGACTTCATAACCCAGGTTAAGAAAGTTTCGAAAGACATCAGGGAGAGAGTGCCGGTATTAAGAATACTTGTCCCGCATCGGGCAAGGAATGACGCCGAGGAACGAACTATTAGGAAGCGCCTCGAAAATTATTTCTATGGCAGCTACCAGCAACTGGTAACCGAAGCAAAGAAAACCCGGCTTAAAGGCATTTATTTTACGCTGTCGGGTGTTGTTTTGATGATTATATCAAGTTACATCTACTATCTCAAACTCCCCGGGTTTTATCCAAACCTGCTGCTCGTAATGCTGGAGCCGGGCGGGTGGTTTTTGCTGTGGAACGGTTTGGATATATTGTTTACCTACATGAAAAGTAGAAGGGCTGACATTGCCTTTTATGAAAAGCTTTCGGGTGTTCATGTAGAATTCGGTTCCTACAAGTAGGATCGGCCAACCAAGTTTAGCCGCTCAGTTTGAATATTTTTACAACTATCTGGCAGGAGCAGTTTATTACAACTTTTCCCATCTATCGCCGCTTCCCTTACGAGGTGTTCATCATCCGCCAGCTATAGGCAGCCCGGGTGCTCACCCCGCTTTCGATCTGTGGCGCCAGGCAAGTTTATGCTTCGGGCAGGGCTCAGGCCACTTTTTCTGTAGGTGCGAATTTACGGAGTACCATTAATGTTTGTGGTGCCGAAGGTTACTTTGGAGGCAGGGGAAGTATAAAAAAGGAGCGTAAAAAAAACGCCCCATTTTTAAGCACAATGTAAATCTTAAGAAATTAGGTCGATGCCTTTCACAGGCTGAAATATTCCGGCGAAACATCAGGCTTCGCTTCTTCCTTTGTTGTGTAACCTTTTTCTTTAACTTTGAATATCGAGAGCAATTTTGTTATAAATTGGCACAATTGCAATTAATTAGCACAGTATTGGCTCAGCAGATCACATTTCTAGGGGGACATATACAAACAATCAGGAAAAAGCTGGGGTTGACGCAAGAAGGGCTTGCTGAGCTTATGGGAGATGTTTCGAGGGCTCAAATAGCCTCCTATGAGTCAGGTAAAAACCAGCCTCCATGGTCTTTTATTGTTAAATTTGTACGGGTTTGCAACAGCAGCTACGAGGAGGTGTTTGATGGAAAAACACCACGGGAAAAGGTTGTAAAGCGCCACACGGCGTCGGAGGCAAGCGGCGATGATCTCATCAAATTCATTAATGAGCTCCCTTTGGATGAAGAAGACAAGAACCGGCTGTTAACCGAAGTAGGAAAACTGTACCAGAAATTGAACGAACAAAAAGACAGGATAATGGAAATTCTGGTGAAGCGACTGAATCTTTGATGGCACTTCCAGGCATTTACCTTAGATTAGTCGAAGTTCTTAGCAATAGCACACATTTCAGGCGAATATTCTTTGATGCCTGTGATTCAGTCGAAAGGCTCATACCCCCACCGCACTGGTTCCTTCCGGCCACATCCATTATTCACTCCAATTTCCTGTTGGCTCTGAAAAGATCAGGCACACGATGTATTTTATGTCTACAGTGCTGCCGCTCTAAGAAACGTCAGCTTCTTTCTGTACAGACTCTCTAAATTCATCGACACCCAGTGAGGAAATAGTCTGAGTATAAAAAAAGCCATCATTGCTGACGGCTTCTCTACTTTTTTGCTCCCCCTCTAGGGCTTGAACCTAGGACCCCCTGATTAACAGTCAGGTGCTCTAACCAGCTGAGCTAAGGAGGAATTTCTCTCGTTTCCCAAACGGGACTGCAATATTAGCAGGTTGATTTTAATTGTGCAAAAAGTGCTCCCGATAATTTTTTGCCGCGCCCCATTATTCAACCATTCATGCCGCTCATCTCGCTTTTAAAATTCCATCGTTATATCTTGAACACCTGCCTGTTAAAAAACGTTAACCTTGTATCCATCACGACCTTATTTCGTAATGTGACTGTTAGGTGACAAAAAGAAAAAACTATGAGTAAAAGACAGATTTACTTGGCAATGCTATTCTCCTCATTTTTTGGAGCCCTTATAGCATTGGGAGGCTACATGATATTTTATCCGCAAAGCGAAGACTTCAAGTCGTTTGAAGACCAGCAGAACGTGCGCTTTTCGTCGTACGCCGCCGACACGGCCAATTATGTAGTTCCGGAGGGCCTTAACTTTGTGTATGCCGCCGAAATTGCCACACCCGGCGTAGTGCATATCCGGTCCAAATATTCATCAACACCAGCAAGCTCTTCAGGAACGCCATTCGACCAGTACTTCAAAGAGTTTTTTGGCGAAAGAGGCCAACGGATGCCCTCCCGCTCCTCTGGTTCCGGCGTCATCATTTCTGACAACGGCTACATCGTAACCAACAACCATGTGGTAGACGACGCCACCGAGGTGGAAGTACTGCTGAACGACAACCGTACGTTCGAGGCTACTGTGGTGGGTACCGATCCCACTACAGACCTGGCGCTATTGAAAATTGACGGAAAGAACCTGCCGGTAGTGAAGTTCGGACATTCGGAAGGCGTGAAGGTGGGAGAATGGGTGCTTGCTATTGGCAATCCCTTCGAGTTTCGCTCGACCGTTACAGCCGGAATTGTAAGCGCCAAAGCGAGAAACATCAATATTCTGCGCGACCCCAACAACATGCAGATAGAGTCGTTTATCCAAACCGACGCAGCAGTAAACCCCGGCAACAGTGGCGGGGCGTTGGTAAACCTGCGAGGCGAATTAATAGGTATTAACACAGCCATTGCCACCCAAACAGGCATGTACTCAGGCTATTCCTTCGCTGTACCGGTAACGCTCGTAAAAAAGGTAATGAACGACCTCAAGGAGTTTGGCGTAGTGCAGCGTGCTCTACTGGGCATCTCTATTTTAGACGTATCGGCCGAACTGGCCAAGGCAAGAGGGCTTTCTGTGCTTCGTGGTGTATATGTGGAAAGAGTAACTGCGGGTAGCGCTGCCGAAGAAGCGGGACTGCAAAGCGGTGATGTAATAGTGGCCATTGAAGGCAAGTCCGTCGACAATGTGGCGAAACTGCAGGAGTTTGTAGCAGTGCGCCATCCCGGCGAAAAAATAGAAGTAACCTACATTCGCGACAATAAAGAAAAGAAGACCCGCGCCACTCTAAAAGGTACCATGGGCACCACCGAAGTTGTGCAGGCTAAAAATTCATTTTCCATTGAAGGCGGCACTTTCGAAAACCTCAGCACTGAAGACAAAAGAAAGCTGAAACTTGAAGGTGGTGCTAAAGCGATCGACGTAGAAGACGGCAAGTGGCAGGAAGCCGGCGTTAGACCGGGCTTCGTAGTTACAAGCATCGATAAGTCTACTATTCGTAATATCCAGGACCTTGCGCGGGTAATGTCCAATAAAAAAGGGGGTATCCTCATCGAGGGCGTTTATCCCGACGGTACGGAGGCCTTTTACGGCATCGGGTGGTAACTCACTCCTGCATTTCGAATACAATCCCTCTTCAGCCAGAGGGATTTTTTTGTATGTAAAAAGTAGCCGTTCGGCGTGAACTCCAATCCGCTCCTGGCGGTTAAAATGGATACCTTTAGCTTTATATACTGAAAATAAGAGGTTGGAGTGCTTCAACCTCTTTTTTTTTGTCATTCAACGTCCCGCCCCCCATCCAAAATCCCCTCTTTGTGGTATTGAAACACGGCTTCGCAATGTAAACCTTTGCTTAACTAACTTTTTACGACGATGAAGAAGCTATTGACCTGTTTACTTTTGTTTGCTGTGTTTGAAGTCTCCGCCCAAAAGGGCCAGGAGTATTTCAACCAGGGCGACTACTTCAATGCCGCCCGCTATCTGGAGGTGGAAGCTCCAAAAAATAAGTCCCTTTACCTGGACCTTGCCAAAAGTTATTTTTCTCTGAAGGAATTTGACAAAGCGCTCGATGCCATGGTAAAATACAAGGAGGCATCCGGTGCCGATCTTTCCTATGCCAACAATTTCATCGAAATAGTGGGCCGAAACGAAGAAAGGATCGAGAAAATCAACGTTACCGCCATCAACTCGGTATCGCGGGAAATTCTTCCTGTGATAGCCACTGATGGCCAAACCATTTACTTCGACGGCGACGGCCGCCAGGGTGGACCCGGTGGCGACGACGTGTGGTATGCAAAGAAAAACGCCGACGGCACATGGGGCACACCCTCTCCCATGGCTGAGTTTAATACCACCAGCAACGAGGGGATACTTTCGATGTCGGGCGATGGCAACATCATGCTGGTATTTGGCAACTACAAAGGCCAGTTTGGTGGTGGCGACATTTTTTACAGCGTGAAAACCAAAGACGGATGGTCTGCCCCCTGCAACCTTGGAGGCACCATCAACACCAGCAATTGGGAGTCGATGTCCAACATCTCAGTCGACGGCAAAACGATCATCTTCTGCAGCGACAGAAGCGGTGGTGTAGGCGGTAGCTCCGACCTTTGGATAACCCACCTGACGGAAAACGGATGGACAACCCCAGCCAATCTCGGTAGCACAGTTAATACTACCAAAAAGGACTTTTCGCCTTTTCTGGCCGCTGACGGCAAAACGCTGTACTTCGCCAGCGACGGACATGCGGGTTTTGGTGGTGCAGACCTTTTTGTTACCCGCAGAACCGGCGAATCGTGGACTGAGTGGACAACCCCTGTAAACCTCGGCAAGTATATCAATACGCTGAAAGATGACTACGGCCTCACCATGGCTGCATCAGGCATCAGGGCCTACCTTTCGGGGTCGGGCCAACTCGAAAACAACGGTACCGACGA
>CBFGTI010000185.1:0-10729 GCA_965651695.1 uncultured Imperialibacter sp. | reverse complement strand
GCCATCATTAGCATCATGCTTCCGTTGTTTTCCTCGCTCATGGCGAGCTGCCCCATGAGCTGCTCTTTGGCGCGGTGAAACTGTAAATCGCCGAGTTTTTTTTCTCTCAGTAGCTTAAACTCTTTATTCACCAGTTGCAGACTCCGGTTTACCTGCCGGGGGTCGGTGCCAAAAAACACCGAAAACATTCCCGTGTCGATGTAGGGATTGTAGCTGGCATCGATAGCGTAAACATAGCCGTGTTTTTCGCGCAGTGCCATATTAAGCCGCGAGTTCATGCCGGGTCCGCCGAGAATATTCGTAAGCATAAAGAAGGGGATCCGGCGGGGGTCGCTCAGCGGATAGCTGGGGCGGCCGATGGCGCATTGGGCCTGCGTGATTGGTTTTTTTTCGGTAACAATTTTTGGCTGATACCCTGCAAATAACTTCCTGTGTTTATGCGAACTGAAGATATTAACATCTTCAAGGTATTTTTTAACCAACCGTTCTACCTTCTTTATCGGAAAGTTTCCCACGGTGGCAATCACCATTCGGTTCGAGTCGAGCGTTTCTCCCACAAACCGTGTAAAATCGGCTTGTGCAAACCCCGCCACTGTTGCCTGGGTACCCAGAATGTTGTGCCCGAGTGGGTGCTGATGGAAAACGATCTCGTCGAAGTCGTCCTGTATGGCATCTTCAGGTGTATCGTTATACATCGACATTTCCTCCAGAATTACATTTCGCTCCCGTTCTATTTGTTTCTCAGGGAAAGTGGAATTAAAAGTAATGTCCGTGAGAAGCTCAATTGCCTTATCGAGATGGAGGTCTAGTACGCTTGCATAAAAGCACAGCTTCTCTTTGGTGGTGTAGGCATTCAGCTCGCCGCCAAGCGAGTCGAGCCTGTTTAAAATATAATATGAGTTGCGCTTTTTGGTGCCCTTAAAGGCCATGTGTTCCCAAAAATGAGCTATTCCCAGCTGGTCGGGTGCTTCATCGCGGCTACCCACATCAAGCATGATTCCTACGTGGGCTATTTTTGTAGATGTAATTTCTTTGTGTACCAGCCTTACCCCGTTGGGAAGTGTAATAACGTCAAATTCTGCCATCTTCACTTAGTAGCTTGCAAAGCTAAGGTATTTCGATCAGTTGGCCCATTGCTAGTCGATGTCGTTTGGCTGAAGAAGGTTATGCGCTCCCTTTCCAACGAGAGCGACAAATCTAACCCAACATCAGGGTATGGTAGTGTCGCGGGCCATAATGTATAATGCGAAGTAGAGGAAAAAGTTCAAAAAAGAAGCCGGAGCACAAGGCTCCGGCTAAAAAAATCCCGCCAGCTATATACCAAACCATTAGCTCAAAGGATAGCTGGGGGAGGTACAAAAAATACTCTGAATGCTTTTCCGGTAGGCATAAATGGCTTTCAGCTCCAACTCTGTATGCTGGCTGGTAATATTCCAGTGCAAGAAAAAATTGTTTTGACAGGCTTCTTAACGCACACAAGGTTTTTCGGGTGCTACGTGAAAAGGATGGTTTACTACGCGGGAGGAATTTTGTGCCGATGAGCGTGAAATGTGGTCTCTTGTTAGTGAATTTAGCCATTCGAACTAAGTAATCGTTTGCCCGCCTTTTCAAAAGCGCAGGTGTTTGCGGATAGAAAAGATCACATATTTCGGAATTAACCGAAACGCTGCTTTTGTCAGCTATTTAAAGAATACCTCTTGCTGGGCCAAAGGGCCTTGCCGATGGTGTTGGCAAGGCGTTGGGAAATTAGTAGGGATTATTACAATTTTGCAGGCGAAGGCAATTCGCCCCTGGCGCAGGAATGAAGGCATCTGTAATTTTTAGTACGTATAATTCGACCGAGTGGCTTGAGAAGGTTTTGTGGGGTTATAGCGTGCAGACGGTTAAGGACTTTGAAATTGTGATAGCAGATGATGGATCTGGCCCGGAAACCAGGGAGGTAATTGAGAGATTTAAGGCCGAACTCGATATACCCATCCAGCATGTTTGGCAGCCTGATGAGGGCTTTCAGAAATCGCGCATTCTCAATAAGGCCATTGTTGCGGCTAAGGCCGATTACCTTATTTTTTCGGATGGTGACTGCATTCCCCGCAAAGACTTCGTGGAGGTTCACCTGAAGCAACGCAAACCTGGCCATTTTCTGAGTGGGGGATACTTTTTGCTTACTATGCCCACCAGCAAAACCATTACAAGGGACGATATTATTAGCCAGCGGTGTTTTAGTGTGAGCTGGCTGGCAAAACATGGCCAACCAGTGACGTACAAAGCCTTGAAACTGGCTGTTAGGGGTGTGTTTCGTAACCTTTTTAATGCGCTTACTACTACCAAACCCACCTGGAACGGGCACAATTCGTCGGGGTGGAAGCAAGACATCATAGAAGCCAATGGCTTTGATGAACGGATGCAGTATGGCGGCCAGGACAGAGAACTTGGCGAACGGATGCTAAATAAAGGAGTAAAGGGAATACAGGTGAGATATTCGGCAGTCGTGATCCATCTCGACCACAAGCGGGGGTACCGAAACATGGAGTCTATTCTGAAAAACCGGGGGATACGGCACGAAACCAGAACTACCGGAAAAACCCGTACACCTTACGGTATCATAAAATAACCTATGACGGCGTCATTAATCATTTCTGTTTACAAAGATACCAGCAGCCTGGAGACTGTGCTCGACGGGTTGAAATTTCAGAGCTGCCAGGATTTTGAAATAGTTGTTTCCGAAGACGGGGACAGCGTTGAAATGAAAGATTTTGTGAGCAGCTACAAATTTCGCAATCCCTGCCAGCACCTTACCCAGCCCGATATGGGGTGGCGAAAGAACCGCGCACTCAATAACGCCGTTCGCAAGGCAAGCAACGATTATCTTATTTTTATTGATGGCGACTGTGTGCTGCACCACAAGTTTATCGAAAACCATCTTCGGTTTGCCTCGCCCGACCGGATTTTGGCGGGAAAACGAGTAAAGCTGGGCCCCCAATATTCCAAAACGCTGCAGGAAGAAATTGACCACCTGCCAGCCATGGAGAAGCGGATAGGCAGAGAAGCGTCTAACGTGAAGAAGGACGGGGCGAAATTCTACGAGGAGGCTTTTTACTTTAACCCCGACGGCTTTTTGGGGTTTATACCCGGTCTCCGAAAGATGCACCAGCTGAAGGGCTGCAATATGTCTTTCTACAGAAAAGCCATAGAAGCGATCAATGGATTTGATGAAGACTACATACTTCCGGCGATAGGTGAAGATATAGACCTTACCTGGCGCTTTGCCGGATTGGGCTATCGCCTCTATTCGCTTCGAAATCTCGCAGTGCAGTATCACCTTTACCACAAGGAGAACTGGACGGATCAGTCTGAGAATGAGCGGTTGATGAACGAAAAGAAATCTGAAAAAAAATACGTTTGCGATAATGGCTTGATAAAACTCTGAGTACATTAGGGGTTTTATTCCAACCAAACCATGCAAAAATTAACCATCATTCAGTCGATTATCGACAAACTCGGAGCTCAAACTTACCTGGAAATCGGGGTGCAGAAAGGTAAGAACTTTTATAAAGTGAACGCCCCCTTTAAAGTAGCCATCGACCCGGCTTTCAGGCTCAAGCTTAAACGAAAACTTTGGTACCTGAAGGACTTTCGCAGAAACCATTTTTTTGAAATGACGAGCGATGCATTTTTTAGCACCGAAGCAGCTGCCGTGCTCAAAAACAAAACAATAGACGTAGCCTTTATTGACGGGCTGCATACGTACGAGCAGTCGTTAAAAGACTTCGAGAACTGCTTGCAGTACCTTTCCCCCAACGGTGTGATACTTTTTCACGACTGCAACCCGGAAAGCATGGAAGCTGCGGAGTACGCTATGTCGCCCAAGGAAATGAAAGAGAAATATCCGGAAAAGGCCACGTACGAATGGAACGGCGACGTGTGGAAGTCAATCGTGCACCTTCGCTCGCTCCACCCTGATTTAGAGGTGTTTACCCTGGATTGCGATTATGGCCTGGGAGTGGTGCGACGGGGCAAACCACAGGATGTGCTCACTTACACTACTGAGGATATTCAAATGCTTGCCTACCACGATCTGGAGAAAAACCGGGAGCGTTTCTTAAACCTAAAGCAGCCTGCGTATCTTCACGATTTTTTGAAAGCGCTGAAGGCAGCCTAGTTTACCCATTCTATTTCCATCAAAAACTCATGATTTACCACAACCGTTGTGAATGCAGCACCCTTTGCAGGCTTGATAGTTAGCTGCACAGATTCGGTGGTGAAAAACTCCTGTTCGAGGGTGTGAAGTCTGTCTTTTTTATGGAAAAGCACTACATGGCCAGGGCCAATGTCGGGGCACACGAGCCTGGCTACTTTTTTTTTCTTTACAGGGGTAGCCAGTTTGGGAACGTTTCCCTTTTCCCCTCGGGCCAGCTTACTCAAAATGTAACTGCAATCAGGCACGCCGTACCCCACAAAGTTGTTGGGTGCGGCTGCCAGGTGGCTCGATTCGAGAATAAGCGATTTTATTTCGGCTCCTGAAAGAGCAGGTTGTTTTTCCCAAATGCACGCAGCCAGGCCGGTAATAACCGGGGCAGAAAAGGACGTGCCGGCCGAAGCAAAACAGCTGACCTCGGGCTTAGTGGTATAAAGAAAAGACGGTCCGGTGGAACTGAATGGCATTTTTTTCCAGTATTTGAGGTCGGTAGCGCCCACGGTTAATACGCCGGGGGCATCGGCAGGTGCGCTTATTATTTCCCAGGAGTTGCTGCCGTCGTTTCCTGCTGCGGCTACTATAAGCATCCCTTTTTCCGATGCCATTTGGCATGCCAGGGTAACCACTGTTGTTTTGCCGTCCATCATGGCCTGAATATAATTTTCATCGGGATTGTCGAAGTCGGTGTTATACCCAAGCGACACATTTACCAGCTTCACATCCTGTGCGAAAAGCCACTCGATGGCTGCAATTAAAAAGTCCTCTTCCTGTCTTTCTTCACGTGCGCCGTGGTCGGTGCGGGCCAGGTAGTAGCCGGCGCCTGTCGCAAGCCCGAAACGGATATTTTTTTGCGGATGAAAGCCACCCGTGAGCTCCCACACTTCGGTGCCATGCTCATCGTCCATTGCATGACTTCCCGCAAATGGGTCCGTGTCTCCCTCCTGAAGGAAATTGCGAAATGCTTTCAGCTGGTTATTGGCAATAAGCTCCGCCAATGCGTTTGAGCTATTTGCATCGAGGAATCCACCATCAATAATGCCTACTTTTACCCCTTTGCCAGTTAAGCCCGCCCGGACGAGCGCTCCGGCTTCTATTTGTTCAAGCGCAAATCCTAGTTTTTCGCCGGCAAGGCTGGATTTGATAGTGATGGGCGTAACTACCCTCGTGCTGTCGGCTGCCGGAAGCGACTGTAGCGGCCCCCTTGCCGACCATGCGTGCAACCATTCGCTCCAGATTACCGGCTCAAGAGAATTGGCAAAAAGAATAGCCGCAGCGGAATCTTTCGACACATTTTTTTCAATAAAATACCAGTTTTTTTGTTGTGCTAGGAGCGGGGCATTGCATGCCAGCAAAACAAGCCACAAGAGGCAGCCGGTGAACCAGGCAGGAAGCCCGGCTGGAAGCCCATCAGGAAGGCCGGTAGCATGTTTTTCGAAGTTTATTAATCTTCTTTGAAATACTATCTTTGGCACACGCAAAACCCTTTAATGAATTTAAAGCTAACAAAATTATGAGATACCGTTCGGCAGGCAAGGAGCTTTTTACCCTCAACCGGGAAAAGCTAAGGAAGCGAATGAAACCCAATAGTGTGGCTGTGATATTTTCTAACGATATAATGCCCACAAACGCCGATGGTACGATGGGTTTTCAGCAAAATGCCAACCTCTTTTATCTAACAGGCATAGACCAGGAAGAAACCGTGGTGCTGATAGCGCCTGATTTTCCTGACGAGAAGATGAGGGAAGTGCTTTTTTTGCGGGAAACGAACGAGGAAATAGCCGTGTGGGAAGGCCACAAGTTTACCAAGGAAGAAGGGCAGGAGATAAGCGGCATTCAGACGGTGAGGTGGTCGCACGAGTTTAAAAAGGTATTTTATACTATTCTTGCCGAAGTCGAGCACATTTATCTCGAATCGAATGAACATATTCGGTCGTCGTCTGAGGTGATTACAGCCAATCACCGCTTCATTCACTGGTGCAGGGAGCAATACCCGCTCTACAGCTATCAGCGGCTGGCTCCTGTTATGTATGATCTGCGGTGCGTGAAATCGCAGAAGGAAGTTGAAATTATTAAGCACGCTTGCGACATCACGGCCAATACATTCAGGAAGATCCTGGGCATAATTGAGCCGGGTGTGTGGGAATACGAAATTGAGGCCGAGTTTATTTATGAATTTGTGAAACACCGGTCGAAAGGATTCGCCTATACCCCCATCATAGCCGGGGGAGCGAACTCTTGTGTGCTGCATTACATCGAAAACAAAAATCAGCTGCGTGACGGCGAGGTGCTGCTTATGGATGTAGCCTGCGAATATGGCAACTATAATGCGGACCTTACCCGAACGGTACCTGTAAATGGCCGCTTTTCCAAAAGGCAACGAGCGGTTTACGATGCCGTGCTTCATGTAAAAACCAAGGCAATTGAGATGCTTCAGCCCGGCAACTCCATTCCCGAGTACCATAAGGAGGTTGGTAAAATAATGGAAAGCGAACTTATAACCCTTGGCCTGCTCGATAAAACGGACGTAGCGAAGCAGGACCCGGACAAGCCACTCTATAAGAAATACTTTATGCATGGCACAAGCCACCACCTGGGGCTCGATGTGCACGATGTTGGAAGCATTTACAAAAAGTTTGAGCCGGGGATGGTTTTCACCGTTGAGCCGGGGATTTACATACCTGAAGAAGGCTTTGGGGTGCGTATTGAAGACAATGTAGTGATAACCAAAGACGGTCATATCAACCTAATGGCAGGTGCCCCAAGCCATGCTGAGGAGATTGAAGACCTTATGAACCAGAAATGAGCAGCCAGGCATTTAATTCGGAAGATGCGCCCAAGCCGGTAGGGCTGTATCCACACGCCCGCAAAGTGGGTAATTTGTTGTTTCTCTCCGGCGTAGGGCCACGGGAAAAGGATAGCAAGAAAATTCCCGGGGTTGAGCTGGATAAGCACGGCAATGTTGCTTCCTACGATATTGAGACGCAGTGCCGTTCGGTTTTTAAAAATGTGCGCCTGATACTTGAAGCATCGGGAAGCAAGTGGGAAAACCTGGTGGACGTGACGGTATTCCTCACCAATATGAAGCAGGACTTTGCCGCTTACAATAGGCTGTATGCAGAGTACTTCAAAAGCAACCAGCCCTGCCGCACCACAGTAGAAGTATCATCATTGCCCACACCGATTGCCATTGAGCTCAAGTGTGTGGCCGTGGTGGAGTAGTTTTGCAGTTTTATTTTGTATTTATCTAATCCTCCGGCTTCAATGTGACTTAGGTTACTGAACGCCCTTTTTGTAGGCGGTAGTTTTGCAGAAAAATTACGCTTACTATGGAGTTTATAGGTTTTGCTGCTTCCATTGTTATGGGGCTTTCGCTGGGGTTGATAGGAGGTGGCGGTTCCATTCTCACGGTGCCAATATTGGTTTACCTGTTTCATATAGATCCGGTGTTGGCCACCGCTTACTCCCTTTTTGTAGTTGGCCTCACCAGCCTGATTGGGTCGGTAAGCCACTTCAGAAGTGGAAATGTTCACATCAAAACGGCCGTTATTTTTGGTATCCCTTCAATCTTATCGGTGTATGCAGTCAGAAAATTTGCTGTTCCGGCCATCCCCGACACCTTGTTTAGCATAGGGTCGTTTACCCTCTCCAAGCCACTTTTTGTGATGGTGCTGTTTGCTGTGCTGATGCTATTGGCTTCAGTATCAATGATAAGGAGGTCAAAAAAAGATGATAAGAAAGAGATAAAGTACAACTACCCGCTGATTTTTGCAGAGGGTATTGCGGTCGGGGGCATAACCGGGCTGGTAGGGGCAGGTGGCGGTTTTCTGATCATCCCCGCGCTGGTATTACTGGCCGGGCTGCCGATGAAACAAGCCGTTGGCACCTCTCTGCTCATCATTGCGCTCAAATCGCTGATTGGCTTTACCGGAGATCTTGGCTCCGGTATTGAGATCGACTACAGGTTTATGCTCATATTTTCAGCTTTTGCTGTGGCAGGAATTTTCCTGGGCAGCTACCTCACCAAATTTATTCCGAATGAAAAGCTAAAACCGGCTTTTGGGTATTTCGTGCTGGTAATGGGCGTGGCCATCCTGGGCAAAGAGCTCTTATTTTAACAATTTCTTTCGTTGTGGCATGGGTAACCCAGGCGCCGCGGCAGTGCTTTCTGCCGGTTTGTGACTTAAGTTACGAACTGACAAAAATCATGAATTTACCTTTGCGAAGTCATTCGATAAAACATAAAACAACTTATGCTTAACACAATTCAACAACCCTGGCCGTGGTATGTAGCAGGAGCCTTGATTGGGCTTACGGTGCCAGCTTTGTTACTGCTTGGCAACAAGCATTTCGGCATTTCATCATCCCTGCGCCACATTTGCGCCGCATGTATGCCTGCCAAAATTCCGTTCTTTAATTACGACTGGAAGAAGGAAGCGTGGAACCTGTTCTTTGTAGGCGGGGTGTTACTGGGTGGCCTTGTGGCTACCCAATTGCTTAGCAACCCTGAGCCAATTAAGGTGGCCGCACAAACTGCCCGCGACCTCGAGGCGCTTAATATTGCTGTTGACAGCAACCTGATGCCGGCATCAATTTTCAGTTTAAATAACCTTTTTAGCCTAAAAGGGCTCGTGTTCTTTGTATTAGGAGGTTTTCTGGTGGGCTTTGGTACCCGCTATGCCGGCGGCTGCACATCGGGCCATGCCATTATGGGACTTTCCAACCTTCAGTGGCCCTCCCTTGTTGCTACCTGCTGTTTTATGGCCGGCGGCTTTTTAATGGTACACCTGTTTTTCCCATGGTTAATGTCCATCATCTAACTCAAACAATTACAATTTTATGGATACTCAAAATAACAATATAGATCATTCGCAACTGATGGTGGAGCACCCCATTGAATGTGAGGCGCCCAACGACCAGGTGACGGAAGAGTCGGTTATCGGCTCCAACATCAAGTATTTGGTTGTGGGGCTTTTATTCGGGATCGTGTTTGTAAAGGCAGAAATTATCTCCTGGTACCGCATACAGGAAATGTTCCGTCTGCACTCTTTTCATATGTACGGCGTAATAGGCACCGCCGTGGTAGTAGGGGCATTGTCAGTGTGGCTGATCAAAAAATTTAATGTAAAAACGCTCCAGGGAGAAGCAGTTGTATTTCACGACAAGAAGTTCCATTGGGGTAACGTGATCGGGGCCGCTATGTTCGGACTCGGCTGGGCCATTACCGGTGCATGCCCTGGGCCGCTGTTTGCGCAAATTGGAAGTGGGTTTACTGTGGTGGTAGTTACGCTGCTGAGCGCCATTGCCGGCACCTGGACCTACGGTCTGCTTCGCGACAGGCTTCCTCACTAGAATGTTTGCCCGGTTTACGAATAACAACATTAACAATTTTAAATGATGGGGGATAGGCAATTTGACCCGGATCAGCTGGCAAAGCTGGCAAGCGCCCTGGTAGCAATGGTAATCATTCTGCTTTTGCTGGCCACCTTCGTCGCGGGGTCGTTGATGATCGGGCCTGCCAAAGTTGTGGCTTTTTTTCAGCCGCCGCCCAAAGCCGTGGAGCCGGTTGAGACTACCTTACCTGCTCCTAAACAAAGGCTGTGGGAAGCTCCGGCCGACACCTCAATTCCTCCCGGAAAGGAGGGTGATGCGATACGCTACGGCAGGGAATTGATAGCGCATACTTCAGAATATCTCGGGCCGAAAGGCAAGGTGATGCCCATAAGCAATGGGATGAATTGCCAGAATTGCCACCTCGACGCCGGCACCCGTGCGTTTGGAAATAACTATAGCGCCGTGGCATCCACCTACCCTAAATTTCGGGCACGCTCTGGAATGGAAGAAAGCATAGAAAAGCGGGTGAACGACTGCTTCGAGCGAAGCCTGAACGGCCAGCCTTTGCCCGAAGAGGGGCCTGAGATGGAGGCGATAGTGGCTTACATACGATGGTTGGGGACAGATGTGCCAAAAGGCGAAGTTCCGGAAGGCTCGGGATTGGCCGAAGTTGCATTGCTCGACTACCCTGCTTCGCCGGAGAAAGGAAAGCCTCTGTATGAAGAGAAATGTATGGTATGCCATGGCAGAGAAGGAGAGGGCCTCGCCAATAACGAGCAAACAGGCTGGACTTATCCTCCGCTATGGGGTAGCAATAGCTACAACAACGGCGCAGGGCTTTACCGGCTTTCACGGTTTGCCGGATACATCAAATCGAACATGCCTCTGGGAGCAACCTACGATCGCCCGATGTTGAGTGACGAGGAAGCATGGCACATTGCAGCGTATGTAAATTCGCTGCCCCGTCCGCAAAAAGACATAAGTGGCGACTGGCCCGACCTTTCTCAAAAGCCTGTCGACCATCCGTTCGGCCCCTACGCCGACGGGTTTGATGAAAGCCAACATAAATACGGCCCCTTTAAACCTATTGAAGAAAAGCGCGATAAAATGAAACAACTAAAGGCATCAAGGTGAAAGCGGTACTACCTATAGTATTTATACTGGCGTTTAGTGTTTCTGTTGATGCCCGGCAGGATGCCCGGC
>CBFGTI010000184.1:0-10881 GCA_965651695.1 uncultured Imperialibacter sp. | reverse complement strand
ATAACCAGCGAGACGCTGGAGGATTGTCGTTCCAAGCGGACGCTTGAAACATAAAAAGGAGAAGCGAGGCACTTGAAACACAGCCGGTACATTTTTTGATGGAACATGATAGCATGATATCATTTTGGAACGACACCGAAAACATGAAGGCCGCTGCACAAACCACAGCGGCCTTACCAATATTTTAGCCGTTACAGGTTCTCCACGGCCTCCTGCATGTTGCTTCTTACCAGCAGGCCGGTGGAAAGTCCGGCAAGCAGCATCCGGTCTTCCTGGCTTAGCGAGTTCTCCATCCAAACGGTGCCTTTGTTCATTATGTCAACGGCGCCCATAACCCTACCTCCCTGATAAAATTCGTAGCCGAACACCTGTGTTTGCGGTATTCTTGACCCCTGCAGTTTGGTAATGCCCTTGATTACAAAATGTTCTTTCCCATCCTTAAGGAGAACGCCCTGGCATTTGGCGTTCAGCTGCTGGTCGTTGGGGTTGAGCAGGAAAAAGTCGTACCGCTTCAACTCAGGCTGGGAGAAGATAAGTGCGCCGGCAAAAACATCTTGCTGTTTTATCGGTACCTGGAAATACCCTTTGGCGGCCGAAAGATGAACATCCTTCATCCGGCTATCTCCCAAAAAGCTGACACCGGTTTCATTGTCTTTGTCAAACACGGTAAAAGCCAGGCTTTCTCTGCTACCGGAAAAATCTACCAGCAGCGGCACATGGTAGCTGAAAGTCATGCTGCGGTCTATTTTGGTGGTTTCAAACGGCCCGAACTTCAACACCTGGTTTACCTGCCAGCCGTTTTTGCCTTCAACGTTGTAAAAAACAGATCGCTGAGCAAACCCTTCTTCAAGCGATACTGTAGCTGTTTTGCACGAAACAGCCATCAGAAAAATAAAAGCTATCCTTTTCATTTTGAGTGTTTAATAATGAGGACAGCTTTATCAAGTCTTATGCCATATTGCCCGCCACTTGGTCATAAATGAAAAAAAGCCGCACTGGGCGGCTTTCTGAATACAAAATAAAGGTGCCTATTTTCCGAAACTTAAACTAACCTCCTGCTCCACCACAGCCTCCGAGCTCCCTCCTACCATTATCTTAAACACACCGTCTTCGGCATAGAAGTCGTAATTCTCGTGGTAGAAACCTAGGTCAGCCTCATCTAACTCAAAGGTTATGTCAACGCTTTCGCCGGCTGCTATTTCCACCTGCCGGAAGCCGGCCAGCCGCTTAACCGGTTGGGTAGAAGAAGCAACCACATCGCGGATGTACAGCTGGACTGTTTCGGTGCCCGGTACAGCTGAAGCGTTGGTAACTTTTACAGATACGCTTACCCCTCCGGCAGTCGGCTGCAATTTCAAGCCTTCATACTTAAAGCTGGAATAGCTCAACCCATGCCCAAATGGGAACAAGGCTTCGTGCGGGCCATCGGTATAGTGCGACCAAAATACCAGCCCATTGTCGAACTCGTTGGTGACGGGCCTTCCGGTATTTTTCTTGTCGTAATGAAGTGGCTCCTGCCCTACATGGTACGGAAACGACACCGGCAGTTTCCCGCTGGGGTTGTAGTCGCCAAACAGCACATCGGCTATGGCATTGCCAGCCTCCGAACCTGCGAACCAGGTTTCGAGAATGGCAGGCGCTTTTTCGGCTACGCCAGGGATTGCCAGCGGGCGGCCATTCATAAGTACAACCACCACGTTTTTATTCACCTTAAGAATCTCGTAGAGCAGCTCCTCCTGGCGTCCTTTCAGGGTAATGTCGGTTTGGCTGCGGCCTTCCCCTGTTTGAAAACAATCTTCACCAAGAGCCATTATCACCACGTCTGAAGTTTTTGCCAGCTGAATGGGAGCTGCAAATCCCTTACCGTCGTCATTGGCCATCGTAAGCTCGTGAATGAATGTACGCCTGCCTTCGGTAAGCGTGTATCCTTGCGCAAACTGAACCCCAGCTTTGTTGCCAACTGCATTCTGTATCCCCTCCAGCAACGACACAGCGGAATTGGCCACTGCCTGCCCCCTCCAGCTACCCAGGGGAATGTCTTTGCTATTTGCAAGCTGACCAATCACGGCAATAGACTTCACGTCTTTCGACAAGGGCAGCAAGTTGTTTTCATTTCTTAGCAGCACCATTGTTTTTCTTGCTATTTCACGGGCTGCTTTCAGGTGGGAGTCAGACAGCAAATGTTCAGTTTCTCTCGCGGGGTCGCAGTACTTGTACGGGTCGTCGAACAGGCCCAGCTTATACTTAAGTGTCAGTATCCGGCGTACAGCATCATTCAGTGTATTCTCGTCAATTAAGCCTTCTTTCACGAGCCCTTCGAGGTGGTTCTCGTAAGCACGGGCTTCCATATCTATATCGCTGCCCGCCCTCATGGCTAGCTCAGCAGCATGGCGAAGATCGGTGGCATGACCGTGCGTTACAATTTCGCCAATAGACCCCCAGTCGGACACCACCACACCATCGAAGCGCCATTTTCCTTTAAGAATCTCCCGCTGCAGAAATTCGTTTGCCGTGGCAGGTACCCCGTCCACTTCGTTAAAGGCGTTCATAAAGGTGGCGGCACCTGCATCAACGGCGGCCTTAAACGGCGGAAAGGCCACATTATAAAGGGTGAGCTTTGAAATGTCGACGGTGTTGTAATCCCGGCCAGCCTCTGCAAACCCGTAAGCTGCAAAGTGTTTGGCACAGGCAGCAATAGTGAACGGGTCGGCCAGGTCTTTTCCCTGAAAGCCTTCGATCCAGGCTTTGGCCATTACCGAGGTGAGGTAAGGATCTTCGCCGGCACCTTCCATAATTCTGCCCCACCGTGCATCGCGGCTTATGTCGATCATAGGAGCAAAAGTCCAGTGCACGCCTGCGGATGCAGCTTCTCTTGCAGCTATTTCCGAGCCCAGCCTGGCCGCTTCGTAGTTCCAGCTGGCAGCCTGAGCGAGCGGCACGGGAAGCATTGTTTTGTAGCCGTGAATTACGTCGTAACCAAAGATAAGTGGAATCCCCAGCCTGCTGTTTTCCACAGCCATCTTCTGTGCTTCACTGGTGGCCTCGGCCGAGAGCACGTTCAGCATGCTGCCCACCAGCCCCTTCCTGATATTATCTGCTTTTTGCTGGTTGTTGTCGTCTTGCGGCACTGGCCCTGTAAACTCCCAGGTGCCATTGTACATATTGGTTTGGCCCACCTTTTCGGCCAGAGTCATGATGGCCAGCAGGCTGTCTACCTTAGGTTTGATTTTGTCACCCCCGGCGATTGGTTGTGTTACCTCCGGGCGGCACGACGCCAGCAGAAGGATACTCAATAAAAGCGTGTGGAAGTAGGAAGGTTTGTTCGAATGGCGATTCATAGGCTTTAAAAATTTAGTCGGAAGAAGTGCCGCTACGGTGCGACAGCATGCAAAGCTCCGATAAGCCCCGGCCGGATAATATGATCTATCTCAGTGAATTGAAGATGTTTGTCAGGGAGGTGATACCAGAGAAGGAAAGGACATAAAAACAAAAATCATTAGCTGCGTTACCAGAAGGAAATCCCGAGTTCAATAACCCTTTCGAAATTAGCACCCTAAGTGTTAAATTCACGATTATGAAGTTAACGCAGTCGACATTATACATCTTGTTGGCCATATGGCTAAATAGAAAGTCCAAGGAACATCATCACCCCGGAAAATATTTTAAGCTCAGCTCAAATGAGCTGAAGGATTTTGAACAGAGGCTCGTCACTTTTCAAAATTCCTTTGACCTACTGGAAAAACATGAATTGATTAGGAGCTTTGATGCCGGGGAAGTGACAATTACTTTTAAGAGGAACCAGTTGATCAAAAGCTACTTGAAAAGCATTAATCAGTGGTTCGGTGAAAACGGATGTGCCGGAGCCTACTTGGATCTGTTAGTTTCCCTGTCGAAGCTTGATGGCAATACTATCCCATTAACTGATGGGAACTATTTAAACCCAATAAATAGATGAAATATCTTATGCTACTTTTTCTTATCTGTTCAAAACTGTGTTCTGCGCAAGAGTCACGGGTTTCTGAACGCGCGGAATCTTATTTTAAAAGAGCGCAATTACATGCTAATGATAAAAGCTATGACAGCGCTATCATTTGGTATTCACAGGCAATCAGAATTGATCCCCTTCTATGGGAGGCATTTTACAACAGAGCATATGTTAAAATTCTCATGGAGAACCTCCCGGGCGCAATCGCCGATTATTCCAAGGTCTTAGATATCAATCCTAACCTGATTGCTGCATACGTAAAAAGAGGAGAAGTAAAGGGAAGTGTGGGCGACCATCGAGGGGCTATAATGGATTTTGACAAAGCGATTGATCTTGGCGCAAATGATCCTTATTGTTTTGCCAATAGAGGGTATGCAAAAGGACTTTTGGGGGATTTTGAGAAAGCAATTGAAGATGCAAATAAGGCTATAGCACTTGATGACAAACACTCATTCGCTTACCTTGTTAGAGGTCATTCAAAAGTGAGAATTGGACTTACAGATGAGGGGTGTATTGATCTTAGTAAAGCCGGGGAAATTGGAGATGAGCGAGCTTATGCTCTTATTAGAGATTACTGCAACAAATAACCCTTTTGTTTCCCGGGTTAGGATCATCCAGTGGAAGAATCTTTAGCAAGGTTCCGGATGCAGACAATTAGAGAGATTCATCTCACAAACCCATGTCATACTTTTGCAAGTATTAAAGTACAACCTACTTTCACTGTTGAGAATAAATTAACAAACGGATGAGGGAGAACCGAAAGGAACGTTGGCAACGCCTGGTTGCCATAGTGATACTTGCGTCCTTACTAGTCTTTTTTTCCAACCTATTTGACAGAGCAATCGGGGCTTTACCATTCTTAGTGTATGGCTTATTAATTTACGGAATCTACAAAGTAATTGTCGATGGAGTTTAGCTCAAATGCCTTCAGATGGTTTGACAGATTCTGCTATGAGGGCTTGGTGGTCCTCAATAAAATCTTGATTCGCTTCACATAAGAAAAGAAGTCTTGAATAGTTTGTCCCGTAGGAAAAACGTCTGTTTTAGAATCTCCTACTTCGCTTCTTTTCCTGACTATCAAGTGCACTTCCGTTTTTTCGGAACCACCAAAGATTTTAACACCAACTGGTTTGTAAATATCTGTATCTAAACCAGCCTGCCTTGCATATTCTCTGAAATCATCTTGGGCCCCTTCAAAATCAACAGAAATTTCTCCTTGTAAATCATTAAACACAGTTTTAACTTCTTCTAATATATTCATCTTATATAAATTTGATTACTATATTATGGTAAACTATATTCTATACTACTTTATCATGACAATGAAATTTTAATCAGATATTCAGTCATACTTACATATATACATACACATATTTTAAATGGAAACTCAAATTAATAATACAAAATTTATAATAACTAAGCAACGATCGCTCAATGATTTCAGTTGATCAAAGGAAAGGATTAACTTTCTTAAGTAGTGCGGGTTCATGAATACAACGCTGTCGAATATCCGGGCCTTGCCAGAGTTTTTCGGAAGTACAAGCCCATCTTTTTCAAAAGCGGCTTTCAGGCTGTTGTAAGATTCCTTCACCAGATTATACTGGCTTGGCTCTATCAGGTGCAGGCACTTGCCGAGGTCAATGATGCTGCAAATTATCCCGGCAAGTAGAGGTCTTAGATTCGAACTCAAGTCAACCAAAACAAAAAAGGTGTCTCCGATTGCGGAAACACCTCTTTTTTGGAAGTCAAAGACCTTTACCTCGTCACCACCCCACCCTTTTCACTATCCACCTTAATGGTGTATTTACCAGCACCACTCACGATCCAGCGTACTTTTACTGTACCCATTCCGGGTATGTTTTCCACCTCAATAGTAGCGGGCCTGTATGTTTGCTCTACCGCTTTACCAAAATCGTCGTTCGTAACCACCATTCCGGCTACTACCGACGGCCCCTCAATTGAAATATAGTCGGGGCGAATAATTTTGTTCGCCACATCATGACTGGAGTGCGTGGGAATCATCCGTTTGTTAGCAATGGTGGCTGTAACCTGGCGCAAGCCGCCGCCCAGGTCTTTTTCATCCACCGTTTCTATCACCAGCTTTGGTGTATGGTATGCGTGGTATACAAGAAACGCCATGTTGCGGTGGGCGTCGTTTTCAATCAGGAAACCTGGGTTGTCTCTTCCAAAGTTCTTCTTAAACCCGCCAATTTCAATTTTGCCCAATTGCGGGTGGTCAAACTCTTTCCAGTTCACAAAGGCGTCGTTCAGCAACAGATTCTTTTCGAAGAAATACATGTCCTTCTGCGCTTCATCGCCATACCGGCCCTTATAATCTTTTCCAAACATGAAATACGGATGGTACAGCTCATTGGTAAAGGTGAAAATGCCCCTGCTGCCGTGAAACCAGTCGAGCTCGCCGCCAAAAGCGGTATAAAGGTCTTTCCACACCACCATGTAAGTGTAGCCGGGCATCAGCTTTTCACCGAGCTGCCCAATGGCGTCGTACACTTTGTCGTCTTCTTTGGTATAGGTATTCCGATCTTCCTCCGCCCCCGGACCACGCAAAATCATGCCGCCCGTGTTGTGAAAACTCTGCGCGCCAGCAATATTGGGGTGCTTCATCACAAACTCCATCACGTTCCTGTTTTCGGGCACAGAGAAGGGGTACTTGTGCGCCCCGCGCTGTATGTACTCCGGCTGCCAGTTCCAGCCCCAGTCGCGATTGGGGTCGTAGTAGCCGCCTACCCTGTCTTCGTTTATTTCGCCGTCGTCATCGTTGTCGTGGCCTTCATAGCCCAGCATCTCATACTCACCTGCTTCTTCAGGCGCCACCTCTATCATCTGCCGTGGGTCGTCGGGGCTCACTTTGTAGCGGCCATTGGGGTTTTTGCGGCGCATCATGGTCACTTCTCCGTCGCCATTCAGGTCTTCGTAGCCATCCTCGTCGTACAGCCCGTCACGGTCGTCGTCTATTGGCATCATACCCGATCTCGGCGTATGGGCCGTGTTGGCGCCCTTCATGTAGTCGTTCCGGGCATCGGGATTGATGGTGGGTACGATGTAAAAAACTTTGTCGGTAAGCAGCTCTTTCACAAAGTCGTTGTAATACCAACTTTCGGCCAGATACCACGCTGTGTACAGCGCAAATTCTCCACCCTGAATTTCGTTGGAGTGGATGTTGCCATCGATGTACATACCGGGCTTGCGGTTTACATCTCCTTTGGAAAAATCGGACACAGTAATGGCCAGCATGTCACGCCCCTGGAAGGTTTTACCGATGCTTTCAACCTTTACAAGGTTCGGATGCGCCTCGGCCAGCTTTTTTGCTATCGTCCACAGGCCCTCGGAGGTATAGTACCGGTTCCAGCTTACGGGCACTTTGGGGTTTGAAGGGCTGCCTGCTGCTTTAAAAATCTGGTCGGGAGTTTGGGCCTGAACCGTTAACCCCGCCATAAGAACAATGAAAGTGTATATCAATTTTTTCATGGCTATTCTCATTTAAGGGTGATTGTTTGGGTGTCGATGCCTGTTTGTGCGGAGCCCGCAGAAAGGGTGACACTGCCGCTGCCTTTCACGAGCCACGTAAGGGTTTGTTTGCCGCCGCCGGGTATGGCATCCAGCAGCTTCACTTTGTCGCCCGACATCATCTGCTGACTGTTTGTAAGGCCCATTTCCACTTTGGTTTTGCGCACCCACCTGGTCTTCTGTCCCAGTTCCGTCATGGTAGCAAAAGAACCCGGATTATAAATATCGGCGGTTATCCGGGTGAGGCCGCGGCCCACCGGTTCCACTGTTACGTTTTCAATACGCACTTGCGGTTTCATGGCTGCCAGCTGCATGATGAACCGATTGTGCGCCGAGGCAATATCCGGCACCAGGCTGTACGGCGGGTTATACGCAGCAAAAGGTTTCCAGCCACCTACTTCCACCTTTTTCCCGGGAAAATCCGGGTGGTTAATCGTTTGCCAGGGCACAAACAGGTCGTGGTTGTTTGCTTCGGCCCAACGCAGGTAGTCCACTTCTTTGTTCTTATCTTTATTGGGCTTGATGCTGGTTTTTGCTGCGCTGTCTTCCGGCATTTTGAATTCAGGCCAACTCCAGCCGGGTGTACCGTAAGAGTAGCGGGCATAGTGAAAATAGCCCCACTCCATAAAACCGCCGCGCTGCACTACAGGCTGAGCACCCTCTTTTTTTCCAATGGCTTGCGCATATGCTTTCGCTACTTCTTCATTCATGTCCGCATCTGCTTTCAGCAAGGTCTTTAGCACCCGCTTCGAAGCCTCGCCAGCATTGTGTTTTTGTGGGGCGTTCAGGTTGTCAGATGAGCCAAAGGTAACCAGCGCAAATACGTTCCACCGGTCAAAGAGGAAGTCGAGCACAGCCCGGTTCTCTTTGTCCGCTACAGGAAAATCGCCCGCTCCGGCTTCGAAGTAGGGAAAGTCCCAGGTTAGCGACTTATTGAAATTAATTCCACCGGCACCGTCTTCATTCCACTTGCCGTCTTTATCATTGTCGGCGCCTTCGGTAAGGTACAAATACCGCCCCGTTTCGCCATTGGCAGCTTTTACCATAATGCGGTCGTCGGCTTCATTTTTCTTCCATTCACCGGTGGCGTCTTCTACACGCATCATTGTGATTAGCCCGTCGCCATTGAGGTCTTCAAACGGGTCTTCTCCAAGCTGGCCGTCACGGTCGTCGTCGGTTGATCGGCCATTTCCTGTTCGGGCATACTTTAGGGCTGCCGAATACTGCTCCGTGGCATCAGGGTTTACGTTTGGAAGCACGTAGAATGTGGTAGTGGCGAGCAGGTTTTTGACCGAGTCGGCCTGTGCGCCTGCCAGCAACCCTTCGGCAAAACGTAGCGCTAGCTCCGTGCTAAGCACATAGCGGCCGTCCACTCCAGCTACTACCGCAATAGCAGCATGGTTGTCGGTGTCGCCCGAACCCAGGGTAACCACCCAGAGGTCTTTGCCTCCCTCGCTTTTTCCTATCGACCGCATCTTTGCAAGCGATGCGTTTTGCCGAACCAGGTTTTGGAGGGCTGTTGTGAGCTGCTGATGAGAGCGATAGTCATCTTGGGCAAGTGTAGTCCATGGCTGCATGACTACAAATAATGTTGCATAAAGGAGCAAGCTCCCTGTTTTTCTAAACATGATTGAGTTAGTTGGAACGTAGTAAAAAATACCTCTATAAATCAAACCTTCCAGGCTTAAGCCACTACAGGCAATTGACACAGTTGAAGGCACAAACCCTGGGGGTCGCCCAGACGAAGGATTTTCGAAGTTCTCTAAAATAAATGAAGACGCCCCTCACAGAAAAAATAATTTTACCAACAGCACTTAAAGCAGATAGGAGGTAGAGGGCTTATTTACTTTTCCGCATCTCGCGGCGCAAACTCCAGGTCTTTTGCTATTTCAACATAAACAGTTGTCCCTTTTCCTTCCTCGCTGTTGATAAACAGTCGGCCTCCGAGCTGGCGCGCAAACTGCTCGGCAATTAACAGTCCTAAGCCTGAGCCTTTTTCTCCATCGGTTCCCAGAGCTGTTTGCCTGTTCTTCCAGTTGAGCAACTTGGAAAGCTTTGCCTCCGAAATTCCCATTCCTGTGTCGGCTACAGCTATTTCATAAACACCCTCTTGATCTCGCAACGCTACACGTATGGTTCCATTTTTGGTGAATTTATTGGCATTTGCCACCAGGTTTCTGATGATAAACTGCAGCATATCAGCATCAGCATTCAGGTATGTGCCTGCCTGCACTTCATTTATCAACTTATTATTTTTTGATGTAGCAAACGGTTCAATGGCTACAATTTGGCCATTAATCAGCTCACGAAGCGCCACCCGGCTTATCGTGATGCCGCTTCCCGAGAGTTGGCTGCCTGCCCAGCTAAGCAGGTTGTTCAGCAAGTCGGTGGTAGAAGAAAGGCTCTTGTTTACATCGTTCCCAAGCAACTTAAATTCCTCGGTGTCAAGCTCTCCGTTAATAAACATTTCAAAAAGCTGCTTGAGGTTTTCGATGGGGTTTCGAAGGTCGTGGCTTATGATGGAGATTAGCCGCGTGAGCATTTGATTCCGGTTCTCAAGCTGCTCGTTTTGGGCATCTATAGTTTGAAGCACCGACTGAAGTGTTGCATTTTTCTTCCTCAGTTCAAACCGGGCCACCACCTGCTTTGCAAGGGTACGCAGAGCCCGCTCCTGGGCAGCCGAAAGCTCCCGTGGATTTTGATCTATCACACAAAGTGTACCCAGGTTGTGGCCTTTGTTGCTGGTAAGAGGAACGCCCGCATAAAACCGTATGCCTGGTTCGCCTGTTACCAAAGGGTTGTGCTGAAACCTTTCATCCTGCAAGGCATCAGGCACCATCATAAGATCGGCGCCGTGAATTGCATGGGCACAAAAAGCGTATTCGCGTGGAGTTTCATCAATATCAAGACCTACGCGGGCCTTGATCCATTGCCTTTTCTCATCAATGAGCGAAATAAGTGAAATGGGCATATTGCATATTTCCGATGCCAGTGCCACAATTTCATCCAGTTCCTCCTCACGGGGAGAATCGAGCAGGTTATATGATAGTAGGTCGTCGAGCCTTGCCCGTTCGTTGTCCGATGTTGGGTTTGTTACCATTTTTAAATTGCTGGTTAAGTACAAAAATTAGGCTGATAGCGGTAACAACTAATCTAATGTACGTAACAAATTGCAAGCCGGATTGCGGGAAACGATGACTGCAGGCAAAACGAAGGCAAACCGTGGGATATTTTCGATAGGACTCCTTTTAAGATACTACTTTTCGCATGTTTAAATCCAAATTCTACAACGGCAATGCGCCAGTTACTCTGCTCAGGGCCTCCGCATTTAAAATTTTAGTTTGGGGTGAGTCGTGCCAATGGCACGA
>CBFGTI010000183.1:0-10885 GCA_965651695.1 uncultured Imperialibacter sp. | reverse complement strand
GGCACTATGGTCGACACCTGGGCTACGGTAGGTAGCTGCGCTCAAATTGGCAAGAATGTTCACCTTAGCGGTGGTGTTGGTATTGGTGGTGTGCTGGAGCCTGTGCAGGCCGCTCCCGTGATTATCGAAGACAATGCGTTTATCGGGTCGCGCTGTATTATTGTAGAGGGGGTGCGGGTTGGCAAGGAAGCGGTTCTGGGGGCTAATGTGGTGCTCACTGCGAGCTCAAAAATAATTGATGTTTCGGGCAGCAAGCCTGTAGAGTATAAGGGCTACGTTCCCGAACGTTCGGTGGTTATTCCCGGCACTTTGCCCAAAAAATTTCCCGCAGGCGAGTACCAGGTGCCCTGCGCGCTCATTATCGGCAAGCGGAAAGAAAGTACCGATAAAAAAACCTCTCTTAACAATGCACTAAGAGAAAACGATGTGGCAGTATAACTTGCTGCATACTACCTGCTAACTTTACTACTTTTTTGTGCGACTCCCGGGCGGGAGATCGTTGTTTTATTGTTGTATAAAGAAAGTTAAATGAACTCTTTGAGAAAAATTGTTGGGGGCATGGTGCTGCTCCTCTTGGTAGCAACCGGCTGCAAAGACGATGACGTGGTGAAGGGTGACCAGCTTTACCAGCGGGGCCAATATGAGAAGGCTATTGAAGCTTATAACGAGTACCTGGTATTGAACCCGGGCCATGTTAAGTCAATATATAATCGGGGAAGAGCCTATGAAGAGCTGGGCCAATACGATAAGGCTCTGGCGTCGTTCAAAGAAACGCTGGAAATAGACGGCAAGCACACGGCTGCGCTCATGAGCATAGGACAGCACTATTACCGGGCCAACGACTACCCAAACGCTGTTTTCTATTTTGAAAAAGCTGTTGAAATAGACGACTCCAAGTCGCAGGCTTTTTTTCTGCTGGGAAGAAGCTACCATTTGCAGGGGCAAGTGAAGGAAGCAATGTCGGCATACGACAACGCCATCAGTTTGAATAAAAACCTCGGCGACGCATACCTATACAGAGGGGCGTTAAAGGTACATTTGAAACGAACACCGTCGGCATGTGCGGATTTCAAAATGGCCAAGTCGCTCGATGTAAAAGATGCCGATGAGGCGCTTGCCAGGTATTGCAACTAACGAGCTCCCGAGGCATTGCGCGCTATTCGGCCGTGCACAAAAAAGACGTCAGCATAGGAGAGGGCCGTTTCGTCTTCTCCTTTTTATTTGTATCATTTTGATATAAAATTGAATAATAGTAATATTGCAGGAACATTATCAACCGGCAATATGAGACCTATTTTGTACAGCAAGTGCATATTTGTATGCATTCTGTGCCTTTCCTCCTGCTCGGGCACCAAAGAAAAAAATGAGCAGCAATTCTCACAACTCCTTCTTGACGTAAAGCAACAGTTTGCACCTCACAAGCACCTCGCCTTGTTCGAGGCAAAAATCTATCACTCAGGAGGCAATCTTGTATTAAAAGGAGAAACAAACGTTCCTGAGGCGAAGGCCACGGTGGTAGATTCTCTCCGTGCGGCCAACGTTACCTTTGTCGACAGCCTGGAGTTGCTGCCGTCGCCTGCTTTAGGGCACAAAAGCCAGGCGCTTATCAACAATTCTGTAGCCAACTTAAGAGCAGAGCCCCGTCATGATGCCGAATTGGTTAATCAAGCGTTGCTGGGCACTCCCGTTAATGTGCTGAAAAAGCGTCGCGATTGGTTTCTGGTTCAAACACCCGATGGCCACATAGCCTGGATAGATGCCGCCGCGTTGGTACTTATGGACAAAGAGGAGATGGCGGTGTGGAAAGGCAATGCCAAAATTATTTTTACGGGCTTGTTTGGTGTAAGCTACCTCAACCCGTTTGCCACCGAACGTACCGAAACCGACATGGTAATGGGCTGCGTGCTGGAAAAGGTTGGTGAGACGGAGAGCTACTTCGAAGTGGCATATCCCGACGGCCGGCTCGCTTACCTCAGGAAACAAGATAGCGAGGAGCTTGACAGCTGGCTTGGCAGCACAGAAAACAACCCGGAGGAGCTGGTAAAAACCGCCTATAAGTTTTTCGGCTTCCCCTTTTTGTGGGGTGGGTCGTCGGCCAAGGGGATGGACTGCAACGGCTTTACCAAAGTAGTTTATTACATACATGGGATGGTCATTCCGCGCGATATCAACCAGCAAATGGCTTCAGGTAAGCCGGTAGACACCTCCGAAGGGTTCGCCAATCTGAAACCCGGCGACCTGCTGTTTTTTGGATCGCCCGATTCAGGTGCCGGGGTTAGCCAGGTTACGCACACAGCCATGTGGATTGGCCGCAATTCTTTTATCCACAGCAGCGGTAAAATAAGAATCAGCAGCATAGACCCCGAGTCGCCACTTTACGACGAATACTATCACCGAAAATTCCTGGGGGCCGTGCGCTACATGCCGGAAAATGCTGAGCTGCTGGCGTCGTTGTCTGTGAAGTCTCTTTTCATGGACGGAAAGAAAACGAAAGGGGCCTTTGAGCCGACAATCTGATTTGTCCATCAAGATCGGGTGCAGTTGCATGGGGCAGGAGAGAAGCCGGTAAATCAGAGGCGGATGAGGCCGGCTGTCACTACTTCATGGAAGGCCTGGAAAGGATTGTAAAGCCCGCCGGCAGATTGACCAGGGCTAAAACAGCATTATTCATTATTTCTTGCAGGTGCAACCGGCAAAGCATGTTCTTTGTGGTTACAAACAACATCGGACCCAATGCGGCCTTTGCCGAAACACCGGGGACATTCCTGCACCAGGTGTTTGGCCCCATTGCAGCGGCTGCATGTTTCTTTGCCTGTTCCATTGCAAACTTCGCATGTTTTATACGAATTTTCACCGAAAGACGTGCGGGTTATCTGCACACCTTCGCCAAGGCACTTATTGCAGGTGGTTTGCCCAAAGCCATGACACTGCGTGCATTTGCCATCTATTTTTCCGGCACCTTCACACACAGGGCATAAAATGAGCCGCAAGCCATCGGCGTCACAGAAGTTGCAGGCGGCAATTTCTGCGTATTTTTTGTCAAGCTTGCTGGTAAGTATTTTGGCCTCATTGTAGTATTCGCCCGACTTGCCGGTGAGCTCAAGGTATTTGTCGAGGAAATTTCTGCTGCTTTGCAGTTCATTATTCTTGTCGAGTGTGTAAGCAAAAAAATAAAGTGCTTCAGTGGGTACTACCTCGTTGAGCGACAATATTTTTCTGAATTTTTGATCGGCGCCCAAATAATTGCCCTTCGCCATCTGCTCTTTGGCTTCTTCCAAAAGCTTTTTAGCCTGGCCTTCCTGAGCTACCACCCTGTTAGCGCACATCACAATGAGCAGGCAGGCAACAAAAGTCTTTAGTTGATGGTAGTTCATTTCCAAAGCGACTTATTTATTGAGCTTTCAAGGGCATTTTCCAGGTCGTCGGGTACCATTGGAAAAAAGTCGAGATGCGTAATCTTTTCAATCGAATCTATTGTTACGGCAAATTCCATCACATCCCGCGTAGTGCCTTCATTTTTAAGAATGAAACCAATTCCTTTTACTTCAGGTTCAGACAAATCCAGTACCACTTTGTAATATTTTTGAGGTACAGCAACCTTGTTCTTTCCTATCTTCTTTGCCCCACGCTCCACAATTGGGCCTGTTACCACAAAAAGCTCACTGTTGGTCACGCCCCAGCCGCGTACTTTTTCTTCCAGTTTCTTCCACACACCCCTGTTGAACTCGGGCGCCTGCGGGCTCATATTGCTCATGTAAAATGTACCATCCATTGCTTCCTGCGACCACGCGAAATCGGCAGCCGCTGCAAGGTGCCCTCTGTCGTAACCTGAGTTTTTGTAGTCGTCGGGATGCGCCGACGTAGTGCGAACGTACGCATCCGGCCTGAAGTTGTCTTTTCTTACGGCAACCTTTTTCTTCAGGTTAGCGGCTGTAATTTTGTATGCCACCCATTTCGGTTGCTCAATTTCCTCATCGTACGACAATGTATAGCCCTCATGCTCTACCACCAGGTCGTCTTGCGAATAGGCAGGCCAGGCAAAATCGAACGACGAAGTATAGTAGTACCGGTTGTAGTCGGCCGGGGCCTCTTCCGCATCAGCCACGGCAACATTCTTTACCTTGTCGGCTGCGGTGTTTGCTTTAGTTGACGTATTTACTGAGGGCTTCACTGTTACAGCGGGCTCTTCTTTTTTCCGATCTTTCCTTAAAGCCGGTTCATAGGCAGCGGCCGGCGGCTCATCGGTCTGCCTGGATTGTTCGGTCGACTCGGTAGTAGCCGTTGTAAAATCGGGCAGCGTAGCGCCGTTTTTCCAATACCAGGCAAGTGCCACCGCCACAATCAACACGATAACCAGCACGATCCCAATGTTAGAGCCCGAGTCGTCCGATTTACGTGTGCCTTTCTTTCTTGCCGGAGCTTTTTTCTTAGCCATGTGTAGTGAGTCGACTGTGTTGGTTAGTGAAAAATATTACAAAAAACTGATTCCCTTGTTCTGCAAAAATCGCCTTTTGCCCTGGTTGGGACGTTCGGAGGCAAATCTAATTCTTCTCATCAAAAGATAATGTATTTTCGCCTGACAGAACCGGTAAAATTCGCAATGGTTGCAAAATATGATTTAGTGGTAATAGGGGGTGGTGCTGCCGGTTTTTTTGGAGCAATAAATGCAGCAGCCGCCAGCCCTTCGCTTAAGATTGCCATTGTAGAAAAAACGGGTAAGTGGCTTTCGAAGGTAAAGGTATCAGGCGGGGGGCGCTGCAACGTAACTCACGCATGCGACTACGCCTCGCAGCTCGTCAAAAACTACCCAAGAGGAGGCAAGTTTTTGAAAAAAGTTTTCGATCAGTTTGACGCCCGGGCCACGATCCGTTGGTTTGAAGAAAAAGGCGTGCAACTCAAAGCTGAGGCCGATGGCAGAATTTTTCCGGTGAGTAACTCCTCCCAAACAGTAGTTGATATGTTTTTGCACCTGGCACAACAATATGGCATTGAGCTGGTGCCTCATTTTTCGGTGTTGGGAGTAAAGCGGAATAGCGACGGCGGTTTTACGGTGGAGAGCGACCGCTCCCGCTTGCTGGCAAGGTCGCTCCTGGTAACAATCGGCGGGCAAGCCAAAGCCGTGGGTTTTGGTTGGATCACCCAGCTGGGGCACTCTGTAGTGCAGCCTGTACCATCGCTATTTACTTTTAACGTGCCCTCAGGTGGCCTCAAACAACTGGCAGGCATAGCCGTGCCCACCGCAGAAGTTAAAGTTACCGGCCAGGACCTTGCAGCGACGGGCCCGCTGCTGATAACGCATTGGGGCTTCAGTGGCCCGGCGATACTGCGCCTCTCTGCCTGGGGCGCCCGAAAACTGGCGGCGCTCGACTATCGGGCGCAGTTTCTCATCAACTGGCTGGGAACAACGAAGGAAGAGGCCTTGCACCAGGCACTCGAAAGCTATGCTGGCGGCCACCCCAAAAAGCTGGTGGCTGCCAATCCTCTTTTTGGATTGCCGGCGCGACTTTGGGAGGCTTTGGCTGAAAGAGCTGGAATAGGGTCGGCGGGCAGATGGCTCGATCTGTCGAAAAAGGATCGCAACCGGATGGTTGAAATGCTGATCCGCTGTAGCTTTGAGATGAATGGAAAAACTACTTTTAAAGAGGAGTTTGTAACATGCGGTGGAGTGAGTCTCGATGAAGTTGACCCCTCAACGATGGAGAGTCGCATAGTGCCCGGGGTTTACTTTGCCGGAGAGGTGCTTGATATTGATGGTATTACGGGAGGCTTCAATTTTCAGAATGCATGGTCGGGAGCATGGGTAGCGGCAAAGGCAATTGTGGGCACACAAGCCTTCAAATGAAGAAAGGTGATCAGGTTCTCTATTCCGAATTGCCGGTAAGGCCGGTTTTAGCTTCGCTTTCTCTTCTTACCTTCCGGCTGCACTTTAGTGTTGCTACCTGATACGTACGGGTAGTCTTTAAAAATATTCTGTATGGCCTCCGGTATAATCTGGTCCTTCTTTTTGGAGTTTCTGGTATATCGAAGGTCAAGGCTGCCTTGCCAGGCTATCTTACCTGTATTCAAATCTTTCATCTCAATCATTACAATGCTCTCGGTGTAGTTGTACTGGTAAACATTGTAAGTAGTGCCATAAAACCAGGGGTTATACCAAAAAGGATTCCGGTTCACATTCGTATCACGCTGCCTGCTGGAAACAATGTCGTAGCTTACTTCGAGGTCGGGAGAGTAGGTGAGTTCATAGCCTCTTTTGCCCATTTCTTCTTTGATTGTGTTTTCGAGCCGGTCGATGAACTGCCGGCCTTCTGCCGACAATTCGCCGGTGTTGCTTACCGGCTTTTTGAGACTGTATTCCTGAAAATCGGCAAAATTCACCCTGGGGTTTTCGAACGACACAACTTTCACGGAAGAGCACCCTGCCAGCACAAGGGAGGCACCGGCAAGCAGCCCGATTGCTCGTGTGTGCCAACGCACGCTGCAGTTTTGCAGGTTAGAAAAAAAATTAATGACCTTAGCTATCACCGAAGTCCTGTTTTGAAGCGGAATGCGTATGTTTTTGTTTTGCAACCTAATAAATTTTTGTATGATTGGGCCATGAAGAAGATACTATCGATTTTAATAATAGTGCTGGCATTTGCTGGTTGTACCGACAACAAAGAGCAAGCCAGAAATGCAGCCGCGCAAAGTACCGTATCTCAAAAAGAGATGCTGATATACGGCAGCAACGAATGCGAACACTGTATTGCGTTTAAGAAGAAGATGGACTCGCTCGACATAAAGTACACATTTTACGATGTGCAGGTTGACCAAAGCAAAGCCGATGAAATGCTCCGAAAGCTGGAGGAAGTGAAATTTATGGGTTATATAGCCTTCCCTGTGGTAGACGTAGATGGAAACGTGATGGTGAATCCAGAGCTGAAGAAGGTATTGGCTGAAGTAAGAAAATAATGAAAGCCGGCATACGCATACGGTGCTAATGCCGGTTTCAAATTTTATTGTCTCGCTGCCAGCAATTGCCTATCGCTTTGCTGCAAACCGCTCGGCTACTGTTAAATCCTTAGAGCCTGGGGTGTATTTATAAAACCCTTCTCCTTTTTTCGCACCCAGCTTACCGGCCGTTACCATGTTTACCAGCAATGGGCAGGGGGCATATTTCTGGTTGCCGAGCCCCTCGTACATCACGTTCAGAATCGACAGGCACACATCTAGGCCTATGAAATCAGCGAGTTGAAGAGGCCCCATCGGGTGTGCCATGCCGAGCTTCATTACCGTGTCGATCTCCTCAACGCCCGCTACACCCTCGTACAGCGTGTAAATCGCTTCGTTTATCATTGGCATGAGAATACGGTTGGCCACAAAACCCGGGTAGTCGTTTACCTCCGTTGGCACTTTGTCAAGCGCTGCTGCCAGCTGCATAATCTCTTTCGTTACCTTATCGCTGGTGGCATAGCCGCGAATTACCTCTACCAGCTTCATCACAGGCACGGGATTCATAAAGTGCATGCCTATCACTTTGTCGGGCCGTTTGGTAACGGAGCCTATTTTGGTAATTGAAATGGAGGAAGTGTTGGAAGCAAGAATGCAGCTCGGGGGCGTATGGAGGTCGAGGTTTCTAAAAATCTCAAGCTTAACATCTATTTTTTCTGTGGCAGCTTCCACTACCAGATCGGCGTTGTGCACGCCATCCTTTATTTCAGTAAACGTGCTTATATTGGCGAGGGCTCTTACTTTTTCGTCTTCGGTGATCAGGCCTTTTGTCAATTGCCTGTCCAGGTTTTTTCCGATGGTTTCCACTGCTCTTGTAAGTGCGTCCATCGAAATGTCAATCACCGCTACCTTGTAATTCTTAAGCGCAAAAACATGGGCTATGCCATTGCCCATTGTACCTGATCCTATTACCGCAATATTTTTCATTCAACTTGTTGGGTTATGTTCGGACGCAAAAATAAAACGTTTGGCAAAGTAACCCAGCGCATTGTGGGCTATTTGCGGTTGCTAATGTTTTGCTCATGCATAAGCCGCAGCGCTACACCGTTGCTCCAGCCAAAGCCATCTTGCGTGGGATATTCGCCACCGCCGGCCTCAAGGCTAAGGTCCAGCACGTTGTACTTTTCCATCATCTTCCCGGTTTGGTTAAACACACGCTGGTTCAGGTCCAGCCATTTTTCGCTGATGTAGTCTGCTATCCGGTCGTTTCCATACCGCCGAAAGCCCTGAATGGTCATCCACTGCAGTGGTGCCCATCCGTTAGGGGCGTCCCATTGTTGCCCGCTTATTATGTTGGTGGTAGCAACGCCGCCGGGCTTCAAGAGCACCCTTCTTACAGTAGCCTCGGCGGTTGCGGCCTGTTCGTCGGTACCTATTCCGAAATAAAAAGGATACATCCCGGCGGGTGTAATATATGATCTGCGGGTATTCGAAGGCCAATGATAATCCACAAAAAAGCCCTGGTCTTCGTCCCAGAAATACTTTAGAATCAGCGCCTTTCGGGCCTCAGCCTTCATGCTAAACTCTTCTGCACGTGTTTCGTTACCCGCAAACCTGTTCAACCGGGAGATTGTCTGCTCCAGGTTATAAATGAGGCAGTTGAGGTCTACAGGCAGTATTTCGGTGGTTACGATAGACTTAAAGTCTCCCGCCACCGCAAACCACCTGGTGCTGAAATCCCATCCCGACTCGCAGGCAGCCCGCACATTGGTAAATAGCACCACCTTTTGTGCATCTGTGAGACCGGCCGCAAGCTCCACATCTTCACGGTACGATTCGGGGCGGGGGGCAGGTTCGTTGTCGAAATACCTGTTGAGTATGTCGGTTTCGCCGAGTTTAACCACCCGTTGGTTGGCTTGTTGTGTGGTATCGGCGCCCCGCATCCAAAAAGCGTATTCTTTCTCAAGCGCAGGCAGGTACTTTATTACCGACGAGTCGCCGCGCGATTCGGCCAGCAGGTTTACCATGGCTGCAAAAAAGGGCGGCTGCGAGCGGCTGAGGAAGTAGGTGCGGTTGCCGTTGGGAATAAAGCCAACGGTATCAATGAGATACGCAAAGTTATCGAGCATGTTCCCGATCAAATCCTGCCTGCCCGACACCTGCAGGCCCAGCATTGTGAAGTAGCTGTCCCAATAGTAAATTTCTCCAAACCTTCCGCCGGGCACCACATACTTGTGCGGTAGCGGAATTAATGTGCCATATTCCTGCTCATCAGGTGTTCGGGTAAGGTAGTCCCATTTCTCAGTAAGTATCTGGTAAAACGATTGGGTGGTGTCGGGCGTGTAACCGGCACCCTGGGCCGCCGGCCGCCTGAAGTTCTCATCAACAAAGGCCTGCAGGTCGAATTCATCCTGCAACTTTTGTTGCCGGTAGTCTGCCAGTATATCGGTTGCCGGTCGCAGCGGGTCGCAGTCGACAAAGGTTTTTGAATCAGGAAAAATTCTGGCCATTTGCACGTCATGAAAAAGCTCCTCAAGGTGTTGCTGGGGGTTGTAAAGGGTGTTGGCATCAACAAGAGTAGCAGTGGTTTCGCTGGGAAGCTGGCAACCTGCCAACCACCAACCTGTGAGAAAAGTAGCCAATAGCCTGTAGCAGAATGGTTTCATAAAAAGGTTAAAATTACCAGGGTAAGATTAGCTCTAAGTGCATGAAAAATCAACTTTTGAGCAAAATTTGTCACAAATTGTAAAAAATCTCGAAGGGAGCGCTTCCTTGCGCAATTGCCGCTGCCCGTATGCGTGGCTACACCTTATTTTATTCTAATTTTAGTGGATAATCTAAAATCACAGACAGTAAATATGAAAACAGTTAGCAAAAATAGATCAATCGCTTCACTGGTTGCACTTGTTTCACTTTTGCTTATCAGCAGCTTCTGCAATATGACTGCCGACACCTCGGCTGAGGCACAGGTGGAAGTGGAAGAGGTTGCCAGCGGCTTCGACATCCCGTGGGCGATGGAGTGGCTGCCGAATGGAGACATGCTTGTAACCGATAAGCCGGGAAAGCTTTGGCTACTTCCAAAGGGAAGTAAGCAAAAAACTGAGATAAAGGGTGTTCCCGAAGTCTACAATAACGGACAGGGCGGATTGCTGGGGCTCGTGCTGCACCCCAATTACGATAGCAATGGATGGATTTACATCAGCTATTCAGGAAAGGCCGACGGCGGTGGCAATACTGTAATTATGCGGGCCAAGCTTAAAAACAACGAACTGGTGGAGCAGGAAACAATATTTAAAGCTACCCCGCTTACTCGTTCAGGAGCGCACTTTGGTGGCAGAATGGATTTCGACAGGGACGGATATTTGTTCTTTTCAGTTGGAGAACGTGGCGAAATGGAAAACGCACAGACACTTACCAACCACTCGGGCAAAATTCACCGAATATTCGACGACGGCAGAATACCCGAAGACAATCCGTTTGTTCAGATACCGGGGGCAATGCCGACCATTTGGAGCTATGGCCACCGGAATCCGCAAGGGCTTCAGTTTCACCCCGAAACATGGGAACTGTATGAGCATGAGCACGGCCCAAAGGGTGGCGATGAGGTGAATATCGTGAAAAAAGGAAAGAACTATGGGTGGCCAAGAATTACCTACGGAATCAACTACGATGGCAACATAATAAGTGAGTATACAGAGAAACCCGGAATGGAACAGCCTATTCACTATTGGGTGCCCTCTATTGCTCCCTGCGGAATGACTTTTCTCACCAGCGACATATATCCCGGCTGGAAGGGTAACCTTTTTGTGGGTGCCATGGCTGGAAAAACCCTGGCCCGGTTGGAGATAAAAGACGGTAAGGTGCTGAATGAGGAAAGGCTACTGAACGGTATGGGCCGCATAAGAGATGTGCGCCAGGGCCCGGATGGCTACCTATATGTGTCGTTCGAAAACCCCGG
>CBFGTI010000182.1:0-11105 GCA_965651695.1 uncultured Imperialibacter sp. | reverse complement strand
CGGCAGGTGGGAGGGGTGCGTGCCTTACAAAGAAGGGGAGAGGGCGTGGGCTTGAAAGTGAAAAGAGGACTCGACCGACCAAATTACTGTTTTACTTTGGGTCATGTTTTTTCCAGAAGTCGTTACTACTAAGGGTGCGGCCATTTTCATGGTCTTTTATTCCCCGTTGGACGGAATCTTTTTGAGTCTCAGTCAGCGTCGTATACCAATCTTCTTCTGTCGATTCTTTGATCAATACAAGGGTGGATAATAATTCCTCATCTTGCAGGTGGAGTATCCAATCGGCCAATTCATTTCTGGTATTTGCTTCCATATTTGTTCCATGTTTTTTACTATATAGGGTAGTGCTTTTCAATGTAAAAATAAAATCAATACCGTTTCCGAATCCTTCGGGGAGAGGGAGTGAGATCGAAGGAAACGGTTGTTAGTGTTTTCTATTCCGTTTATCTTTGAACTATGAAAATTACCCTAGACATTCAGGATAGTAAAGCTCAGGCATTTCTCACTTTCATCAGGAGCCTGGATTTTATAAAAATAGAGAACAAGGAGGATTTTAGAGAACCTTCGAAACAGGAAATTTTGGAAAGCATTAAGAATGGGATGAAGGAAGTGGAATTGCACAAGGCCGGAAAAATTGAATTACAGTCGGCAAGAGATTTTTTGAATGAGGTTTAAGGTACTTACGACAACAGATTTTAAGCGAGATTCAAAAGGTCTTTTTAAGAAATACAGATCATTGAAGACGGAGCTGCACGATCTGATTACATCATTGGAAGAAAACCCGACACAGGGGACCCCTATCGGAAGAGATTGCTTTAAAATTAGAGTTGCCGTAGCATCGAAGGGAAAGGGCAAATCTGGAGGTGCCAGAGTTATTACCCACATAGTGTATGTCGCCGATCAAATTGTATATTTAGTAGCAATTTACGACAAGTCTGAGAAGGAGAACATTTCTAGGAAAGAGCTGGAAGCCCTGTTGAGCCAATTTGATAAATAACATCAGATTCCGTCTCACGAGATAAATTCGAAGCGTTACTGTCCGCCAGAATTTGTCCCCGTCTTGTTTCCTACTACCTTTGCCACTTTTAAACTTTATCCACTCGAATGACAGGGCAGGAAATTGACTTCGAAAAGTACCGGAAACGGGGAGCTTACCATTGGCAGAGCTATTTCGGCAGCCTTACTAAAATTGATTCCTTTCTCCGGGGCCGCTACGACGCGGTCATTGCTTTGCTAAAACAACACGGTGTTAACCAACGAGCGGTGCTGCTCGAAGTGGGCTGCGGCGATGGCGCTTTGAGCGGGCTGATTTTCAAAAATTTCAAGTGCGAACTTCACGGTATTGACCCATCAGACGCAGGTATTCGTTTCAGCCGCGAAATGTTCGAAAAGCATGGATACAAGGGCTCGTTTGCTGTTTCCGAAGGCTATACTTTCAACTTTCCCGACAACCATTTCGATGCAGTGGTGCTGGCCGATGTAATTGAGCACGTGCAGTTTCCCGACCAAATGCTGGCGGAAATGAAGCGGGTGCTGAAGCCCGGTGGTATTGCCATCGTAACCACACCAATCCGAACCTCCGAACACCCCGAAGACAAGATGCATGTGCAGGAGTTTTTTCCCGATCAGCTGGCCGATTTGTGCAAGCAGGTTTTCGGCGAGCCGCTTGTGAGGCACTACTCGCATCCCGTGGTTTGGTACGAGCTTTATTCCCACGGGAAAAAGCGGGTTAGATCGATGGTTCGTTTGTATGTGCGGGCGATGGACAGGCTTTTTGGCAACAATGTGTTTTTGAAAAATGCTGCTACCAGCCGGTGGACCAACTTCAAACAGCAGGGGCTCGTACTTCAAAAGAGCGTGTAAGCCAGTTCTATGCCGGTTTTTCCACATAAGCCTGTATGGTATCGGCCAGGCGCTGCCACGAAAACTCCCTGATTTTAGTGTGGCCATTCTCCGCCAGCTTTTGTCTGAGTGCGGGGTCGTGGTAAAGCTTTGCTATCGCTCTTTGGATGAACCATGAAAATCGCCACACTCTCAGACCGGTTTCTCCGTCGATGAGAAAGTCGCTCGTCCCGTTTTTCGTGGCAATTACCGCCACGCCGGAAGCCATTGCTTCTGCCGATGTATTGGACCATCCGCCTCCCTGCTCTGCCGAAACAAACACATCGGCTCTGTGGTAAAGCGACACGTTGTCCATTACCGGATGGTTGACCACAAACTCATGCGGGCACCTGCATCTAAACTCTTCAATTCGTCTTCGGGACGATTCGTCCATAGGCGAGTCGAAAAGCAGCAGTTTAATGTTGTAGCCCTTTTTATAAAGGGCTTCACAAGCTCGCACCACCAGCATGGTTCCCTTCCGCTTTCTCCCGAGTCTGCCGTAGGCCATCACCACAAATGGCTGGTCGGAGGTGGGGCTTTTTGCAGGCTTTTTCCAGAAAAGATTAAGGTTTACCCCGCCGTAAGCTTTCACCGCTTCAATGCCATATTTCTGCCGGGCTCTTAGGTAAGTAGTTGTGGAGTTAGCGAAAATTTTGATCTCCTTATGCTTCACCACTTCACCCATAGTGGGCTTCCTTATCACATAATAAAAAACTTTGTGCGTGGACTGTGCCGAAAGTAGGTCCGGCAGAAACTGTGGTTCTGTAATGAAGACAATGTCGAACTGCCAGTCGGGGATACTGCCTATTTTTCTCACATCTCCTTTAAAGTCGAACCATTCAGGAAACTGTCCATCGGGCGTAAATACCATAAAATCGATGCCTCTTTCAACGAAGATGTTACCAAGATCGAGAAACCGCTTAACGCCGCCGAAAATCTTGGTATTTGGCAGAATTGCAGCGTAGCGGTTATGCATGTTCAAAAGTGATTAATACGTTGTGTGGTGCAAAAATATGTTTTTTGTGCAGGGAAAAGTTAAATCGGGTATCATACCGTAACATTTTGTGAAACACGCATACCTATATCCTAAAAAAGGCCGTCTCTGAAAACGCCCGAGGAATTTCTGCAGCTGGTGAATCCTAACCAGGGAATCATCCGAAAAATTTGCCGCATCTACTGCCCCAGCAATGAAGATGACAGAGAGGATCTTTTTCAGGAGATATTGCTGCAGCTATGGAAATCGTTTGGAAGCTTCGAAAACCGCTCAAAGTTCAGCACCTGGATGTACAGAGTAGCCTTGAATACCGCAATAGCAGGATTGAAGAGAAATGATCGCCGGCCGGCTACCACCTCAATTGAAGGCAGGGAATACGACTTCGGCTACACCATGGGAGCAACTGCCCATGACGAAAACCTGCAAAAGATGTTTACAGCAATTAGCCGGCTGAGCGAGGTGGAAAAAGCACTTGTTACGCTCTACCTCGAAGAAAAAACATACGCTGAAATAGAAGAGATAATGGGAATTAATACCAACAACCTGCGGGTAAAGATGAACCGGCTGAAGGAAAAGCTTAAAAGATTAATGAAGGATATGCCATGAAGGAACTTGATGATCTTAAAAACCTGTGGCTGGCTGGTTCCGGGGAGCACAGGCCTATTAAAGCAGTTATACTCACACGGCGGTCGCTTTCGCCGGTAGCCAAAATGAAGCGGAGTTTGCTATTCGATTTTGCTCTCTACCTGATCACCTATCCCGCTGCGATCTGGCTGTCTGCCTCCAGCAACGATCTGATTGGGCGTGTGGCGGCATGGGCTTTTGTGTTGATCGGGATATTGGCCGCCGTTTATTTTTACTTCAAGTACCGGCTGCTGATACAGATAGGGAAAATGACAAACCCGGTGCTTCAGACACTCGAAAAGCAATTAACACTGCTGGAGAATTACCTTCGGTTCTACCTGTGGGTAGGCATGGCCCTTATACCTCTCATTTCAGGTCTTACGCTGGCGTTGCATTTTTATTTGAACGCCCACTCTCAGCCCTCGCCTGCATCCATAGTAGCTGCCATTGCGCTCTGGTTTGGCCTCAACTTCCTTTTTGCGTTGCCTTTTTATTACTTCAATACGTGGTACATCCGAAAGCTGTACGGAAAGCATCTGGAAAGGCTGCGGGTGAACCTGCAAGAGCTGGCCGAGGAACAATCTTCCGATGGTTTGGTTGGTTAAAAGCTTCTAAATCTGGCGCTTAGTGCTTTAACCAGGTGTCAAAAAACGCAAGCGTATGCTGCCTGGAGAGGGGCCCGTTTACGTCATCTTTTGTGTCCAGGCCGTGAGGAGCGCCAGGGTAAACATGATACTCCAGGTTTTCTACCCCTTTGTCTTCCATGCAGCCGATCAGCTTCAGGTTGTTTTCGGTGAGGCCATCATCCTCTCCCAATTCAACCCGGAGCGGGCAGTAAGGCCGGTAAATATTCTCATCGCACCTGTTTACGCTACCAAAGTACCCATGGTGACCAGCTCCGCCATATTTTGCCACGGCAGCTGCAAATTTGGGATGCTCGTTGGCCGATTCCGGTTCGGGCATTTCAATGCTACCGTCGTACAGCCACTCGTAGGCTTCGGGAGTGGCGGTGGGGTGGTCGTATATGGCGGAGTAGGTGGTGGTGCCTCCATCGGAAAAACCCATCAGCCCTACTTTTGCGCAGTTTACCAGTGCGGCGCCGGAAGCATTTTTTAATGAGCAAAGCAGCTCCAGCGTTTGGATAGCATCCCTTGTTCGCGGACCTTGTGCACTTATTTTTAATTTCAATGGCGGTTCGTCCCATTCGCCTGCTGCCTCTACGGTGCCACGGGCGTAAAAGCTCTCGGGGAATGCCGCTATGTAACCATTGGAGGTGAGGAGCTCGGCCCAATCCTCATTTTGGCTGGAAAGTTCACCTACTTCGGCGGTTGTGCCGTCATCCTTCCAACCACCTCCCGAGCCATGCAACACCACCACAGCCGGCGTAGCAGTAGTAACATTGGCCGGAAAAACAACCTTCACGGGAATTTGCACCTGATCGAACATGCTTGTGAAATAAAGCAGCGTATCGGTGGTATTGGCGGGAATCACCACGTCGGCTGCTTCACTACCGTTGGGTTTGGGGTTGTCCTTTGAGCACGAAAAAACTGTGAGTAACAAAAGGAAAAGGAGTGTTTCCCGAGCAGAGTTTGGATTAAGGGGGTTAGCCTTAAGCAATTTAAAATTCATGGATGGAAGGATAGAGCGTAAAAATAAAAAATACAGTAACCTGATTATTGGACTGGCGAGATAAAACGGGTATTCAAAAAGTTGGTATACGTACGCCGTCGGGAAATGGTTGTGTACCGTGAGCTACGGCTGAGACAAATACTTCTCTCGGATAATGTTTACATGGTGCACCTCATGCCCGGCAATGTGGTACGCCATTGCTCTTACGGTTGCTTGCTTGCCGTCGGATGTGCCCCGTCTCAGCAGCGACTCTTCAGGCAAGTATTTGAATAGCGTTATCGTAGCGTTTCTTACCGACTCAAATTCTTCGAGCATGCTGTCGATACTTCTGCTGTTGGCATCCGAATAGCGGGCGAAATCATCCTGTTCAAAGCCAGGCAGCGGAGTTTGATCGGCTCTGGCATAGCGAAGCGCCCGATAGGCGTAAATCCGTTCGTCGTCGATAATATGCAGCAATACTTCTTTAATGGTCCATTTCCCCACTGCGTAGCTGTGCAAAAGCTTTTGTTCCGGCAGCGATTTCATCAGCTTTTTAGTGCTTTCGAGGTTTGCTTTCAGGTGCTGCAGAAGTAATCCGTCTTCGGGCAAAAGGCTGATGTACATGTTGGCGTACTCGGGATACTCTCCGGCTTTGGGCTTTTCAATGGTTCTCATAAATGGGTTATGCGTAATTTGCTTGTTGCGGCAAATATTTATAGAAAAAATTGAATTGCGGCATGGAGTGGCGAAGAAAGGACGTATGAATGCACTGAGACTTTAACTTAAGTGGGAAAGGGCGGAAAGGGTATATTTATCTGCCTGAAAAGAAAGACATAGAAACACAGCTAGAGCCGATTTATTCAATTTTTCTGTCGATCATGCGATTTCACCAACATCATAAAAAATCACTTTCCCCTTCAATCTTCCATGCCGTACCATTTCGTCTGCCCCCGAAGAAGGCCCGCCGATTCGCAACACGGCGTCGCAGTGTGCTATAAGCCGTATCGCTGTCGGGTGAAAAATATCGTTGAATATGTTGTCGCCCCCTTGAGCAGAACCCGCTGCTTCAATTAACGGGAGGGCAATCCACTCGCCCAGCACGGGCAGATGTCCCATTTTGTACAACTCAAGCGCTGTGTCGGTCATCGCTTTTACGTTGCGTGCGATAAGTGCGGGGTCGTCGTTAGTGCCCGAGCGATATGGCCCGGCGACAAGAATTTGTAGTGGTTTGCTCATTTTTTTATTCATGGATCCAAGACTCGGTCCAAGCGAGACGCTTGAATCATTGGGGGTGGGAGTCCAAGCGGACGCTTGAACTATTTAAGAATTAAGAATGTCGCTCATTGTAGTAGATTGCTTAGTTTCAAATGCTGTAGCAGTATCACCGTTTTGGCATCTTTAATCTCCCCGGTTTCTATCATGTGCATGGCCTTCCCAAATGGCAACTCCAGCACATCAATGTCTTCGTGGGCATCTACACCACCGCCGTCACTTACCTTTTGATCCTTCGTGTATTCTGCTATAAAAAAGTACAGGATTTCGGTTACCGAACCCGGGCTCATGTACAATTCAAAAATCTTTTCGGGCTGACTGATCTTGTAGCCCGTTTCCTCTTCTGTTTCCCTTTTTATTGCTTCCTCGGGCCCGTCCTCGTCCAGCAGCCCGGCGCAGGCTTCAATCAGCATGCCTGTATCATTACCGTTGATGTAGGTGGGCATACGGAACTGCTTTGTAAGGATCACGGTCTTCTTTTCCGTATTGTAGAGCAAAATGGTGGCTCCATTGCCCCTGTCGTAGCATTCCCTCGCCTGCGAAAGCCACTCGCCATTCTTGCTTTTTATCTGGAAGGTCACCTTTTTGAGCTTATACCAGTTGTCGGACAGTAGCTCTGTTTTCTCAATCTTAATGTTCGGGTTATTCATAAACGATCAATTAATGATCAAACATAGTCATTAAACGCTCATATTATCAAAATTTTTCTTTAACTTTCGTGAAATATTTTTTGGAAGATGACCAACAAAGCCCGTCGCAAAGCCATAGTAGATGCTTTATCGGACACCGAGGAGGTAACGGTGAAAGAGCTGGCTGCCTTGTTCAATACCTCTGAAATCAGCATCCGGCGCGACCTGGTAGTGCTGGCTGAAAAAGGGCTGGTAACACGCACCCACGGTGGTGCCATGAAGCCCGACAAGGTATCCTTTCACCAGAAAGACCAGAAAAATGCCCAAGCAAAAGCCTACATAGGAGCGCTTGCTGCCAGGCAGGTGCAGAATGGCGACATTATCTTTATGGACTGCGGAAGCACCGTGTTTCAGATGTGCCGGCATCTTGCTCATCTCGAAAAGCTTACGGTAATCACCAATTCATTGCCCATTGTTAATCAGCTGGCCAATCAGCCTGGCTTTCGGATCAATTTAATTGGGGGTGAGATGGATGCTGACCGCAAAGCCATACATGGGGCTGCCGCACTGGAGCACATAGCCCGCTACAGGGCCAGCAAAGCATTCGTAGGGGTTGATGGTGTTTCGCTAGCCAATGGACTCACTGCCCATAGCGAGAAAGAGGCTTCTATTACCCTGGCCATGGCCACGCAGTCCAGCCGCACTTTCCTGCTGTGCGACTCTTCCAAAATAGAAAAGGATAGCTACCTGAAGTTCGGGCCATTGTCACTGGTGCAAACTATTGTGACCGACGTTGGGATGGCTGATGATTTGAAGGCTCTTTACGAAGAGAAAGGAGCCGCTGTCATAAATTAAATGTCTTCGGGATACTGTTTTGGCATTCCATTACGCATACTTCATCAGCAACGTTAGCAGTTTTCTGTCCAGCTTGTGCCCATACCAGTCCTCGTAGTCAACATCCTCCCGGCCCGAGTCAATCAGCCCGAAGCTACCTTTGAATTCCCACAAGGCAAACCCTATGTCGTTGGAAGTAAGCACGTCCAGCACATCGCCAAACCAGGCAAGGAATACCTCGTGGGGTGTTTTGTTCCAGCAGCCGCATTCGCCGCAGTGCACGCCCACTCCGCGGTTTTTTAGCTCTATCCATGGTTTGTACATTTCTTCCAGCATGGCACGACTGAGGTATTGGTCGCCCACCTGGCCGAGCCATACCGGCACCGGCAGGTTTTCCGTGTCTTTAAAAACCCAGGGCGCCTTGTAGTGCGAGATGATGCCCGGGTTGTAGCCTCGGCAGCTTTGGGCGATGTCGAGGTCTTCTATTTCAGGTATTACATTGCTGCCCACGTTGTTGCCGTCGGCGATGATCAGGTGGTCCGGATTGGCCTTCCTGATTACTTCGGATGCACGTAAAGCCAGCTTTCGGTAGGCTTCACCGGGCACCGGGCCGCGTTTGGAGTGCTGGTCGTTCATGTCTTCCCTGGTGCAGGGCTCGTTCAGCAGGTCGAAGCTGATCTTTTCCCGCGACACGTTTTTATATGCTTTGGCCCAAAACTTCCAGTGATAGGCAAAGTCGTCCATCGCTTCATCGTCGGTCCACAGGTTGTAAGGTTCGTTAAACCCGGCGTTAACGCAAAACCCCGGCGCCCTGTGCAAATTGAGGCTTACGTGCAGGTTGTATTTATGGGCCATGCTCACCAACTCGTGAATGTTGTCCACAGCCTTGTTGTCAATTTTGCGCACCTCTTTTGTTTTGATGTCTCTGCTGTGGTCGAACTTGAGGTAGGAGGGGTAAGCCATTGGAATCCGCACGAAGTCGAATCCCCAATCTGCCATCCATTTGAAATACTCCTCTTTTGTTCCCTCGCGGGCATTGGCTGGGTTGGGCGAAAAGAAGTCGAGCAGGTTGAAGCCCCTCCACTTGGGAAGTTTGTTTTTGATGTTTTTGGGCACTGACGGCGCAGAAAATGTTGAGTTTGCTGCCAGCAGCATGCCGGCAGTGGCAAGGCCAGATTTTTTGATGAAGGTCCTGCGATTGAAGTCGTGAGTGCTGCTCATTATGAAAAGGCTCTGATATCTGAACAAAATACTGAATCAAAAACAAAATGCCGTCGGGTTTTACACGAGTTGCCATAAAAAAACCGGAAGCTCACACCCCCGGTTTTTCCTGTTCAATTATTCACTCTAAAAAAATTACATACTGGAGTTGTTGGCGTTTTTCAGCATTACCGCTTCCACGCCTTTTTCCTTCGCCTTCTGATTTAGCTTAGGGATATCATTGTTTTTAATCTGCTCCCATTTGGTCAACTGTTCGTCAATGGCGGCCTCCAGCTCTTTCCTTACCTCTGCCGATTGGTCGGTAGGTTTGTAATCGCTGTTGTTGGCCACCGAGCTAAGGTGTGCCAGCTTGTTGTTGAGCCGTATCGGGAAGTTGAGCGGATCCTGCCCACTGCGGTTTTTGGTTTGGTACAGTGTTTCTTCTACTTCGGTCATCTTCTTGTTGATCTGCTCAATGCTTTCTACCAGTTCTTTAAAGGCATCCTCTTTGGCCAGCCTTTCTTTCAGGTCATTCATCTGCGTGCGGGCCGAGCGGATGTCTTTAATAGTAGTGTGCGTTTGAGAGATTTTCTTGTTCACACCCTGTATGAAGTCGAACTGCGCCTGAATGTCCGCCACCGTTCCCTCCGTTCTCGGATCTTTAAGGATGGTGAATTCAGTTTCTTTGCTCGTGCCGTTTACCGTTAGCCTGGCCTTGTAGGTGCCCGGCACAGCTTTGGGTCCACGCAGGCTCGCCGCCCACATAATAAGGCCGTCGAAGCCTTCAGCCTCCGGATAGGCCATGTTCCAAACCACGCTGTTGCTGCCTTTTTTCACTTCAAGCTTATCGCCGCGCTTTTCCGTTTTGCTGGTAAACTTCTTAATGAGGTCGCCGTCCTGCTCAAGTATTTCCAGTGTAACTGTGTCTTTTTCGCCGGGCTCGTTTTTCAATGTGTAAAACAGCTGTACACCGTTATGATGGTTTTTACCTGCACTCTTTGGTGTATACCATGCGGGGCGGCCCATCCGGTAGCTATCGGTTGGCTTAAACAGGTGGAAGTCGGCAGAAGCCACCTCGCTACCCAGCTGGTGCAGCGGCGTCAGGTCGTCGATAATCCAAAGGCTGCGGCCTTGCGTGGCGGCTATCAGGTTGTTGTCTTTAATGGTAAGATCGGTGACAGGCACCATGGGCAGGTTGAGTTGGAATGGAGCCCAGCTGGCACCATCGTCAAACGAAATATACATTCCCACTTCGGTGCCCGCATACAACAACCCTTTGCGCTTCGGATCCGCCCGTAGTACCCTTGTGAAGTGGTTGTCGGGAATACCGCTGTCAATTTTTTTCCAGGTTTTTCCATAATCCTCCGTTTTAAAGAGGTAAGGCTTGTAATCACCTGATTTGTAGGAGGTTCCTGCCAGGTAGGCACCGCCTTTGGTGAACGGGTCAGGGTCGATGCTGTTCCACATGAGATACTTTGGTGCTGCCGGAGGAGTTACGTTTTCCCAGCTTTGGCCGCCGTTGCGTGTTACGTGCACCAGCCCGTCGTCCGAACCGGTCCATATAACGTCCTTCTCAAACGGTGATTCTGTTGCGGCAAAAATCGTTGCGTAGTACTCTACGGCAGTGTTGTCTTTGGTGATCGGTCCACCTGATGGTCCCAACTTCTCTTTTTCGCCGCGGGTAAGGTCGGGGCTGATGGTTGTCCACGACTGCCCCTCGTTGGTGCTCACATGTACCTGGTTGGAGGTCGTGTACAGCTTGTTGCCGTCGAAAGGAGAGAAGAAAATAGGGAAATTCCACTGGAACCGGAATCGCATGCCTTCAGCACCGTGCCCCATGGGGTTGTCGGGCCATACGTTAATGTTGCGCTCTTCGCCAGATTTGTGATTCATACGAGTAAGGTAGCCTCCGTAGCTTCCACCATACACGATGTCGTTGTCGTCCGGATCGGGTGCTATGTGTGCGCTCTCTCCTCCGGCTGTTTCTTCCCAGTCGTCTTCAGTTATAGCCGGGCCATCGGTGCGGTGCTTGATGCGCAGGGTTGAGTTATCCTGTTGTGCTA
>CBFGTI010000181.1:0-11187 GCA_965651695.1 uncultured Imperialibacter sp. | reverse complement strand
CGGTCGGCTGTTTCGAGAAAGGAAATTACCTTGGTGAAATGGTCGATTCCCTGCTGTCTGGTAATAAAATTTCTTTCGATACCCACGATGATGGCCATGAGTCCGAACCCTGTGCCACCGGTTGTAACTACATCGCCCGAGGTGTTTCTTTCGCGGGCCATGCCGCTGGCCGGGTGGGCAAAATCGTAGAAATATTTAAAAGTCTGCTGCTGAACAAGCGTGAGGAGCTCGTCGTCGGTGATGACGGGGAAAACGGGGGTGGGGTCGTATGTTGTAAAAAAATCTTTACTGTAAAAACTAAAAACCTCATTCTCTTCACCTTTTATGTTTTCATATAACCACACCTGATGTTTACCAAGACCTTTTAGAGCCTCCTCAGTAACCACGGTGATGGTAGTTTTGTCTTCTGAAAGCGAGATTGTAGCAGGCACTATTCCCTGGGAGGAAAGAATTCTTACGTTCGCATTGTTAATTGTCGATTCATCTACCGGATCGGAGACAGTGATTTCGAAGGTAGGGCTTAGACCAACTTCAGTGATCCGGTCAGTAGCTGTATGATCAACCCCGTCTATGAGGAGCTCAACTACGTTAATTACCTTAGGAAGAGTTTGAAAGGATATAGTAATGCCCGGAAATTTCTCCCCATTTACTCCCCTCAGCGTGTTTTTTACAGCGAGCTCATAAACCTCATCCCCAAGGAGTTCCGTTTCGGGCAATGCCGAAAAAGTTTTATCATCGTCGAGATAACTAAAAGCTAAATCCACCGGCTCTCCTTCACTGTTCTTAAGCTCTACAGATTGCGGAACAGTTTCTCTATCGAGCGGGGAAGTAAAAGTAAACACCAATGGCTTATCTGAGGGAGCTTCGTTGTTTTCTGAAGATTGGGTTAAATTAAGCTTGTAAGGACCTACCCAGCCAGCTGATAATTGCAAAACCGCATCAGTCGATGGGTTTCCCTCGTCATCGTTTCCACACGAACTTAAAACGATGCTTACGCTCGTTAACACAAAGAAGTATACTTTGCTCCACTTCATAGTTACCGGGTTAGAAAATCAGAGGGCTCCCAACCACCGGGGAACCCTCTTTACCAAAACACTTAAACCACCTTTTTAAGGCTTTTCAGAATCGTACATCATTTTTACTTCTTCCGCTGTAACAGCCACTGAGAAGATGCGAACATCATCAAGGAGTCCTTTAAAATGGTTGTTCGCTGGATCAGAATAATCAGCCCATGTATCAGTTATAATCCTGTTCTCTCTTGCCTGAATGAATCCAAATGCAAGCTTGTTTCCGGGGGCGGGATTTCCTGCGTAAGCCACGCCTGTGATATTTCTTTTAGGGTCGCCTTCGGGCCACAAATTAAAGTCATGCTGTTTTACCATCTCTCCATTGATATACATTGTGGCGAGTTTGGTTTCACTTTCATAAGTACAGACAACATTTGCCCATTTGTCTTTAAAGTAGATATCCCCCACATTAGTAACACTCTTGTGAAAGGTCCATCCTTGCCATCCGCCGTTGTCTTTTGTTTGACCATTTCCATTAAACCAGTTGTCTTCGGAATTCATCGTTCCATCGCCCAAGTCATACTGACTTGCCAACTTCACAGACTCCCAATTGCCTGCTATTTCAAATTGAAATCCTTTCCAAGCAGCAAGGCCGAGAACAAAGTGGCCCTCTTTTGTAGAATTGGCTTTTACCCAGAAACTAATGCTGAAATCTTCATTCTCAAGAAAATCATCTCCATTTGGAATTTCTATCAGGGATGTGGTGCCATTAAATGATGCAGCTTTTCCGGCGGCAGCTTTTCGGGAGTCTTCATAGGTTATATCAATGATGTCGGCGGCATCTGCTGAATACTCGCCTACCTGATCATCGGCATTTTCTTCAAAGTCCCAGTGGGCTACCACATTTTGCGGGGTAAAGGTGCCTACTGTGGTAAAGTTACGGGTAACGTCGGCACCAAGTGTTTGTCCTTCCGCCGAGCTCAGAGTTCCTTTGATAGTAAGAATATACAACGATCCGCCTGACAACTCTTCCGCGGGGGTTATTTTTAATACCCTGCCGCTTACCTCAACGTCGGTGTCTACTTCCACATCGTCGAAATCTCTCACCAGCGTTACATTGGAAGCAGCCGACGAGGGGTCTAACTCTGTTGAAAATATTCCCTCAATTACAGAAGTGGTTGACACACCTGTGGGGCTGGTAGCGCCATTGAGATCATCACTACCCGCTTTTAAACTCTGAAGCGTTAATGCGACCGGGTCCTCATCCTCGCCACCGCAGCTAACCAAAAAAGATACCGCGGACACCAACACCAGAGCCCACAGCATGTTCAAAAAGAATTTCACGTTTTTCATAATGTAGTTATTATAGAGGTTTGTATTGCATTAGTTGTATCCGGGATTTTGGTCCAGCATTCCCTCTGAAAGGTCTATTTCAGTTTGAGGAATCGGCAGCAACTCGTGCCTCCCGGCTTCAAAACCCAACGGCCCCAGCACTTCTTCGGCTTTGCCGGTTCTTACAAGGTCCCAGAAACGATGGCCTTCCATGGCCAGTTCATGACGCCGCTCTTCAATAATTATATCCCGGAGCGTATCTTTATTTACGACGACTATTGGCAACAAAATACCCGGATTGCCCGCTCTTGCTCTCGCCCTTACCATATTCAGGTAAGTGAGCGCTTCCAGTGGCTTATTATTTTCATTTAAGGCTTCGGCAGCCATCAGCAGCACATCTGCATAACGGATAATCCTGCGGTTGTGGCCCCAGGAGGTAATGGTGTTATCTCCTTCTGTCCACACCTTCTGGTTGTAGGTTTCCATTTCTACCAGGTTGCCATCTTCGTCCCTGGTCTCATCGGGAGTTGTTCCATCACCAAGGGTGGTTACGCCCCCAAGCACTTCGCCCAGGAAGATAATAGTAGCATCCATTCTGGGGTCGTCGGCGTCAAAGGAGTTCATCAAGTCAATAGATGGGCGGTTAAAGCCCCAACCCCTGTTGGGTGAGCCACGAATGCCCTGTACGTTGGAGTATTGGTTGCCCCCGTTGTTGGTGCCTTCGTTGCGGCGGGCCCCTATTTCAAAAACAGACTCCACCCCGTGTTCACCGGCTTCGCCGAAAGCATCGTTAAAATCGGGTTCCAGGCCATATTGTCCCGAATTAATCACTTCAAGCGCATATTGTTCCGCTCCGGCAAAGTTGCCCTGAAATAAGTACACTTTTGCAAGAAGGGCTTTGGCTGCACCCTGGGTCGCCCGGCCGAGCTGGTCTACCGGTACTTCGCTTTTTTGCGGGAGTATATCAATGGCGTACAGCAAATCCTGCTCTATCAGCTCATATACATCCTCTGCACTGGCTCTTTCTACCCTTACAGGCGGGGTAGAGGATGTAACCAACGGCACGCCGCCCCAGGCACGCACAAGGTCGAAATAAAACAAGCCCCGCAGAAAACGGGCTTCCGCCACATACAGGTCGATAGTGGCTTGATCCATCGCTATTTCAGGCACATTTTCTATTACCACGTTGGCGCGCTTAATTCCTTCGTATACAGCAGCCCACCAGCGGTCGAGCCCATCGGAAGTAGAATTGAAGGTAAAGGTATCATACGGCCCAACGGTGGGCAGCTGGTCGTTGGGATTACTGCCCTTGCGTGCATCGTCCGACATGATGTCGAGTATGGGATAACCGCCCGAGTGGTAAAACCAGTTGCGCAGCGTGCTGTACACCGCGTTGGTTGCCAAAAGTGCATCGGCCTCCGAGTTGGGGAATGAGGCCTGCGTTAAATCGCCCTGCGGACTGATGTCGAGAAAATCTTCGCAGCTGAAGGGAATCAATGTAAGTACCGCAATGGCTGCCACTCTAACGGACTTAGCTATGTATGAGATAAATTTCATTTTCGGGAGTCGTTTAAAAGGAAACATTTAAACCAGCTGAATAAATGGCCGACACGGGATAGATGCCCCTGTCGATACCGCTACTGAGCACATCTTCGCTTCCGAACTCAGGAGAATAACCTGTAAAGTCGGTCAGCGTAAATACGTTGGTGCCTCTTAGGTAAACCCTTGCGTTGCCAATATTTACCCGATCCAACAATCCTGCAGGAAGATTGTAACCGAGCGTGATATTGCGAAGACGCAGAAAAGATCCGTCTTGAACGAACCGGCTGGAGGGGGCGAAATTCAATCCTCCAAATGTGGGGCGGGGTTCTGTGTTGCTGGTGCCCTCGCCGGTCCACCGATTGATCACATGCTTCTCAAAATTGTAAGGGTCGGGCCTCACCACCTCTTTGCCATTGAATATCTTATTGCCCATTTGCCCCTGGAAGTCGAGGCTGAGATCGAAGCCCTTCCAACCGGCTTCGAGGTTGAATCCATAAATGAAAGTGGGAATGGGTGAACCCAGGTAGGTTCTGTCTTCCAGCGAGATTCTTCCGTCGCCGTTCACATCTTCTATGATCACGTCGCCGGGTCTTGCCTGCGAGTCGTGGGGATAGGCATCAATTTCTTCCTGGTTCTGAAAAACACCAATAATCTGGTACCCATAGAATGCCCCTATGGGCAGTCCTGCGCGACTTAGCGTTACAGGCCGGCCGTCACCGAGGAAACCTCCTACCAGTGTAGAGTCAATCCCGCTACTTCCGCCTACGGTAAGCACTTCGTTGTGCACGGTAGACCCCAATGCACCAATCCGGTACCTGAAATCATTCACTTCTTCCGACCACGCCACATTAAATTCGAGGCCGCGGTTGAGAACAGAGCCGGCATTATATGTTACCCTTTGCCCTTGTCCATTGCCCAGGTGGCCGGGGGTGAGCAGGTCTACCAGGATATCCTGCGTTTCGCGGCGGTAGTAGTCTACTTCGGCAGTCAATCGCTGTTCGAACATTCCCATTTCCACTCCGATATCGGTTTGGTAGGTCGTTTCCCATTTTAAATCCGGGTTGCCGGTAACGCCGTAGCTGGCGCCGGGGTTCAACGCTTCCTCCGGCCCAAAAACAGGATTCAACTCATTTTGCACTAGCGAGAACTGCCGGTCGTAGCGTATCTTCTCGTTTCCGATTGCGCCCCAGCTTGCTCTTAGTTTCAAATTGGTGAGCATCGTGAGGTTTTGCATAAAATCTTCGTTGATCACGTTCCAACCTACTGCAAAAGAAGGAAAGCTGGCGTACCGATTGTTATCGGTAAATTTCGAGGAGCCGTCTCGCCGGAAGGTGGCAGTAAAAAGTAACCGCTCGTCGTAGGTGTAGTTGGCGCGGAACAGCAGCGACATCATTGAATAATACTGGCCCACATCCACACCATTGGCAATGCTGTTGAGCCTGTTGATGTTATTGCTTTCATCAACAATATAGCTTGGCCGCAGGTACCAGAAATCTTCCCCGTCTCGCAAAATATTCTCTCCGCTTATCCGCAAATACTCGGAAGTGGTTTTTTGCATGGTAAATCCGGCCAACCCGTCTACCCGGTGCTTGCCAAACTCCTTATTGTAGTTGAGTGTATTTTCCCACAGCCAGGTAAGGCTCTCCCTGTTTTCTTTGCTGAGGTCGCTGTATACATTTTGTTGCTGCGAAGCTGTACCATCGGGGTTGTAAACGGTAAACGCCGGTGAAAAGCTCTCGTTCTTGTTATAGCCCAAATCCACACCGAAACTTGACCTGGCTGTAAACCCCTGCAGAAATTTGATGTCAGTAAAAACATTGCCTACGCCTCTCAGCCCCTTGTTGAAGTTGTTGGAATAGGCAAGGCTGGCCAGCGGGTTGCCCACATTTTGCACTACGCCAAAGCTTCCGTCGTCGTAAAAGGGCACCGCCACCGGTTGCGCCCGGTACACCTGGTACACCACATCCGGTGCTACCTGCTGGTTGTAGGGTGCCAGTGTGATATTGTTGCCAAGGCTTACGTTATCTGAAAATTTGTAGGTATTGTTAAGCTTGAGCGTGAGCCTTTCGTACTCAGACTTCTCTACTATTCCCTGCTGATTAAAATAGCCGAGCCCCACGTAGTACTGCATTTTCTCCGAAGAACCAGCTGCTGAAATCTGGTGGTTTTGTATCGGAGCAGTGTCAAAAATTAGGTCCTGCCAGTCGGTATTGGGCACGGCATCCACGTTATTGTAAGAGCCGGGGCTGATTTCGTTTACGATAGTGGCAAATTCCCGCCCATTCAACAGGTCTATCTTTTTGGAAAGCCGCTGTATGCTATACTCGGTGTTTACGCTAAACTGTGTCACTTCCTGGCCCAGCTTCCCCTGTTTGGTGGTAACAATGATTACGCCGTTGGCTCCTCTTGACCCATAGATAGCGGTGGCTGAAGCGTCTTTCAGTACTTCCATCGATTCGATGTCCGCAGAATTGAGAAAGGAGATGTCATCCAGAATTACGCCATCGACCACATAGATGGGGGCCGAGTTATTAAAGGTACCCACCCCACGAATACGAACTACCGGCGCTGCACCCGGCTGGCCGGAACCGCTGCTCACCTGCATGCCAGCCACTTTACCTTGAAGTGCCTGAACCGGGTTCGCAGCAGGTATTTTAGTAAGATCGCCTCCCCGCACAGAGGAAACGGCACCCGTGAGGTCGCTCTTGCGCTGGATACCATAACCCACAACAACTATTTCTTCCAACTGCTCCACATCGAGTTCAAGTGCCACATCTATTACGGCACGGTTTCCTACCTCAATGGTAGCCGTTTGAAATCCGATGAACGAGAAAACCAGCCGGTTGTCTCCCTCCTGGATGTTCAACGAATAATTGCCTTCAAAGTCGGTTACCGTTCCTCTCGTAGTCCCCTCTACCTGGATACTCACACCCGGCAACCCTTCCCCATCTTCTGTGGAGGTTACTGTACCCCTTACTGTTCTTTCCTGGGCATATAACGCCGTACTGAAAAGTATCAGCAAGCTGAAAACAAGGAGTAGTCTGCATGTATTTCGTAAAACTTCTTCCATGTGTTGAATAAGTAGAATAGTGTAATCGTTACAATATAACATCAAGGTAAGCTACTTGCATGGCAGTAGTCAATTTCCTTTACCTCAAAGTGTTTAAATTTGCATCTTTTAATCGCCAACGCTATAATGTTTCATCCCGCTTTAATATCATTAGATAAGAGAGAAAAGGGGCATTTCTAGTGTCGGAAACGTTTCCGTATCACCGTTGAGTGACAGGATATTTTTTTCTACGCCTTCACTGCCCCGAACCCTTAAGCCAAGGGTTTGTGAAACGCTGCGGCTGGCAGTTACGCAGCCTGCCCTGGCATATTTGTGGCCTTCGGGCATTTATATACGAGAAGGGGCTAAAAAGCCCCTTCTCGTGTATTGTTAATTCTCTGATTCGTACATCAGGTCCACCTCCTGCTCGGTGAGCGCTACGTTAAAGAAACGGACATCGTCAAGCATGCCAACAAACTGGTTTGCACCGGCGTTGCCAAAAACGGCCCAATCTCCCCATGCATTGGCAAAGGTGGATTCGGTGCTCTGCCACCATCCAAAGGTGAGTTTGTCGTCATAATCTCCCTCTGCGGCTTCCTGAAAGGTTAAACCAGATGCAGTACCGAACGGCTGCAGACCTTCAGCTATATTGTCTCCCGTCAGCAGGCTCAGGTCTTGCTGAAACACCAGTTCCCCATTCAGGTAAAGCGAGCGAATTTTACTTTCTCCATCGAAAGTGTAGGTAAGGTGTGTCCAGTTGTCTTGAAGCACTGCGGCCAAACCGCCAGAGCCTGACAAATCCTTGTCTACAATGGTGGCGTTGTCTATACCCTCTTCATCCGCATCTATGGTAGCGTTCGTCACACCATCGGCATTAAAGAAGAAGTCGTTAGTAGTAATGGTGCCATCCTCCAGCTCATAAGCGCCGGCAAACTTCAACCACGCCGCATCGGCAGGAATCTCAAGCTGCAGCCCATGGAAGTTGCCAATACCCATTACAAAATTACCAGTGGTGTTGTTTTCGGTGCTGAGGTAAATCCACAAGCTAACGGTGAATTGGCTCGTGAGAAGGTCGGAACCATTGGGTACTTCTATAACTGAGGTAGCACCATTGAATTGAGCTGCTTGTCCGGCGTCTTCGTTGCGGCTATCCACATATTCGATATCAACTTCCTCTTCCACAGTAAAGTTGCCGGTTGCGTCTTCGCTGTCTCCATCAAAATTCCAATGGGCCACTACTCCCGCCGGCGCAAATGTGCCCGACGTTGTGAAGTTTCTTTCCACCTCCGCATTCAGCGATTGCCCGTCGGTCGATTCAACACCTGTGCCTATGGTAAAGATGTACAGTGTTCCGGTGCCCAGTTCTTCCTGCGGTGTCACGGTAACGGTATTGCCGCTTGCGCTAACGGCCACAGGAACTTCCGTGTCGTCATAGTCCCGCATCAGCATAAAGTTATCTTCTGTGGCGGTAGCTGCATCTACGTCTGACGAAAACACAACTGCAATGCTTGCATCAGCCGGCACATCCGTGGGGCTGGTAGCTGCGTTGAGATCGGAGTCGCCAGCCATCATTTCAACAATGTCAAATTCCACCGGCCCGTCGTCGTCGTTGCCGCAGCTGATGAGAAACGCTACTGTTGCTACCATTGCAAGGGCCCATAACGTGTTGAAAATAGATTTTAAGTTTTTCATAATGATGTAGTTAAAATTTATGAGGTTTAACATCGCCCGGATTATGGTCCGGGCAACCATCGGAAAGGATTGTTGGCAGCTGTCAGAAGTACTGCCCATATCTCAGCGGTTCCATCTCCTCCATACCTTTCCTCTTATTGCGGCTTTTACCGGCAATTATTGGTTATAACGTCTCCCGCGGGGGTTTATTGGTTATTTTCTGCCTAACCAAGTAATGAGAAGGTAAGAGTGGCCTTTTACCTGGCCTGGGAATGACAAAAATGGGAGGGGTGGCTTCGCAGAATATCAGTTAATACAGGGCCGGTATCAATTCACATGCATCATAAAGAAATTGCGCAGGTAGTCTTTATTTGGCTTGTCAACTGTTTTTAGCAGCTCTTCTATCTTTTTCCTGAAGCTCCAGATGGTATTTCTTCGCAAATCGAGCAGCTCCGATAGCTCGTCGAGCGTGTAGCGGTCGCTTTGGTTGTTTGTAATGTAGAGAATGTAAAAGGCTTTCTCTATCGGAAAACGGATGCCGTGAAAAATGGTGTTGCTGGTTACCGATTCAATATAACCACATCGTGTGCACCGCCTCGAAAAATGGTCTTTGCCTGTAATGTGCTTATCGTTGTTACACTTATTGCATTTAAAGCCATTGTCCCACTTGATCCGCTCAAGAAAACGATAGCAGCTGAGTTTATCGGGAAAAATGCCCCTGAACTCCTCCAGTGTCAAATTCTTGTTAATGAGTCGGTTCTGCAGTATCTCCCGGATGTTATTCTTCAGCTTCCAGTTGTCGAGGTCGAGCAGCGAATTGATTTGAGAGATCTCCCGTTTCTGTGCCTGCAGCTTTTCGTTGGCGGTGTGCAGCAGATTGTTTTTGTCTTCCAGCTCCACGGTGCGTTCCCGTATGCGTTTCTCCAACTCCTTATTTACTTTATCTTTCAGCTGCATGTTTTCTTCGTGCTGCTTTATTATCCTTAGCAAGGCTCTGTCTCGCACGTTTTTCAAAATCCGCACCCGGTCGCTAAGGGCGAAGGAGAGAAACAGCATTTCGATAAGGAAGGAAACATGCAGGCTATAATAAGAAAGGATGTTGATGGGTATGACGGACAGCATTACCATAGCCTTTACCAGGAACCCGAGGAACAGGAAGCCATATGCCACTACAAAGAAACGTGCCGGTTTGTACCCCCTCAACCACACATAAATGCTGCTGTAAAATATGATGGAAAGCGGTATAATTTCAATGTTACGGTACTGAAACAACTCCCGGTTGAAAATGAGCGCATAAAGAAAGAAAATGCTTCTCAGCACAATAACGCCGTCGATAACCAGGGCAAGCCGAGGCGCACGCACCGCCACGTTGAGGAACTTTCTCGAAAACAATACCGACCAGAAGATGACCGAAAAAAGTGCAACACCATGTGCTACCTGGTTCCAGCCCGACAGGTTGGGCCAAAGGTACTGGTAGGCAATGCCATCTACGCACATGGCGAATACCCCAACGCTCAAAATATAAAACGTGTAGTAGAGGTACTTCACCTCACGAATAGCGAAGTAGATCAGCATATTGTACATGCTGATCATGAGGATCATGCCGTAGAATATGCCATACAGGAAGTATTCGTTCAGAGCGTAATGTACAAACCGGTTGACGGTGCGCACCACCAGCCTTATGTCTACATAAGATTTCGACTCAATCCGAAAGTAGTATGTTTGGATACCCTGCTGCGTGGCATCTACCAGCACATGGAAGTTTTTGTGCCTGAAAAGCTTGTTATCGAACGCAAACTGGTCGCCAAACTGCAGCATTGAATAGCTGCCGTCGCTTTCGGGACTGTAAGCCCGCAGATTGTCGATTGTTTGATCATAAAACTCGACCATCCACAGCTGGTTCATCGATCTTGGCACGTTCAGCCTTAGCTTTACCCAGTAAACAGATGCGGTGTTGTAATTTTTTGGCTGAAACTGCGGGTTTGTGCGGAACCGCTGGTTTTTAATCTCTTCAAACCGCAGGTTTCCGGTGCTGTCTTCAAAGTATTCGAGCTCTTGAATGTTAAGCTCACGATCGCTTCTTATAGCCTCCAGGTCATGCACCGGCGGATATGACAGCCAGTTGCCAAATAGTAAAAGTATGGCCAAAAAAAAGGTCATGGCTGGCGCGTTTCATTTTGTTTAGCTTATAAAGATACAGTTTCACATTATTCGGTCCAATTCTTACATTTCCCCGTGCTGGCCGTATGCTTTTCTCTTGGAGTTCCGCCGGTTTCAAACTACTTTTCAGCATGGATTTTTTAATTGTAGCCCACGACCACACCGATGCGGGAGCACTCGGTCGTCGATTGGAAGTAAGGCAGGCGCACCTGGAAAACGCCCGCTGTGCAAAGGATAAGGGACAGTTTATTGCCGGCGGCGCTATTCTCGATATTACGGGCAAGATGATCGGCTCCACCCTGTACCTGCGGTTTGCTTCCCGCAAAGAGCTGGAAACATATTTGGCAGCCGACCCATATGTAACAGGCAAGGTGTGGGACAAAATCGAAATAAAAGAGATACGGCTGGTCGATTTATAATGCGGTA
>CBFGTI010000180.1:0-11252 GCA_965651695.1 uncultured Imperialibacter sp. | reverse complement strand
ACCTCTCCCTCCAACCCATAGAAAACGCCACCCCAAAAGGCCTGCTGGTGCCCGTAGAAAACCTTCGCGAGGTGTGCCTGTTCCTCCGGGACAACGAAAAAACTTACTTCGACTCGCTTTCATGCCTGACAGCCATCGACAACGGCCCGGAAGCTGGCACCATGGAGATAAACTACAACCTCTATTCCATCCCCTTCGATATCCATCTTTTGCTGCGGGTGGTGGTGCAGCGAAACAAAGAAGGAGAGGAGCTGCCGGAGGTGCCTACTGTGAGTGATATTTGGCGCACCGCCGAATGGCACGAACGGGAGGCATTCGACCTGATGGGCATCCGCTTTGAGGGACATCCTGACCTCCGCCGGATTCTTTTGCCCGCCGACTGGAAAGACCACCCACTGAGAAAGGATTATGCGACCCAGGACTATTATCACGGTGTAAGAGTTGACTATTGACCCATTTTGCTTTTTTGAGGATGAACTTTACGAACTAAAAACTACAAACTCAGTAACTAACTTGAGCAAAATACAGTACCAATACAGCCCCTCTCACCTCGCTGCTTCAGAGCCAACCAGGTACAAGCCCGCCGATCTCAAGCAGGGCGAGATGCTTATCAATATCGGACCGCAGCACCCTTCCACTCATGGTGTGCTCCGGTTTGAGGTGATTACTGACGGAGAGGTAGTGGTGGATGTGGTGCCGCACCTTGGGTACTTGCACCGTTGTTTTGAGAAGCATGCCGAAAGTATGCCTTATAATCAGGTGATACCCTACGTGGATCGCATGGACTATGTAGCGGCCATGAACAATGAACATGCTTATGTAATGGGAGTGGAGCGGATGCTTGGAATACAAGACGACATTCCCAAAAGGACGGAATACATCAGGGTGCTGGTGGCAGAACTCAATCGCTTGGCATCGCATTTTGTGGCCATAGGCACCTACGGCCTTGATATCGGCGCTGTTACTCCTTTCCTGTGGATGATGCGCGACAGGGAGCACATAATGCGTATGCTCGAGTGGACCTGCGGTGCCCGCATGCTCTACAACTATATATGGATTGGCGGGCTGTTTTATGATTTGCCTGTAGGTTTTGAAGACCGCTGCGGGGAGTTTGTAACCTACCTGAAACCTAAACTGAAGGAAACAGAGCACCTCCTGCTCACCAATAAAATTTACGTAGAACGTACCGCCAATGTGGGCGTACTTTCAAGAAACCTCGCAATAAGCTACGGTGTTACCGGTCCAATGCTGCGGGCGTCGGGGCTTCGCTTCGACCTCCGCAAGGTGGATGGCTATAGCGTGTACCCGGAGTTGGATTTTGAAGTTCCCGTAGGCGAGGGTACCGTGGGAACGGTCGGCGATTGCTGGGATCGGACATGGGTGCGGTATCGGGAGTGTGAAGAATCGATCCGTATAATTGAGCAGTGCCTTGAAAAGCTCACTAAAGAATACAAAAGAACCCGTGACTACGATCCCAGGTCGGTGGTTCCGAAAAAAATCAGGCCGCAAGCCCAGGACTTCTACGTTCGGGCAGAAAACCCCAAAGGCGAACTCGGGTTTTACTTTCGTGCCGATGGGCGCAGCGATGTGCCTGTTAGGTGCAAAGCAAGGTCTTGCTGCTTTTCCAATCTTTCTGTAATTCCCGAAATATCCCGCGGCGTACTTATTGCCGATTTTATAGCCATAGTAGGGTCTGTCGACTTCGTGCTCGGCGAGGTGGATAGGTAAGGCCAACCCATGAAAAACCCCAGCCTCACCTCAATAAAGTACTGAATTTTACCGGAAACGTTTAAAAAATACCTAATACTAGGTATAAAAGTCTCTGCTTTGCGCCGTAATCTTGTTGTGTGTATTTCGATGGGGCTCCATCAACCTGGTGCAACCTGTCGTACTTACATCCATAAGCTCACAGGTTAGGTAAAAGGGCCGCCAATATCTGGCGGTCTTTTTTGCTTTATACACCGTTTGCAAACTCTCCTATTTCCTGCTAATTTCAAGTGTATAAAAACGCTATTCCCGGTGGAGTACACATCATTCCATATCGGACTGCTGGATACGGTTTTTCTTATGACTGTTTCATGATTCTGCACGGACTAAACTTTTTACTATGAAAATTTCAGGAAGCTTTTTGGTGGCCGGTTTTGTAATGGTGCTGACTGCTTGCACCGGACGCTACCCCGATCACAATTGGGGCAGCAAATACGAATACATTGAAAAATATGAGGACGTAAACGGACACCACATCACCTATACTCATGACCTTTTTCTTCGCAAACCACGCCGGCCTGATGCAGACCATCACTATTCCATAATTTTGAAAGGGCAACAACAGGATGAAGATGATGCTGTTAACTACTGGGTGGAGCAATACCTCGGTAGGGCCGCTGAGAAAGACAGCACGCTACACATTATTTACTCCGGCATGCAGGATGATGTGGACCACGGACACGACCGGTTCAATTTTAATCCTGGCGACACCCTGATACGGCTCCACCGCGATGGAAAGGTATACCATACCGAGTGGGTAAAATATACGCCCGTGGCAAGCCACAACCATGAGGACGACTGGGTACGCATGAACTAACGGCGGTAGTTTTACCCCACGCTTTAAACAACAGTCGGTTGACTCTGACTGCCCTTTGCAACATTTATGCCCAATGAAAAACTACCTCCTTTTTTTGCTGCTGTTGATTTCCAGTCGTTCTTTCAGTCAATCCGGGCAGGCGAGCTCTCTGTCTGATTGGAATATCCGACGGGAAATAATAAAAATTCCCATGAGAGATAGCGTACTGCTTGAGGCTATTTGCTACCGGCCGCATGGCGCGGGACCATTTCCTGCAATTGTATACCGCACCCCTTACGGAAAAGACGATTACGATACGTATGCTGACTTTCCGCTGGAGGCAGCAAAAGCCGGATTCGCAGTGTTTTTGGTCGACGTGCGGGGGCGCTATGGTAGTGAGGGCGACTTTAAAGCATATCATCAGGAGCGGCCCGACGGCTTCGATGTTATTCAATGGGTGGGAAAACTGCCTTACGTGAATGGCCGTGTAGGAACCTACGGAGGCTCATACCCCGGCATGGTGCAGTGGCTGGCGTTGGCCGAAGCGCCTGAAGCATTGAAAGCCGCTGCCCCGGACATGACACCCATAAACAGCCACTATTTTTTCTATTTTGGTGGTGCTTTTTTCTTTACCTGGCTCGACTGGTTTATGCCGCTGATAGTGCCAGACCTGCGCAAAAGGGCGAATGATACCTCCGGCCCATGGCTGGACACCGACGCTTATGAACCATGGCTGAAGGAGCGAGACCAGTGGTACACCTACCGTCCGCTGGCTGCCAACCCGCTGCTAAAGAGATATGCCCCCTACTACTACGATTGGCTAAGCCACCCCGACAAGTCGGAATGGTGGAAGTTTGTGTCGGTTGAAGAGGATTTTGACAAAATAAAGGCGCCGGCGCTCCTTCTTAGCGGCTGGTACGACGCCGCCTATGGTCCGCTCGGGGCAATTCAGGCTTATGAAAAGATGACGACCATGGCAGCCACCGACCAAGCAAAGCAGCATACCCGGCTAATCATTGGCCCATGGAACCACACCTCGGTTAACGTGAGAAAGATGAAGTTTGGAGAAGTGGATTTTGGCCCCAATGCCGGCTTCGATTTCAACAAGGTTTTGCTCGATTACTTTACATTACACCTGAAACAGGAGCCGGCAACTTCACTAGCACCGGTTAGCTTGTTTTTGATGGGGGCTAACGAGTGGAGGCACTACGATCGATGGCCACTTTCCGCAACTTCTTCCAAAACATTTTACCTTGAAAAGGGTGCGGATAATAAAAGCGGGCGACTGGTGCTGGCGCCCGCTGATAAGCAGGAGGCGACGACCTACACCTTCGATCCAAACGACCCGGTGTACGATGAAAGTTTCGAAAAAAGTTATCCGTACGACCAGCGGGAAATAGAAGCGCGGCCCGACGTGCTGGTGTTTACGTCAGAAGTGCTCGAAGCAGACCTCGAAGTTACCGGCCTTGTTGAAGCCATACTACAGGTGAGCTCTTCGGCGGCTGATACCGACTTTCACATCGCGCTATGCGATGTTTTGCCCGACGGATCTTCAATTAACCTGAGTGGCCTTGACGCCGGATACCTGCGCATGCGCTACAGGGAAGGGCTGGATCGCCAGCTACTGATGCAGCCCAACACCACGTACACCATTTCCATCGATAACCTTGCTACTTCTAATCTCTTCAGGAAAGGCCACCGTATCCGCCTATACATTACCAGCAGCAGCTTTCCGCATTACGATCCAAATCCAAATACGGGTACGGAAATAGCCACCGAGCAAACACTGAACCCAGCGAATAACACCATTTTCACAGGTGGTAGTCAACCGTCGAAGCTTATCCTCCCAGTAATAGAACAACAATAATCCTCCGGCAGCTCTCCGGCCGAATTTTAGTTGCATCGTTCAGCCTCGTTCCAGACTGCTTCGGGACCTTGCCGCACCCCTCACGGCTGTTCTATACAATTCAATTACAGGCCACGCCGTCCCTGAAAGTGGATTAATGTTTGTCTCTTTTTCGCCATGGCAAACATTGAAACCACACGAGGAGAATCGCCCCTGGTAGTAGCGGCCATTCACAACGGCCATGAGATAAGACCGGCACTGTTACCTTTTATTAACCTCACCGAGCGGGAGAGGCTGAGGGAGGAAGATCCGTTTACTGCCGAATGGACCAGGATCGCCAATAATTCAATCCGGGTGGAAACCTCGCGTTTCGAAACTGACGTGAACCGGCCACCCGAAAAGGCAGTATACCGCCGACCGGAAGATGCCTGGGGACTTGACCTTTGGAAGGAGCCGCTACCTCGCGACATTGTAGAGGGTTCTCTACAGAAGTATGACGACTTCTACCGCCAAATGGAGATCTATTTCGATAGCCTTTTTGAGGTTTACCCATGGCTGGTGGTGTACGATCTGCATTCCTATAACGACCGGAGAGAGGGAGTAGACAAATACGGGTTGCCTGAAGAAAACCCCGAGATTAACCTGGGCACGCAACATATCGACCATAATGTGTGGAGCCCGGTGATAGAAAGCCTTGTGCAAACCATGCGCGGCTTTAATTTCGAAGGCAGGCACCTTGATGTGCGGGAGAACGTGAAATTTAAAGGAGGATACTTTAGCCAATGGCTGTGCCAACGTTACAAAGAGAAAATTTGCCCCATTTCCATTGAAGTAAAAAAATTCTTTATGGACGAGTGGACCGGCGAACCCAACGCACTTAACATTCAACACATAAGAGAACTGCTGATCGCCTCCATTCAGCCCACATTGAAAACAGCTGCGAAAATTCACCAGGAACTGGCTTATGAAAGACAGCACTCTCATTGAGTCGATCTGCAAAACGATACGAAGAGGTAAAAGCGTTTACAGGTTGCTGCCTGATGGAGGCAAGATAGTGATGGACCGGGCGCTGCCTTTTTTATGCATTTACAGGTATTCGGGCTCGCCCGACACTTCTTTTTCCAGGCTGGTAAAAACGCAGGCCTCTTACCTCATTATTGAAAAGAGGCTCGAAGTAGATGACCTGCTTACCTGTATCGTGGAGGCCATGTCCGAAAAATTCAAAGCATTTCTCCTGATCGAATTGTGGCCTGCACAGGCTTTTGATACTACCGACTTCGTAATTCGTGCACCGGAAAGCCGCATCCCGGCCACAATCAAAGCCCTCACCCAGGGCTTAAGTGCCATTGAAAAGTTTTACCCAACGGTACACGTGAAGGTGCTCGATCAACACGAGCGGCATCCACCAGGGCTTTCTCCTATTTTCGGTGTAGATAAGTCGAAGGAAACAGGCACGCTCATCATCGGCCTGAGCGTGCCAAATATTTACCGGGAAAGCGAATTTCAACCGTATCCCATCTTCTACCGTAAGTTTTTGGCCAAAACCTCCGAGGCTATAAAAAGGGGTGTTTTCGAATTTATGCGGGTTCAAACGTCAGAAGAGTTTAGCAGCTACCTCACCCTTGGCAAATCGAGAATCAGCAGCATGGTGAGGCACACCGACCAGCAACTCGCCGAAATTGATCAACGGATGAACTTCCTGTTGCGCATCACACCGGTAAATGAAAAGCTCGAATGGGAAAACTTCCGGAAGAGCAATTATAGCAAGCCTCCTTCATTTAAATACAGGCTTATTGGCATCGATCCGGAAATTGAGAAAAGAAAGCTATACAGAATCAGGCTTGAGCGAATTGAAGACCCCACCCTGGCCTTCATTTTCAGAGATAAGCGGATGGAGCTTGAAAAGCAGCTTACCATGCTCGAAGAACGGGAAATGCCGGGTTTTAAACACATAGGAAACAGCCTGTATGGTGCTGTGGATAGACACACGCTCGCCATAGCCGACAAAATTCTCAAGCAGGTATCGGGGGCCGCTGGCAGCACAGAAGTAATAGGTGTAGAAGATTTTGTGCGGCAGGCGCAAAAGGAAATGGATATCTACCAGAAAATATTTCCGGAACTGGAGCTCACCATTCAGGTGCGAAAAGATGTAAGTGGTATTATGGTTTCAAAGTCGAATTTGCTGGTAAGCGAAGACTTCAGTGTGAGTTCGCGCAGGGTGGAGGCACTTATACAGCACGAGGTGGGCACACACATTCTCACTTACTGTAATGGCAAGCGGCAGCCGCTGCGGCAGCTGTATGCCGGTTTTGCCGGATACGACCAATTGCAGGAAGGCCTGGCCGTTTTGTCAGAATACCTGGTAGAGGGGCTTACTCCCAGCCGGTTGCGACTACTTGCTGCAAGGGTAAGGGCGGTCGACTGCGTGCAGCAGGGGGCCACCTTTATCGAAACCTTCCGGATGCTGGTTGACGAACTGGGTTACGACCACCGGTTTGCTTTCAACATTGCGATGCGGGTGCACCGGGGCGGGGGGCTTAGCAAAGATGCCATTTACCTGAGAGGAATAGTTGAGCTGCTTAATTACCTGAAAAAGGGTGGCGACCTGGAGGTGTTATTTACGGGCAAATTCCACCTGCACCATGTACCGTTAATTCAGGAGCTGATGTACAGAAATATCTTGCGAAAGCCCGTTTTGCCTGCTCACTTCAATAGTACCGCCATTAAAAACAGGCTCAAAAGAGTGCGTGAGCATGAATCCATTACAGACCTTTTAAAATAGTTGTGAAATGAAAATAGCATTTGTTGTAAACGATGTAGCTACTGAAAAGCCGGGGTACACTACTACCCACCTCGCGTGGTGCGCTCACAAGAGGGAGCACAAGGTATATCTGGTGGGCGTAGGCGATTTGTCGTACAGCTCCGACGGCCACATGTGCGCCCGGGCAAAAACGGTAAACGACCACAAGTTTAAAACAGCTGCTACCTTTTTAAAAGCCGTGCAATCCTCTGAAGTGGTGCGAATCAGTTCGGCTGAGCTCGATGTGCTGTTTTTGCGCAACGACCCCTCTGACGACATGAACACCCGCAATTGGGCGCAAAATGCCCCTTACATTTTCGGGCTCATTGCTATCAGGGATGGCGTAATAGTGCTCAACCACCCCGGAAGCCTCTCCAACGCCATAAACAAAATGTATTTTCAGCACTTTCCGGAAATTCTTCGCCCGCAAACTATTATTACCCGTGACAAGCAGGAGATCGAAAGCTTTTTTGAAGAACAAAAGAGAAAAATAATCCTGAAGCCACTGCAGGGCTCGGGCGGGTCCAATGTTTTTCTGATCGACAAAAAGAATGAGCACAACCTTAGCCAGATAATTGAGGCAATAAGCCGCGACGGCTTTATTATCGCACAGGAGTACCTGGCCAAAGCAGTAGATGGCGACATCAGATTGTTTTTAATGAACGGCCACCCCTTGCACATAAATGGCAAATATGCAGCCATCCACCGGGTGAATAAGGCGGGCGATATCCGCAGCAACATAAGCGCCGGCGGTTCGGTGAAGAAGGCACACATTACGCCGGAGATCCTCGAACTGGTAAAAGTGTTGAGACCCAAGCTGGTGCAAGACGGAATGTTTTTGGTGGGTGTGGATATTGTTGGCGACAAGCTAATGGAAATCAACGTTTTCAGCCCCGGTGGCTTGCATGTAATGACCGATCTTTACGAAGAAGATTACTGTGCCAAAGTAATTGCATCACTTGAAAGAAAGGTGGAGTTTAAGAAAACCTACGGAACGGATGTAGATAACAGTACTTTGGCTACGCTGTAAGGGCGAGCTGCCGGTATGGCCTTTTTAGGAGAAAAAGCTTGCCCGAAAGGCCAGAAATACCTTACTTCAATTAGTATGTTTACATTTTCGTGTGTGCGGACAGGCTGTTGGGCTATGTTTTTTACCGCTTATATCGATTAACCTGATGTTATAAAAATAATTAAACCTTTCATCAGTTTGTGATCTATTCTTTTACATAATTTTGTATCGCAACTAATGCAAAAATCAACTATGAAAACTCGCTTTGTGGTGGTTATGGTAATCACCTCGCTAATGGCTTCTTGTGGCCTTAAACAAGAAAATGAAAAAATGCAGGCGAAAATTGACTCGCTAAATACCGAACTCGCATTTCAGCAGCAGATGACAGTAGTGCTCGAAAATGTAGGCGTGCTGCTAGACTCAATTGATGAGAGCAGAAATGCACTGAAGGTAAACATGGAAATGGGTACCACTTACGATGACTTCAGTACCCGGCTGAGCGAGATTAACCAGTATGTGAAGGATTCGGAAAGAAAAATTGACGAAATGGAGAAGAGCCTCGCAAAGTCAAACTCGGCAAGCAAGGCTTATGTGGCGACCATCTCCCGCTTGAAAAGGGAGCTGGCAGAGAAAGCTGAGCAGATTGCCCAATTGGAAGCAACCGTAACTCAGTACCAAACCGAAAACAAGGAGCTGGTAAACCTGGTGGAACTGCAAACCGCCGAACTAAACGACAAAACCTCGCAGATAGAATCGAAACGCCAGGAGTTGGAAATGCTGGAGGTAAGAATTACTGAACTTCTTACACAGTCTAAAGTTTCGCAGGCCGATTCTTATTACATGAGAGCACAGGCTGCTGAAGAGGCCGCACGCCGTACACAGCTGGCGCCCAAGAAAAAGAAGGAGTCGTACAAGGAAGCCCTTGACCTTTATCAGAAAGCCTATGATTTGGGCCGCACCGATGCGAAACCTAAGATCGACGACCTCACGAAAAGAATTGGCTAGTTCCAAACTCCTGCTGCAGGTTTAGTGGTTTCTGAACAGAAACAGAGCATCACACAGTCTGACTTTCAGGAAATCGGAGCTCAGCCACCATAAAAAAAGCCCCTTCAATTTAATGGAGAGGCTTTTTTTATAAGCTTAAACTTTACCGGCTACGAAACAGATTCTGCGAGCACAATCACCTTATTGTTTTTCACCTCTACCACACCGCCGTCTACAGTAATGATCTTGGCACCCTCCCGTGTTTTGTATACCAGGTCTCCCTTTGCCAGCGAGCTGATAATGGGTGCGTGGTTATTTAATACCTGAAAAGAGCCATTGCTGCCAGGAAAGGTAGCTGACTCTACTTCTCCCTCAAATACCTTTCTGTCCGGGGTAATTATCTCCAAATACATGCTGAATCTGTTAAATTATGCTTTAGCTGCTTCGGCTAGTATTTTTTCCCCTGCAGCTATTGCCTGCTCGATAGTACCCTTCAGGTTAAAAGCAGCTTCGGGCAGGTGGTCCAGCTCGCCATCCATAATCATGTTAAAGCCTTTGATGGTTTCTTTGATATCAACCAGCTGGCCGGGGATACCTGTAAACTGCTCGGCCACGTGGAACGGCTGTGAAAGGAATCGCTGCACACGACGGGCTCTCGACACCACCAGCTTGTCGTCGTCTGACAATTCGTCCATACCGAGGATAGCGATAATGTCCTGAAGTTCTTTGTAGCGCTGCAAAATCTCTTTTACCCGCTGTGCGCAGTTGTAGTGCTCTTCGCCCACAATGTCTGCCGAAAGAATACGTGATGTGGAATCGAGCGGGTCCACCGCAGGATAAATGCCAAGCTCGGAGATCTTTCTTGAAAGTACCGTGGTAGCGTCGAGGTGGCTAAAAGTTGTAGCCGGCGCAGGGTCGGTCAAGTCATCGGCAGGTACATAAACCGCCTGTACCGACGTAATAGACCCATTTTTCGTAGAGGTAATCCGCTCCTGCATGGCACCCATTTCGGTGGCCAGCGTAGGCTGGTAGCCCACCGCAGAAGGCATACGGCCAAGGAGTGCCGATACTTCTGAACCCGCCTGTGTAAAACGGAAGATATTGTCGATGAAGAAAAGGATATCGCGGCCCTTGCCGGTTCCGTCGCCATCGCGATAGTATTCGGCCAGTGTAAGGCCTGAAAGCGCCACTCGTGCACGGGCTCCGGGGGGCTCGTTCATTTGCCCGAACACAAAGGTTGCCTTGGAATCGGCTAGCTTCTTTTTATCTACTTTAGTCAGATCCCAACCGCCTTTCTCCATGGAGTGAAGAAACTCTTCACCGTAGCTCACGATGCCCGACTCGATCATTTCACGCAGAAGGTCATTTCCTTCGCGCGTTCTTTCACCTACACCGGCAAATACTGAGAGACCGGCGTAAGCCTTTGCAATATTGTTGATCAGCTCCTGGATAAGTACCGTTTTACCTACACCGGCACCACCGAACAAGCCGATTTTACCACCCTTTGAGTACGGCTCGATAAGGTCGATTACTTTAATACCAGTGAAAAGCACCTCTGTGGAAGTGGAAAGGTCTTCAAACCTTGGCGCCGACCGGTGGATAGGAAGCCTTTTTGCTCCTGACGGCTGGTCTATACCATCAATGGCTTCACCCACTACGTTGAACAAGCGGCCTTTAATGTCTTCACCCACAGGCATAGAAATCGATGCCCCTGTATCAATTACTTCAACGCCCCTGCTAAGGCCATCGGTACTATCCATCGCAATGGTACGTACCCTGTCTTCGCCAAGGTGCTGCTGTACTTCAAGTATCACTACTTGTCCGTTTACTTTTGTTACTTTGAGGGCATCAAGAATGTTGGGTAATTTGGAACCTTCTTTGTCGAAGCTTACGTCAACTACAGGTCCGATTACCTGGGTTACTCTTCCTATGTTCGCCATTATTTTGTGAGTGTTATAAGAAATTAAAGCACGTCTGAATTCGAAGTGCGAAATTAAACCAATAATCTAATAAAGCCAAGTGCCCGAGAAGTTTCAAAGGATTTTCCGGT
>CBFGTI010000179.1:0-11262 GCA_965651695.1 uncultured Imperialibacter sp. | reverse complement strand
CACGACATGCAATCGAGACAGGAAGGGCTAAAAAATGTGCAGGAGTTTTTGAAGCGCTATAAGTTTTACGAGAAGGACGACACGCTGCTGCCCTTCAAAAAATGGCCGATTCCACGTCTTTTGCGAAATGAGCCGGTAAAGGACCTCGAACTGCAGCTAAAAACCTTAAAAGGCAACTGGAGGAAGGTGTTCCGCTACAATGGGGGTTCGTTTGAAGACACACTTGGCAACACTGTTTATTTTCTGTCGATAGCCGATGTAACCGAAATAAGTGACAACCGAAAGAGAATCAAACAAAAAGAAGGGCGTTTCTGGGATGCCTTTCACTTCACACCAATAGCGCTGGCTATCACAAGAAAATCGGATGGTGTAGTACTCGACCTGAATAAAGGAACAGAAGAGCTGCTCGGTTATTCGTACGACGATTACATGGGCCAGCCAATACTTGCACTTAACCGGGCCTCAATTGACGACTACAACACGTTTCTCACTTCATTCATCAACAACGACAAACAGTACAGCGAACACGAACTCTACATCCTTACCAGCTCCGGTGAGCGGTGCATCCTGGTGTTTTCCGTTGAGCAAATAACCCTCGAAGATGAAAATTGCTGTCTTTCAATTTTATTGGACATTACCAACCGCAAACCCAAAGCGGGCTCCGCATAACGCCACCACGTTGGCTGCCAAAAAATTACAGGCCAGCGCCTAGGGTGCTCTTACGGTGGCATTGAGGGTATAAATCTTTTTTGCTATTGAATTATTAATTTAACTCTGCATATATTTATGAAGCTCTCACCATCATCATAAGCCAGAGGCCGGAACCAAACTTTTTGGGCTGACTGCGGAACAGGTTCGGCAATTGATATGAGCAAAAAAACAAAACAACGTTCTGAAACATCAGGCACCGGTGGGTTAATAAAAGCTAAAGCCGGACCTGCCATTAACGAAATGGTAAAGGAAACCTTCTTTACCACTTTTGAGCACCCCTATGTGGTGATCAACGCAAATGCAGAGGTGTTGGAAGCAAAAGGAGATGTAGGAACATACCTCGCTCATGAGCGTACCACCTTGAACGCCAACATTGTAAAAATCGCGGTTACAGAACTGCAGGCAGCGTTGAGCGCTGTAGTATCCAATGCCCTCCAAAACAACACGGCACAAAAGACCCGTATCGTGAAGTTTGCGGTTTCCGGACAACCCCACCTGGTACGCATCATTGTAAAGCCGCTAATCAAGCCACCCAAAGCCACGGACCTTTACGCAGTAATTTTCGAAGGTTTCAACAGCGAGGACTTAGCCGTTTTCCAAGGCGGATGGGAAAGTGCAGGCAACACCAAGCAAGCAGTCTCACAAAATGGAAGTGGGCCGCCCCCCTCCGCCAACCCTGTGGCGGATGAAACGGAACGCAAAATTGCCGAAAGAGAAATAGCCCTCTTAATGCATAATACTGAGGAGAGCTTTGTGTTGCTCGATAAAGACCTCCGGATTGTGACCTTTAACGAGCAGTTCAGAAAAAACTACGCCAAATATTTGGGAGGCGAAATATCGAAGGGCCGGAACATAATTGATTTCGCACCTGTGGAGCGCCGGTCAGCTATTGCTGCCATTTATAGCAATGTGCTGGCAGGTAGCGTGGAAGAATCCGAAATAAAGATGCCGGAGAAAAACGGCCACTACAAGCACTTTTCGATAAGATACAAACCTGCCTACGACGAAGGCAGCACGATTATCGGTGTGTTTGTTACCCTCACCGACATTACCGAACAAAAAATAGCTGAGTTGCAACTGATGGCCAGCGAAAAACGCTATCGTGCACTCGTGGAAAATGGTGGAGATGCAGTTGTTATTTTATCAGCCGAAGGAAAGCCCACATACGTGTCTCCTTCAGTAAAACGGGTGCTCGGTTACACCGAAGAAGAAGCGTTGCAGCTCGATCTGTTCTCCATCGTAGACCCCGCCGACGTGGAAGGAGTAACCGTAGCCCTTAACAAAGCAATCAACAATCCGGGGGTGCCTGTAGAAGGCCACACGGCACGGTTGCGCCGCAAAGACGGAACCTGGTGTTACGTAGAAGCTACGCTAACCAACCTACTGCACGATCCCGATATTAATGGAATTGTAGACAACTTCAGGGACGTAACCGGAAAAAAGAAGGCGGCTGAGGAATTGAAGCAGACCGCCTATTTTCTGGAAAAAGCACAAAAAGTTGGACGTATTGGCCACTGGGTGTCGGACCCGAACGTGGAAAACGGGCTGCTAACCTGGAGCCGGCAAACCTACAAGATCTTTGGTGTTTCCGAAGAAAGTTTTGGTGGAAAGACCGAAGACTTTTTTCGCCTTGTGCACCCCGACGATGCCCCGATGGTGACAAAAGCAGCAAAAGATGCCATTAGCGGACTACAGGCCTACAATGTAAAGCACCGGATCATACGCCCCGATGGCTCCGTGCGGTGGGTTCACCAGCAGGCCGAAATAACCCGCGGCGACAACGGCAACCCGCTGCTGATGATTGGCGTAGCGCAGGACATCACAGACCAGGTAAACTGGGAAACGGACCTGAAAGCCCGCAACCGGTTTATAGAAACCACCATCGACAACCTGCCAATCGGCATAGCGGTGATCAGCATCGACGACGGAAAAGCCGTATTGATGAACAAGAAGTTTTGCGATATATACGGATGGCCGGAGGAAGAGCTATCGGATACCGCCACGTTTTTCCGGAAAGTGTATCCGGACGAAGATCTCAGAAAACAGACAATAAAACGGATAATGGAGGATGTAGAGAGCCGTGATCCGGAAAGGATGAACTGGGAAGGCCTGGTAATTACTACAAAAAAAGGGAAGAAAAAGATCGTTAACGCCAAATCCATACCGCTTTACGATCAAAACGTGATGATTTCGACGGTGGTGGACGTTACCAAGCAAAAAAGGGCCGAGGAAGCGCTGGTGCAATCCGAGCAAAAGTACAAGTTGCTTTTTGAAAGCAGCCCTTTGCCCAAGTGGATTTACGACGAGCAAACGCTGCATTTCCTGGAAGTGAACCAGGCGGCCGTAAATCAGTACGGCTACAGCCGCGAAGAATTTCTCAGGCTGCGTATCGACGACATTAAGCTACCGGAGGACCTGGGAAAAATAAGAGAGCATGTCGCCAACGTAAAGGAGATAAACAATGTAAGGCACTTTGGCTCCTGGCGGCACAGAAAGAAGAATGGAGAGACTATCCTGGTAGAAACGATTGGTCACCGTATCACTTACAATGGCAAGCCGGCCATGATGATACTGGCCAGAGACGTGACAGAGACCGTAAAAGCGCAGCAGGAACTGAAGGCAAGCAACGAACGGTTTATTTATGCCTCTAAAGCTACTTCCGACGCCATATGGGACCAGGATATAGAAAACAACACCATCTTTTGGGGCGACGGCTACCGCACCTTGTTTGGCTACCCGCTTGAAAACCATTTTGTAGATGCAAGTTTTTGGGCGAGCAAGATACACCCCGAAGACCGCGAAAGAATATGGGGTGGAATAGCCAGGGCCAGGGAGAACAAACAGGTAAACGCGTGGTCCGACCAATACCGGTTTCAAAAAGCCGATGGTAGCTACGCTTACGTAAGAGAACGGGCGGTAATTTTGCGCAACAATAAGGGCAACCCGGTGCGAATGATTGGTGCCCTGCAAGACATTACCGAATCGACCCTCTATGAAAAGCGCCTGGTGGAGGACAGGAACATGCTGAGGGCCATCATCGATAATATTCCGGATCATATTTTTGTAAAAGACCTCGGCCTGAGGCAAATAATAAGCAACAAAGCACTATACACCGAGGTATTCAATCTTTCATCGGAAGAAGAAATGGTGGGCAAAACCATGCTCGATTTCTTTGAGCCCGAAGTGGCAGCAATGTACGAGAAAGACGACCGGCGGGTGATTGCAACCGGCGAGGCTATAATGAACCGGCTGGAATACACCGTAAACCGGCAGGGAGAAAAAATTTGGCTTTCTACAACCAAGGTTCCTCTCCGCAATCACCTGAACGAAGTAACCGGCCTGGTGGGTATTGCGCGAAACATTACCGAAAAATACCTGCAGGAACAAGAGCTGAAACAGTTCAGCGAGCGTCTCAACAACATACTCGAAAGCATTACCGACCCGTTTTTTGCCCTTAACAACAACTGGGAATTCATCTATATGAACTCCGCTGCCGAAAAACAGATGGGTGCCGGCAGTGGTCAGCTTATTGGAAAAAACTTCAGGGAGGTTTCACCCGGCGACAGCGCCACCCCGCGCATGAAAGAGGTGTTTGAGAAACAAATGCCTGTCATATTCGAAATATTCAACGAACCGTTCAATACCTGGTACGAAGAATCCATTTACCCTACTTCGGAAGGCATCTCTGTATACTTTCGAAACGTGAGCGACCGCAAGCTGGCCGAGGAGCACCTGCAAAAAGCCTATAAAGAGAAAAGCAATATTCTGGAAAGTATAAAAGACGGCTTTTATGCTGTAAACCGCAGCTGGCAAATCACCTACTGGAACAAAGAAGCGGAAGTGCTACTCGGAAAAACACGGGATGAGGTGGTAGGTGTAAACATATGGGAGGTATTCCCCGACATCTCCGGCAGGCAGTTTTATCCGATTTATCACCGGGTAATGAAAGAAAGAAGCCCTGAATCATTCGAAGAATATTTTGAAAACACAAACACCTGGTACGAACTCAATGTGTACCCTTCAGAAGAAGGCATCTCAGTTTACTTCAAAGACATCACCGAAAAACAACAGGCTGAAGAAGAAATAAGAATTGCCAAAGAGCGGTACGATATGGTGGCCAAAGTATCGAAAGATGCCATCTACGATTGGGATATTGACCGCGACAACATTGCATGGGGCGAAGGATTTCATGCACTTTTCGGGCACGAATGGAGCGAGATAGAATCGTCGGTTAAGAAATTTGCCGATTACGTACACCCTGCCGACGATGCAGTTAATAGCAAAAGACTTCAGGAGGTACTAAACAACCCAGGGGAGTCAGTTTGGATATCGGAATACCGGTTCAGAAAATCAGACGGCGCTTATGCCAACATACTGGAGCGAGGGTTTATCATACGAGACAAAGACGGCAGGGCCATCCGCATGATCGGCTCGCTGCAAGACATTACCCGGCGCAAGCAATACGAGATGAAGCTGGAGGAGCTAAACCAGCAGTTGGCCGAACGGGCCGCCCAACTGGCGGCATCCAATCTTGAGCTTGAGCGTTTTGCTTACGTGGCTTCTCACGACCTCCAGGAGCCCCTTCGCATGATAACCAGCTTTCTTCAGCTGCTGGAGCGCAAATACAACGGCCAGCTCGACGACAAAGCCCGTGAGTACATCAGGTACGCCGTAGATGGCGCCGACCGCATGAAAATGCTCATCCTCGATTTGCTGGAGTACAGCCGCGTTAACGCCAACACAAACGAGGATGAACCCGCCCGGCTTGTTGACCTCAACGAGGTGGGCAGGCATATTGCAGGCACCTTCAGCCACGAGGCTAAAAAAGAGCAGGTAACGGTTAATATAGCAAAACTGCCTGCCGTGTGGGGCAACAGAGAGCAGCTCACCAGGTTATTCCAGAATCTACTGAGCAATGCCCTCAAATACCACAAGCCCCACCAGGCTCCCGTGGTGGAAATGGGAGCCAGCGAAAACGTGACGGAATGGATTGTATGGGTGAAGGACAACGGCATAGGAATAGAGGCCCAATTTTTTGATAAAATCTTCATTATTTTCCAGCGACTGCATAACAAAAGCGAGTTTTCGGGCACGGGCATTGGCCTCGCCATTTGCAAAAAGATTGTAGAAAAGCACGGCGGAAAAATCTGGCTGGAATCGGAAGTGGGCAGAGGCAGTACTTTTTTTGTTAGTTTTCCAAAAAACCAGGGGAGCAAAACATCGGCAAAATTGAAATAAGCCCCTGCTGTTTGATATATTATACTTTTTACGGACATTACCAAAGATGAAGGCCATAGAGATATTGCTCATAGAAGACAACCAGGGAGATGTGGTACTGACACTTGAAGCACTGGAGGAGGGAAAAATTAAAAACAGTGTAGCTGTGGTTAGAGATGGGCAGGAAGCCATTCAGTATCTTACCCGGTCGTCGCCTTACGAAACAGCCAACCTCCCCGACCTTATACTGCTCGATATTAACCTTCCAAAAATAGACGGCAAAGAAGTGCTGAGTTTTATTAAATCTACGCCCAGCCTGAAAAAGATACCGGTGGTTATGCTCACCACGTCTTCTTCCGAAAAAGACATCGTGGATGCATACGAAGCCAATGCCAACTGCTACATTACAAAGCCAGTTGACATAAACAAATTTTTTGAAGTGGTGCAAGCCATTGAAGATTTTTGGATCAAAATTGTTAAGCTACCTACCAAAGGATAGATGATTGATGAGCGGGGAACATTGGAACATACTTGTAGTAGAAGACAACGACGGAGATTTTTTTCTCATAGGTGAATACCTGAGCGACAGCCCCGTGAAGGCAACACTCACCCGCTCGCCCACCCTTGGCAGGGCACGTGAAGCCATCAATAATAATAAATTTGACACCATTCTCCTGGACCTGAGCCTTCCCGACGCCACCGGGAAAGAACTTATAACCGATATGGTTTCCATAGCCGGCTCTACTCCCGTGATTGTACTTACCGGCTATAGCGACCGTAATTTTGGCCTTGAAAGCCTGAAACTCGGTGTGCAGGACTACCTGATAAAGGATGAGGTAAACAGCACCTTGCTTTTTAAAAGCATCAACTACAGCATTGAGCGCAAGCGCATTGTAGACGACCTCCTCGAAAGCAACGAAAGGTACCAGCTGGCAGAAAGGGCAACCAACGATATGCTGTGGGACTGGGACCTGCAGGCGGGAAGCGTTTACAGAAGCAAAGAAGGCTGGAGAAAGATATTTGGGTCTGCATACCCCGAGCCCGAAAATGCCGGCACTTTTTACCGCGAAAGAGTGCATCCTGAAGACCTGGAGCCCCTGCTAAACCAGATAGACAGCTTCCTCACCACCGAGGGAGAAAAAAATTTCGAGGCTGAATTCAGGGCACGGCGCGACAACGGCACCTACGCTTGGATAGTGGAGCGTGGCTATTTAATACGCGATAAAGATGGCGCTCCCCGCCGGCTTATTGGTGCCACACAAGACATTACCACCCGCAAACGGCAGGAAATCATACTGACACTCGAAAAGAAAATTTACCAGCTGAACGCCAGCCCCGACGTAACGGTGCAAACCATACTCGAAGAGCTTGTACGCAGCATGGAATACATTATTCCCGATTCGTTGTGCTCAATACTGAAGCTCCATGCCGACAATACCATTACGTGCCTGGCGGGGCCATCGCTTCCCACGGCCTTCAACCAGGCGCTGAATGGCCTCAGTATTGGCCCGAATGCAGGCTCGTGTGGTGCGGCTATGTACACGGGCACTACGGTGATAGTGGCCGATATCGACAACGATCCGCTTTGGCAGCCATACCTTGCCATTGCACAGCCACACAACCTGAAAGCGTGCTGGTCGGTGCCAATAAAGCGCAGAGACGGCAAAGTGATAGGCAGCTTTGCTACCTATTACAGAACCGTGCGGCATCCCGAGCAAGATGAGATAGGCCTGGTGCAAAGGGCGGCTAGCCTTATTGGGGTAATGCTCGAAAACATATACGCAGCCGAAGAAATAGCCCGCTCGCACGAACGGTACATTCTGGTGTCGAAGGCTACCAGCGATATGGTGTGGGACTGGGATTTACGCACCGACACCATTTACCGAAGTGAAGAAGGGTGGAAAAAATTATTTGGAGAGGAGTACGGCGAAGCGCAGAAAGCGAGCAATGCGTTTGTCGACCGCATACATCCGGAAGACCGGGAAGCGGCCGTAAGAAAGGTGCGGGAGATACAGGAATCGGACAACGAAAACACTTTCGAAACTGAGTTTCGGGTGAGGCGTGCCAACGGCACCTACGCTTACGTAATGGAAAAAGGCTACCTGATAAGAGATGAAGCAGGCAAGCCCTATCGCCTCATTGGCGCCACGCAAGACATTACCGAGCGCAAGCTTTCGGAAATAGAGCTGGAAAATAAGGAAAGGCGGTTCCGGCAAATGGTACAAAGCGGCTCCGATCTGATGGCTATTCTTGACGAAAAAGGGATTTACTGCTATGTAAGCCCCACCGTAAAAAAAGTATTGGGACACGATGCTGATGCCATGGTGGGTACGAGTGCTTTCGATTTTGTGCATCCCGCCGACCTGCAGCGAATAGCATCCAGTTTCGGCTTGATACAACATCAGGCCATTGTGGAATTTGCACCCTTCCGTTTCAGAAACGCCGGTGGTGAGTGGCGCTGGCTGGAGTCGAAGATCACAAATTTTATGAAAGACCCCGCTGTAAGGGGCATTGTGGTAAATTCAAGAGACATAACGGAGAAAAAGGCCGCAGCTGAAGAGCTTGAAAGACTTTCGCTCATTGCCAGAGAAACCGTTAACTCGGTAGTGATAACCGACCGGCAAGGAAAAATCACGTGGGTAAACGAAGCATTTACCCGCATTACCGGGTACAGTTTTAGCGAAGTGCAAGGCAAAAAACCCGGACACCTGTTGCAGGGAAAAGACAGCCAGAAGGAGGTAATCCGTTATATGCACGAGAGCATCAAGGCTGGCGCACCGTTCGATTGCGAGATCATTAACTACGCCAAATCCGGCAAACGCTACTGGGTAAAAATAAACGGCCAGCCCATACGCGGCGACAACGGAGAAATCACCAAGTTTTTTGCCCTGCAAACCGACATCACCAGCTTAAAAGAAGCGGAAGAAAACCTCCGGCAAAGTGAGGAACGCTTCAGAGCATTAGTACAAAATGCCTTCGACGCCGTGCAAATACTGGACGGCAAAGGTATTGCAACTTATGTAAGCCCCTCCATCAAAAACATACTTGGTTTTGACGCTGAAGAAGTAGCAGGCCGCAGCGGCTTTGATTTCCTACACCCCGACGACGTAGCCGTAGCAAAAGAGCGGCTCGAGCAGGTGTTGCTCAACCCTGCACGCAGCCGGCAGGTAGAATTGCGGTTTAAAACCAAAAACGACGGGTACATCGTGGCCAACGTGATGTCGAAAAACATGATGGACAACCCCGCCGTGAGAGGAGTTGTCGTCAACTTTCATGACATTACATCGCGCAAAAAAGCGGAAGAGGCCATCAGAAACAGCGAGCAGCGATTTCGCAAGCTGATTGAAAATAGCGCCGACGGGTTGTCGATTATCAGCGCCGACCGAAACGTGACGGAGCTGAGTCCGGCAGGGCAGCGTATCCTTGGCTTTCCGGGTGTAATGGAGTTCGGGGAGGAAGACATTATTCACGTGCACCCCAACGACCGGGAGCTGGTGCTGAACGCCTTCGAGGAAGTGATTGCCAACCCGGCGCAGCCAAGAAAGGCCGAGTTCAGGTGGAAAAAGCCTGACAATGAACAAATTTGGATCGAAGCCGTTTTTTACAACCAGTTGAACGAACCGGCAATTAAAGCCGTGGTGCTCAACTTTCGCGACATTACCGAAAGGAAAAATCAGGAAAAAGAAAAGGAGTTGCTTATCCAGGAGCTCACGCAGAACAACCAGGACCTCAAGCAATTCTCTTTTATTACCTCGCACAACCTCCGTGCCCCGGTATCCAACCTGATGGGCATACTCGATCTGTTCGATACGTCTGAAATAAAAAATGCGGATAACCTCAAGCTCATTGAGGGCTTGCGTGTGTCTACCAACCAGCTCAACAACATCATCAACGACCTGGTAAACATCCTCATTATTAAACAAAATGTAAATGTGGGGCTGGAATGGCTTCCGCTTGAGGACACCTGGCAAAAAGTGAGGGCGATGGCACAGGGGCTTATTAACGAAGCCGAACCTGAGTTCAACGTAAGCTTACCCCACACAGTCCATTTTCATGTTTCGTACCTCGAAAGTATACTTCTCAACCTGCTAACCAACGCCATAAAATACCGCTCGCCAAACCGCAAGCTGAAAATTGATGTTCAGAGCCGGGAGGAGGCAGACTACATCGTGCTTAATTTTTCCGACAACGGTCTGGGCATCAACACCAACAAATACGAAGACCGGATTTTTAGTCTGTATCAGCGATTCCACACCCACACCGAAGGCAAAGGACTTGGCCTTTATATGGTGCAAAGCCAGCTGAATGCCTTGGGTGGTAAAATTGCGGTAGAAAGCCAGGAGGACAAAGGAACCTGTTTTACAGTGTTTTTCAAAAAGGAGGAATATCGTGCTTAAAAAGGTTTTGTGCGTAGACGACGACCCTGTAACATTGATGATCTGCAAAATGGTTATTGAAAAAGCCTGTTTTGCCAAAAGCACTTCGCTGGCTGCAAACGGACAGCTGGCTATCGACTATTTCGCCTCAGACCCCACTGCGGCCCACACCGAGCTTGTGTTGCTCGACCTCAACATGCCGGTAATGAACGGTTGGGATTTCCTGGACGAATTCATGAGAAGCTACAAAGCACGCTTCCCCACCACACAAGTTGCTATACTTTCTTCCAGTGTAAACCCTGAAGACGTGCAGAAAGCCCGGTCGTACGAGATCGTGATCGACTTTATAAAGAAGCCGCTGACCGTCGAAGGCCTTGAGGCATTTAAAAAACACGAAAAGTTGAGCGGTTATTTTCTTTAATACGACGAGAGAAGCTATTGCTTCTGCCCCTTGCCGATCATTTGCTTAATCAGCCCTACCTGGCCAATGAAATAGGCTTCTTTGTTAAGGTATTTGATGATCGTGTCCCCCTTCTCCTGGTCAAGGCGGCCCTGGTAGTCCCATTCAAGCACCCATGCGGAGATGTCGTTAAACTGCTCTGCCAGTATTTCGAGGCAGATATCCCAGTTAATGAGTTTTTCCATTTTCCGGGCATTGCCGTTTTTCCCATAGGCCGACTTCAAGTCCTGTGGAAAAGTCATTTCTCCTGTGAGGTCTTCGAGCAGTGTGTCTCTTTCAGAAGCTATATGCCCTACAATCCAGTGAATATTGGTGTTAAGCGTTGCATGAGGGAAAGCGAGGGAATCGTCGGTAGAGAGGCCAGCAAGAAGGGCGTCGAGTGTTTTTTGGTTAAACTCCAGACTGGCTATAAGTATATGAGACGTCATAAAAAACAAGTTTCGAGCGCTAAGATAGCAAGATGCCTCTAATAACATGAAGTAAAATCGAAACAATGTG
>CBFGTI010000178.1:0-11339 GCA_965651695.1 uncultured Imperialibacter sp. | reverse complement strand
AAAAAATACCACAGTTGACATTTCTTTCAATCATGTAGAAAAAAATACATTGATAATAAGCAAGTCAACCAGTACGCACCTGAATTAGAATATCGCTTAACTGAATATAATTTTTTAACCAAGTCTGTTGATTCAAAATATGAAGACCCATCTAGAAATCTAATTTTCAATAAAGTAGAAATTTCTAAACTCTCAAAACTTGGTATTGAACAACTTATCGGCATAAAAAAACTAAAGATTACATCTGTCCAGACAGGTTTTACTAGGCAGGAACCTATGACAAGTGATGTTTTTATGTCAGATACAGGAGAAACTTTCACAACTATTGAAGGGAAATTTACTTCTAAATGGAAATTAGACACCAAATATTTACCAGCTGTAGAAAGCTTTGGAGAAGGTGTTTTTATTTCGTTCTCAAATGAACAAATTGAAAAATGGATTGATAGCTCACTTGGTAGTCAATCTTTTTTAATAAGGGTAAATACTCTTTTTCAAAACGCAATAAATCACGAATATAAAAGTGTTCGAGAAAAATTTCTTTCAGAAAGACACTTAGCAAGATTTGTATTAATTCATACGATTTCACATATCCTAATTAAAGAATTGGAATTTTTATGTGGCTATCCTGCAACTTCATTAAATGAAAGACTTTTTATTGATGAGCAAAATATGCAAGGTCTGTTAATTTATACCGTAGCAGGTGCGGAAGGCAGTTTTGGAGGGTTGGTTTCCCAAGCAACGGAACAACAAATAACTCGAATTTTAAAATCTGCATTAAATAGAGCCTCAGATTGTGCTTCTGACCCCATTTGTTATAATACTGATGATGGACAGGGAATCGGTGGTTTAAATATGGCTGCTTGCTACTCTTGTACTTTGGTTCCAGAAAACGCCTGCGAGGAGTTCAATTCATTTCTTGACCGAGCATTACTAATTGACAAAAATTATGGATTTTTCAAGAAATTGTAGTTCCAACACTATTTGCAAGCACATTGCCAAAGCCGCACAAGCCCTAGCACAATACAAACGCATACAGCCAACCTTTCACGAAACAATTGAGAAATCGATGAAGAAATTGTTCTTGCTTGTATTCTTTTTTCCCTTCTATTCGTCGGATGCTCAGACCGTTGGTGTGATCAACGATCCTGATGGGTATACAAACATCCGCTCAAATGAAGGAACTGACTCAAAAGTTGTTGGTGAATTGAAGGAGGGCGATTCTTTTCTTTATTACGCTGACGAAAAAAGTAGCTGGTGGAAAGTTACGACGACTCCACATTTTGGTAAACCAATCGAGGGTTATGTTCATAAATCCAGGATACAGCCTTATTACTTAGAAAGTATCTCAAATTGTCAGTGCCCGCAGGAATATGGCCAGGATGGATCAAAACCTGTATTAGTGGCTAATCTTGGAAAAACCACTTTAGCTGTTTGTGGCTATCTGCTTCAGCGTGCTGGAGAAAACGCAATTAAGATCTCTGAGTTTACAGTGTCAGATTGTTCATCAAATGAAGTGCTTCGTTTTTATGGAGCAGTAACTACTTGCCAGGTCAGGGCGAAGGGAAGTTCGCTGGAAATAATCGAGCTCGATAGACTACCCATCGGGGAGAGATTTCAGTGGATTCAGACTCCGTACAGGAAGGTTGAGATCCGCGATGTTAACGGAACGCCAAAGTTCGGGGATGAACAATATGTATTGGATTTGTCGATGGTCACCGATGCAGATATTAACGCATTTGTAAGGGACCTTCCAAAATATAAGAACAAAGGATATTTTGATGAGGTTGAGACCTTCATCGGAAAGTTGCTTGTCTGCTCATTGAAGGGGAATGAACAATGCAAGACTATTTTTAATGATATTGACAGTTACCTGAACTTTGTGCTTGACGGAGCATATGCTAAATTCTACAACGACTGTAGAAACGTATTGGAGAATAGTAAAAGTGGCTAAAGGTATTTATGAAACTGAATCCTTACCTATTTTTCAACGGCAATTGTGAAGAAGCTTTTAACTTTTACTTTGGTGAGGCAAACGCTGCATAACTTATGCGTTTAGCTGCATTACTGGACATATAGTATGAAATCATACAAATTTTGGTATTTGGGAATTATGCAAATGAGCATTGCAGTAGCAGGGGCTATAAACAGGTTCGATTTTTTTACTGGAATTGACTTCAACCTTCATGATACATATATCACCGTAGCCCCGTGGAAAATCGCAGCCTTCCTTTTCATACCGATTGCTTTTTTAGTTTTTCTTATTTTTTCTGTCAGGTCCAAATTTTCAAAACCTCGGAACTATCTGGGTTTTGCTGGTGCACAACACTTTAACCATAGGAGCTGCAGTTTACTTATTCTATTTAGCCTATGCGATGATGGCTGTTGATGCTCTAGTTGAACTCTTTCGAAATACCAAAACGGAACAGCTTATAAAGGAACAACTGAATAACATAATTCTATTCTTTTCTCTTTTAATTACGTCTTTGATTATAGCCGAATACTTTCTGATTCGAAGAATCAAGGTTCTGAGCAAAGGAATACGAGCTGCTAACAACGTCTCTAACTGAATAGGAGGTTATCTGTCAGGAAGGTTGATGGTCCAGAAAGCTTTCGAGAAAGCCAGGGGGGCGCATACTGGGCAGCAACTTGTAAATTCAAATTTGTGTGCACCAAAGTTAAACGCAAGCCATATGTTGCGAACCACACTCTTCATACTTCTGCTTACCCAGTGCTCCCTTGCGACCGGACAGCAACCGGACTCCCTTACCTATGCAGCAATTTTACGGAATTCACGAACAGACACTACAACTAAAGTCCTGATTGAAAACCAACGTCAGGACTCAAAATTTACCTGCAGCTACGTGAACTTCTGGAGTTATCGAGCCGACGAGTTCTCTGCCGACACAACAACATTTATTTTCCCTCAGAACCAGGACACGCTTAATCACACGCATCTGTTCGACACCAGAATCTTTAAAATCGATGACCGCCCTGTAAAGGTCTATAAGTTCCTATTTGATTTCCCCGCAGGTAGCGATGAAGAAACGCTGTACTTCTACTGTATTGAGTACGGGATTTTAGTCACCAAATCTGTCGCGTGGGGTAGCTATGACAGGATAATCGATATGGGAGACAACGGAAAGACTAAGGTTGTCCAGGCACTTGTGGAACAAATTATTTCGGATGAAGAATTCTTTACCAAGTGGTTCTAAAGCTAGTAGGACAAGCCTATAGAGAATGAAGCCCAATGGTAAGCCAGTTGGGTTGGAATCTCCGCTACAAAGCATAAATTTATCGACGGCGAAGCTAACAGGAACTGGAACGCTGCAGTGCTCCCACATTTGTTTTATCTCGGTATTTACATTCAATGTAAAATGGCAGAAAAGCAACAAGACATAGACGACCTTTTTTCAATGTTTCACGACTTTAGCATCGCCTCCGCCGAGCTTGACAAGGACGTGCTGACTTTAGGCATCATCATCCCCTGGGGGGAAATGTGGAACATCGACGAGTATAAAATAAGGGTGGAGTTGGTGGGATGTAGCGGCATCTCCTGCACATATCACCCGTTCAAAGATGATGATCTAAATCGAGCAAAACCAAGAGTTCATCAAGCAACGGAACAGAAGATTACTACCGATCCAGGGATAATTGCGACATTAGGATTGGACGTTCAACGACATAGTTACAATCCGCCCAATACTTACGTACTGCATTGCAACAGTACGAGCGACATAGCAGGCGGAGAACTGACATTGACAGCAACTGACTTAAAACTATATGACAGAGACGGACTACCATTGACGCTGGACAAAATGAAGCAATGGGGAACGGATTGGTGGGACGGGATTCAAAAGATGTGGGACGAACAGAAAAAAGGAAACTAGGCGTTTAACAGAATAGTATTTATGACAAAACTGAATCCTTACCTATTTTTTAACGGCAATTGTGAAGAAGCCTTTAATTTTTATAAATCGGTTTTCCGTCGGGAATTCAAATACCTAGGACGCTACAAAGACGTGCCAAATAGTGACCGGAAAGTTTTTAAAGCGGGCGATGAGAAGATAATGCACGTTACGCTGCCGATTAGTGAAGAAACAACTTTAATGGGTTCAGACAATGCTGAACCGCATCCGGAGCCGGGATCAAGTAGTTCTTTCGCGCTCTATATCAATACGGACAGTAGAGACGAAGCGGACCGATTGTTTAATGAACTTTCTGCTGGAGGTAAGATCAAAGTCGCCATGACCGAGACATTTTGGGGGTCTTACTATGGCATTTGCCAGGACAAATTTGGAATTAACTGGAAGATAACCTTCGACTTACAGTGAAAGCAAGAACGCATGATATTCAGCGGAACAGCCGGGCACATATGGCTTATTAAAAAAATCATACGGGGTGGGTGCTGATGCTATTCGCGCCACCAACGAGTTGTGGGCACGGAGCGTGACCGCTGGCTAACTTACATTAAGATCTCAATTTCGACATAACCTTGCCTTTCGATGCGAAATCCGAACGACACGCCTCTCACTAGCATGGCTAATGGGCTGGCTAAGAGGGACCACTAATCAACTGAAACTTTAGCCTTGTGTTGCCAACTGCCCTCGTCGTACTTATGGCAACCCACTCTACAGCCGGCAGCAGGAATTCACACCTGTGAAGCCAGCTGTACTTTCGCAGGATTAAAAATTCTTTTAACTTTTGCCGGAAGTCCGCCACTTTCTTCGCGCACTACCTGAACACCTCCCATGGACCTTATCATCCATCACAGCATAGCCGATTTATACAAAACGCTGAACCTCCCTTTTGAGGATGAAACAGACTTTACCCTGCTCAGCATACCCGATATTCATCCCCACATTCCTTTTAAGTCGCCCATCCTGCGGGCCGACTATTTTTCCTTTATTCTAACGAAAACCGGTTCGGGCGTATACTACCTGGACGACCATCAGTTTTCCTTCGGCAACAGCAGCTTCTATTTTACCAATCCCGGTCACACCAAGTCGTATGAGCTGTTCGAATCAAGGGAAGCCCACATCATCACCCTCACAGAAAGCTTCCTGAGGGAATACGTGCATCCGGACGTTTATGGCGAATTCCCCTTCCTGCTGGCCGAGATTGTACCGCCAAAGACCCTCTCCGAAAACGACTTTCAGGAATTCGAGACTTTGTACAGGCAGATGCTCGATGCATTCGGAAAACCTTCCCTGTACAAAACCAAAATACTGGGAAACCTCTTTTCGGTGCTTTTGCTTAAAATCAAAGAGGGCTTCTGGATGAACTATGACCCGATCCGGGAAGGGAATGGGGATTCGCGGATTGTAAAATCCTTCAGGGAGCTCCTCGAAAGAGAGTTCAAACAACTGGTTTCCGGGGGAACCACTGGCAGAAGGCTGCAGGTGAAAGATTTGGCAGAGGAACTCCACATCCACCCCAATTACCTGAACTCGGTTATCCGGGCGAAGACGGGAAAAACGGTCAACGACTGGTTAACGAACAGAACGCTGGCAGCGGCCAAATCCCTGCTGCGAACCTCTTCCCTTAGCGCAAAAGAGATCGCCTATCGGTTAGGCTTTAGCGAACCCACCCACTTCAACCGTTTTTTCAGGCAGCAGCTGAACGCAACGCCCAGCCAATACCGCAGGGGCCGGGTTTCTTAGAAATTGGCCATCTATTCTTTGAAATTGGTTACTTCCCGCCCCAGAAACCGGGCGAGCTTTGTGTGAGCAACTAAAAACCGATACAAATGAAGCAAAGCACTACACTGGGACACAGCACACTCCACATCAACCGGATCGGCCTTGGCTGTATGGGGATGTCGGAGTTTTATGGATCGTTTAGCGAAGATGAGTCCATCAAAACCCTGCACAAGGCCCTTGACCTGGGCGTAAATTTCTACGACACCGCCGATATGTACGGCAGCGGGGCCAACGAGCGGCTATTAGGCAAAGCCTTCAGGGGCCGCTGGCGTGAGGTGGTGCTGGCGACCAAATTTGCCGTGATGCGGGGACCCAACGGAGAATTTCTCGGCCTGAATGGTAAGCCCAATTATATCCGGCAGGCATGCGAGCAGAGTCTTCAGCGGTTAGGCACGGAGGCCATCGACTTATACTACATGCACCGTAAAGATCCGGAGGTGGAAATTGAAGAGACTGTGGGTGCCATGGCTGAGCTGGTGGGGCAGGGAAAAGTGAAATACCTGGGGCTATCGGAGGTGGACCCGCAAACCCTTCGCCGGGCCCATGCCGTGCATCCGATCACCGCGCTTCAAACGGAATATTCGCTGTGGAGCCGCGAACCGGGGCAGGAGCTTTTCGATGTGTGCAAAGAGCTTGGAATCACCTTTGTAGCCTACAGTCCGCTGGGGCGGGGCTTTCTGACGGGTGCAATCAAAAGCCGCACTGACCTGGAACCCGGCGATTTCCGGCTGGGCAACCCCCGCTTTACTGACGAAGCCATCCGGCAAAATCTACAGTTTGTGGAGCTGCTCGAAGGCATGGCGCAAAGCAAAGGTGTAACTAAAGCGCAGCTTGCGCTGGCCTGGGTGTTGCGCCGAAACGATGAGATTACGGCCATTCCGGGCACCAGGAAAATTCACCGGTTGGAAGAGAACTTAGGTGCCTTGGAGGTGGAACTTACGGATGAGGATTTGGCTACCATTGAAAAACACGTGCCTGCCGAAACCGCAGGAGCACGGTATTGAAGGCTGGTGTTTGTGTGTTTAAGTCTGTAGGTGTTTAGGTCGCGGAGAGGCTGGCTTGGGCAGTTTGAAATTAAGTGGTGCCCACAGCCCGTCTCCATGGCGGCCTTTTAACCCCCATTAGTTTTACCGCACGCTGCAAATCGTCGATTGTTCGGAGGATTTGGAATTCGGCCGGACCACAAGAGCGGCTTTAACTTTCAGTTTCTTTACCCGGGACCACTTGACGGACCGGGACAAGGATATCTGGATCTATTAAAACAAGGCCTGGTATGGATTGACGGTGAGCCTGCACCTGAATTGATTCATAACAAGGGTGTTGTGGCATATCGAAAAAAATTGTATTGTACGGCGGCGAAACACCGTACTTTTACCTCAAATTAAAGGCATGGAAGCGCACGCAAGTAAAGATGAACGAATTGAACTCCGGGTTTCTTCAGCGGACAAAATGATTTTCCAAAGAGCGCAGAAGTTAAGTGGAGACAAATCCTTTAGCAGTTTTATAGTAAGGATCGTCAGACAACAAGCACAAGAGATAGTGGCAAAGAATGACAGGATAATTGCCACTGAAAGAGACCGGGAGGTATTTTTTGACGCTGTATTTGGAAGTAATAAGCCAAATCAGAATTTAGTTGAAGCAGCAAAAAGGTTTAAAGCAAAAACTTCTGCCGGGTGACAATCCCGGGGGTTTTGGCTACTTTAAAAGAAAAAGGAAGTAAAATGAAATCTTATAGCTTAGATGAAGCCCAGGATCTGCTAATCGGCAAGATTGGAACTCCCCGAAAAGACCAATTTGAATTTGAGCTTAAGCTCGAACTCATTGGTGAGATGATAAAGACCGCCCGCAAAGAACGCCACCTTACACAGGAACAACTCGGGGAACTCATTGGCGTGCAGAAGTCCCAGATTTCTAAACTAGAAAACAATACCAAGAACGTGACCATAGAAACAATTATGAAAGTATTTGAAGCCTTAAAGGCCAAAGTTAACTTCAAGGTTGAGCTATAAAATTGACACTAACACGATTTAAAAATTACGGATATGGATATTAAACCTATAAGAACTGAAGCCGACTATCTGAAAGCCCTTGAAAGGCTTGAGATAATATTTGATGCAAAAATTGGAACACCGGAAAGCGATGAGGCTGATGTGCTGGGCCTTCTGATTGATGCGTATGAAAAGAAAAACTACCCTATCGATGCTCCTGACCCCATCGAAGCCATTAAGATACGAATGGAAGAAATGGACCTGAGGCAAGTGGACCTGATAAACGAAATTGGAGGTAAGAGCAGAGTATCCGAGATTTTGAACAGGAAAAGGAAATTGACTGTTGACATGATCAGAAACCTTGCCGCGAGACTCAATTTGTCTGCTGGCTTGCTCATTAAGGACTACCAGTTAACTAAATGAGAACGCTTAACCGGATAACCTCCTGGATTGCTTTTCGATCTCTCGGCTGAGTAATTTTATCGAGGTCTTTACTGAACTTCCTGAGATAAAGAACTCGCATTAAAATTTCAGTTTCGACATCACCTCGTCTTCCGATGCGAAATCCGAACGATCCACATCTTTCATTAGCACGGCTAAACCAAGATCCTCTGTATCTTCATCAGATAAGACCTTAGCATCGACGCCGGGCTTTTGCAGCAGCTCTGAAATAAATCGCAACTCTTCGTCGCTTTTTGGATTGATGACTATTGAACTCATAGAGCAAAGATCGCAGATTTGAAAGACCGAAACTACCATTTCGCCGCTTCTACAATCCCACCTCCCCCTCTCCCATCAGCTTTATTGCCCGCTGCAAATCATCAGTCGTTTGGAGGATCTTCGCCTTTAGTTTGGTTGGATAATCCGGGTGGCTCGCCAGAAATCGGTCTACGATGGCTGCCGCTTCCGGGCGGTTGTGCGAACCAAACGTAGCACTGAGCCAGGCCGTGGGGAAGAAGATGTCGCCCGTCTGCTGTATTTCGAGCAGCAGCTCCAGGCTTTCTGCCAGGTAACCAACCGACACCCCATGTCGCAGCGGGTGATGCAGGTAGCCCACGGCCGTGCTCACCCACGACTCCTTTTCCCTGTTGGCAGCCAGCTTGAGGCTTTCGAAAAACTGCCGCCTTACCGCCGTATCGGCCGATAGCGAAGGCAGCAAAAATGCCCATCGCTTTTTCCGGTCTTCGTTTAGTATGCGTTGCAGCTGTACCTGTTGCACGGCTACAGCTTCGGGGTGCCCGAGCAAACTCACGGTAGCCGCCAGGTCGGTATAGTCGTCTTCAGCCAGGCGCACGCCTTCCGGTGGCCGCTGGTTTTTCCATACAGCATACAGCTGCGCCCTCGCCTGCTCCGTGGAAGCCACCTGCTGGTAGCCCTGGAAAATGATCTTTTTCGCCCCTGCCTCCGTGGCAGCTTCCATGCTCCGCCACAGGCTGTTTTCCACTTCCGGGGCCAGCAGCGAGCGGTTCGCCGCAGTAGTAAACTGCCAGAAGGCGCTGCTCAGCTGCCCTGTAAGCTGCCTGAGGCTCAGCTCTTCCCTTTCACTGCCGATAAGCGCCAGGTTGTGTTTAATGAGCTCCCCGGGTGCAAGCGATGCCCCATTGAGCATGCTTTCGTAGTTGTTTACATAAGCCGAAGCCCGTGCCACCGGGTCGGTCCATTTCGCTATATAGGGCAGGGCCCGCGGGTCGACAGGAAAAATGCCGTAGCCATCGCCTGAAGTATTGAAGACGACAAAGTCGGGTGCTTTCAGGCCCGCGGCACTGTCGATGGACACGCTGTTCGTAATGCTCTGTACCTGCAGGCGGTGCAGGCTGTCGCCATACCCCAGGGCAATCTCAAAATGCTGCGGCCACACCTTTTCTTCGGCACCCTCGCTCCTTTCAGCCTCCTGTGTGATGGTCAATGAGGCTATGGCATTGCCGTCGAGTTTCAGCTCGTAATTAAAAACGGGCCGGAAGGGCTGCTCCACCCACACCCGGTTCCAGGTTTGCAGGTCGGCGGGGGTAAGCTCGTCGAGCACTGCCACCAGGTCGGTCCAGGTGGCGTTGCCAAAGGCAAATTGGGACAGGTAGGTTTGCAGCCCTTGTTGAAAAGCGGCTTTACCCATCAGCATTTCCAGCTGCTTCATCACAATGGGCGCTTTGTGGTAGATGATGCTGCCGTAGAGGCTTCCGGCTTCATTGAGGTTGCCCAGCTCCTGCCGTACGGGGTTGGCACCGGCCGTCCGGTCGACCGAATAGGCCGCGGGATAATGGTTCAAAAGGAACTTGAGGTCGCTGCCCGTGTCGGGGAATGTGACCTCCGAAACCTTATCGGCCATAAAGTTGGCGAACACCTCTTTCATCCACACATCGTTGAACCAGTCCATGGTAACCAGGTCGCCAAACCACATGTGGGCGGTTTCGTGGGCGATGAGGTTGGCCCGGCCGATTTTGCGGGCTTCGGTGGCGCTTTTGTCGAGAAACAACGAAGCCGCCCGGTACTGGATGGCACCCACGTGCTCCATGCCGCCGTACTGAAAATCGGGGATGGCAACGAAATCGAACTTGCGAAAAGGATAGGGAATGCCGGTGTAGGCTTCCAAAAAAGTAAGGGCTTTGGCATGCAAATCGAAAATGGGGTCCATGCTTTCGCTGATCTTTTCGGGGTCGGTTTCGCGGTGGAAGAAAGTCATCGTACGGCCATCCACTTCCCGGCTCGCCTTTTTAAACTCCCCGGCCGCAAAGGCAAAAAGGTAGGTGCTGATGGTATCGGACGGATGAAAGCGGAAGGTTTTCCGGTCGTCTGCCGCCAGCGAATCCAGCAGCGGTCCGTTGGTAAGCGCCTGCCACCCGGCCGGCATGCCAAGCTGCAGCTGAAAGGAGGCTTTGAGGTTGGGCTGGTCGAAGCAGGGGAAAACGGTGCGGGCCCTGTCGGGCACCAGCAGGGTGTAGAGGTACTCCTCGTTTCGGTTGAGCGAAAGTTCGCCCGCAACAAAAGCTATTTCAACGGTGTTGGGGCCGGTTTGTAGTGCCTCAGCGGGAATGACGATATGCTCCTGCCGGTGATCGGTTGCAATGGGTTTGCCATTTACCGCAATGCTTTGGAGGTGGTCGGTCGCTTCCTTAAAGTCCAGCTGCAGGTCGGCGGTGGCCGCAGCCAGGTGAAACCGGATCGTTTCGTGGCCCTGTATCGCGGCTGCTTTGCTGGCGGGAATCTCCAGCTTTAGGTCGTATCCGAGCCGGCTGATAACGGACTTCCGGTGCCCGGCCAGTGCCAGTGATACACCGGGTTCAACTTCGGGGCTGGCAGCTTTTTCGGAAGAGCAGGCAGCGAGGATGCATGCGGCGAGTGCGAGATAGAGGAGGTTGGTCTTGTTCATCAGCAACAGTTAATGGGCCAATATAAGGAAAAGGGAGTAACAGGACGGCCTCTCCCTTACCACCAACACCTCCCCCGGCTCCCTCCCAATGCTATTAAGTTAACGACTGCTTGCGAAATCAAACCTTCCAGGTTTAAGTCCCTGTCTACAGCAACAGCTTCAGCATATGATAACTTTTCGATGTAAAACCTGGAAGGTTTACGTTGCACAACGCAATCCGCCACCTTTCTGTGCGGCTTGCCTGGTCTTTTGCACGCAATTTGGCCTAAATTATAACCCTTATTATAA
>CBFGTI010000177.1:0-11365 GCA_965651695.1 uncultured Imperialibacter sp. | reverse complement strand
CTTGTTTATTACTGACAATCAGATGCTTACCACGTTAAACTGACGGCTATGCCCCTACCGGGCGGCTTTGATTCCCTAAAGGGCCAGGCCGAAGCGGGTACTGCCTTCCCCTTCAGGCCGACGTGGAACGGGTCAGGGGTAAAAAAACCTGCAGAAGCCAATACCTTAACTTAAGAGCATCTCCACCCCTACTGGCTGGCGATTGTTTGGCCATGGTTCGGTTAAGCGCACCGCTGCAGCCAGAGGCAAAAACAAAGGTGCACCCATTTTTTATCACACTAAGCGTAGTATTAATGTCAATTTATTAGAATTTTGCTGGACGTGCTGCCTGACACAACATATTCAGCAGCATTTACCTCGCAACATACCCAAACCTGAGCTCCTTCGGATGCTAATAGCAGCATCTACCCGAAGAAGCGGATTAGCTGGAAATTCATTTTAAGCAGATAAAAACAAACCATGAAGATTTCGATTATCGGAGGCGGAAATTTGGGTTACTCTATTGCAGAGGGTATCCTCTTGAAGAAAATCAGCAAAGCGGAAGACGTGACGGTAACCCGGCGCAACATAAACCTGCTGGAACCACTCGCTAAAAAGGGGGTGGTTACCATGGCCGACAATGTAAAAGCAGCGGAAACTGCCGACATGGTAATTGTGGCAGTTAAACCAAAGCAGACAAAGGAGGTGCTGCAGCAGATCAAATTTGCCGTGGAAAAGAAAAACCCGATCGTGGTGTCGGTGGTAACCGGCGTGCTCATTCAGGATATGAAGGCCATCCTTGGCAGCCAGGCCCGGGTTTACAGGGCCATGCCCAACACGGCTATTGCCATTGGAGAGTCGATGACATGCCTGGCGGGTGACGAAACCAACAAAGAAGCGGCGGAAAGTGTGCAGCGTTTGTTTGGCAAGCTGGGTGAGGCTATTTACATACAGGAGGAGCTGATGAATGCCTCCACCATTTTGGGCGCTTGCGGTGTGGCCTATGCCCTCAGGTTCATAAGGGCTGCATCGCAGGGGGGCATCGAAATAGGCTTCAGTGCCAAGGTGGCTCAGCTTATTGCAACCCAAACCGTAAAGGGCGCTGCGAGCCTGCTAATGGAAGGGGGCCGGCATCCGGAATATGAAATTGACAAGGTGACTACACCTCAGGGATGCACCATAGCGGGCCTCAATGAAATGGAGCATCAGGGCTTTAGCTCGGCGCTTATCAAAGGCATTATTACTTCCTATAATAAGATATAGTTTTTGAGTTCTCAGTTTTAAGTTTTGAGCCGGCTGGAAGCTGGGGGTGCCATGGCTTTGGCTGGCTGCTTAGCTTCAATCTGTATCGGAGAGGTAGTTTAGCTTTTAATCTGTTTGCGATAAAGTCTGAGCAACTCGATAAATCCAAGGTTCAATTTTTCTTTGACGGTCCTGCCAGACAGTTAATGATTGATGCACGATCAAGTCAATCTTCGGCGCGGTATTAGTCTTTGCATAAGGCTTCACCTACCCTCAGAAGCCTCTGCACGGGAAAACTTTAAACCTTAAACTCTAAACTTAAAACTACCTCATCAGCACGCCAACAGCTTCAAAAGCGAGCTCTTCCTGTGGTTCGGTAATTTGGGCAATCTCCTCCTCCGACTTGCCGGCATCAAGGGCATAGTGACGTAGTTCGTCAACAGGGGTAATTTTCCTGACTGCTACACCCTCAATCACTACTTCTTTGCCTTTCGAATCTTTCGGCACGAAAAAACCGTAGTCTTTGAAGGTCACCCGCATGGTTTCGTTATTGCCGAGATCCAGCTTCATCCAGCAGCCTTTGGCCTGGCATACATCAACTACTTTTCCTGTCACTCTCGTATAAACAGAATCGCCCTCCATACTCGTCAGTTGCATTACCGGCGCCGCTTTTTCCGCGGAGATAACCTCGCCAAAAGATGTATATTCAGCCTTTTCTTCAGCCTTCTGTTTCGCTTCTTTTGTACCGCAAGCGGCCAAAAGCGCAACAAACACGATTAGGATGTATTTTTTCATTTCTCAGTTTTTTACCCTGCAAAGATACTCAGTCAACGATTAGACACAGCATTTTTTAAACAAAACCTATTTCTTGCACGCTGATTGTCACATTTCTGCTGCTTTACAATATCTTTTTTTGCAAATTGTAAATACCATGGGCTGGACCAACTATCATAGTCACACGCATTACTGCGACGGAAAGGGCTCCGTAACCGAGTTCCTCGGCGAGGCCTGCAACAGGGGTATGCTGTCGTATGGCTTTTCTTCGCACGCTCCTACACCGTTTGCCTGGCCCTGGACCATGAAAATGGAAGACCTGGAGGACTATCTGTTTGAGGTAGAAGCCGGAAAAGCCAAATACCTCGGAATAATTGAAGTTTATACCGGGCTGGAAGTGGACTTCATTCCGGATGTAGTATCGGTTAAGAGTGAGTGGATTGCTGCAGCCGACCTCGATTATACTATCGGATCAGTGCATTTTGTCGATACGTTTGAAGACGGTACCCCTTGGGAAATTGATGGAGCACATAAAGTTTTTCTCGATGGGCTCGAAAAAATATTTCGAAATGATATAAAGGCCGCCCTGAACCGCTACTTTTCGCTCACTCGCCAAATGATTATGGAAGCTCCCCCGACCATTGTAGGGCATTTGGATAAGATAAAGATGCAGAATGTGGGTGGTGCTCTTTTCAACGAGGACGACACCTGGTACAGAAACGAGGTGTTGCAAACGCTGGATTTGATCCGCCACCAGGGCCTGATGCTGGAAATTAACACCCGGGGGCTCTACAAAAAGAAAAGCGTAACCACCTATCCTTCAACCTGGGCTTTTAAGCACATTCGCGATATGGGAATTCCTGTGGTAATCAACTCCGATAGCCATGTGCCCGATGAAATGACAAGCTTTTTTAGCGAAACAGCCAATCTGCTTCTCAGCCACGGCATTAATACTGCCCACGTGCTCTCTAATGATCGCTGGCAGGAGGCCAAAATAAGCAACTGTGGCTTAGAATTATAAGCGAAACCTACTTACACTAACTCTCCCCAATGGCTGAAATTGATGCACCCGGCTGGCAAAAGAGGATCTATCTCAACGGCCTGGCCGGCATAAAACCCACAATACCGGTGGAATTTGCCAGGCTGGAAAAAAAGGCCGGCAAACACATGACCAGGGAAGCCAAAGCATACATAGTTGGAGGCGCAGGGCGAGGCGAAACAATAATAAACAACCGCGAAGGCTTTGAGCGGTGGAGGATCGTTCCACGAATGCTTAAAGACGTTTCGAAAAGAAGCACCGCCCTTTCACTTTTGGGCACCCAGCTATCGGCCCCGCTGCTGTTGTCGCCGGTGGGAGTGCTGGAAATGGTGCATAAAAAGGCAGACGTAGCTGTGGCCAAAGCAACTGCTCGGCTTGGCATACCATTTATTTTCTCAAACCAGGCTTCGGTGCCGATGGAAGCCGTAGCCAAAGCCATGGGCGACGGACCCCGATGGTTTCAGCTCTACTGGAGCAAATCGAATGAGCTGGTGGAAAGCTTTGTAAAACGTGCCGAAAACTGCGGATGCAGCGCCATTGTAGTAACCCTGGATACCACCATGCTGGGTTGGCGCACCAAAGATCTCGACCTTGCTTATCTTCCTTTTTTAAAGGCCAAAGGCATCGCGCAGTATACCAGCGACCCGGTTTTTATGAGGCTTTTGAAAGAGAAAGCGATTGCAGAAGAAACTAAAATTGAAAGAAAAATAAGACCCGCTTCGTTCGTCAGTCTTTTTCAGCTACTGAACAACTACCCCGGCAACTTTCTCAAAAACCTTTTGTCGGGCGAGCCCTTAGCTGCCGTGCGCCAGTTTATCAACATCTACTCAAGACCGTCGCTCGAGTGGGATGACCTGTCTTTTCTAAGAACGAAGACAAAGCTTCCGATACTCCTTAAAGGCATACTGCACCCGGAAGACGCAAAGCTTGCCGTGGAGCATGGAATGGATGGCCTTATCATTTCGAACCACGGCGGCCGGCAAGTGGATGGGGCCGTGAGCACAATTGAAATGCTACCACAAATAAAAGCCGCAGTCGGCGACGGCTTTCCGCTCATTCTGGACTCTGGCGTAAGGTCGGGCACCGACATGATGAAAGCCCTTGCCCTGGGTGCCAGTGCGGTGGGCATAGGCAGACCCTATGTGTATGGCCTGGCGCTGGCTGGCGAGCAAGGTGTATATGAAGTGGTACGGAACCTGGTGGCCGACTTTGAGTTGAATATGGCCCTGGCAGGTTGCCGAACGTTGGATGATGTAAAAGGCTGTGAGGTTAAGCTGGAGGTTGGAGGCTAGTGGTTAGAAGTTGGAGGCTGGAGGTTAGAAGCTGGAGGTTGGAGGTTAGAGGTTAGAGGTTAGAAGCTGGAGGTTAGAGGTTAGAGGTTAGAAGCTGGACGTTAGTGGCTAGAAGTTAGTAGCTGGAGGTTAGAAGCTGAAGGTTAGAGGTTAGGCCCTCCTGAACTCAGAACTAAAAACTCAGAACTAAAAAATGAGTTCCTAATTCTTCAGCTCAAAATATCCGTTCTCATAGGCATAGCGAATCAATCCGGCGGTGTTTTTTACTCCCAGCTTGCTGATGATGTTTTTGCGGTGGGTATCGACAGTGAAGTGGCTTAGGAAAAGCTGCTCTGCGATTTCCTGTGAGGTAAATTCCCGTGCGATTAGCTTCATAATTTCCACCTCCCGGGTAGTGAGGAAAGCTGTGTCATCTTTGCTTTTCTTCAGGCTATCAAAAAAAATCGTTTCCACTTCCTTGCTGAAATACCTTTCGCCCTGCATTACTGCCCGAATACCCTCAACCAGCTCTTCCTTGCCAGTGTTTTTCAGCACATAGCCATCCACTCCGGATTCAAGCAGTTCCCTAATGAAGCCCGGCTTGTCGTACATGGTTAGCACCAGCAGTTTGATTTCAGGCCGCTTTGTTTTAAGCTCGGCCGCCACCTGAAAACCGTTCATTTTCGGCATTTGGATGTCCAGCAAAATCACATCCACGGGTTTTCTTGACGCGAAGGTTATCGCTTCGTGCCCGTCGTGCGCTACTCCCACTATTTCGATTCCGTCTACGGAGTCCAACAGTGATTGTAACCCATCGATCATCAGGTGATGATCATCCGCAATTAATACTTTTATTTTACTCATGAGGTCAATGGAAATTCAAATGTAAATATCGTGCCTTGGCCGGGGGCTGTATCAACAGAAAATTGCCCCTTCTGTTTCCGAGCCCTTTTTTCAATATTCTGCAGCCCCATCCCACCCTTGTTCATTGCATCAGCCTGATCGAAGCCGATACCGTTGTCTTCCCCGGTGAGGATCACACTTTCGTCCGTTCTGCTAAGCTGCACAGTAAATTCTGTGGCCCGTGAGTGCTTCAGCACATTGGCCAGCATTTCCTGCACAATCCGGTAGATGGTGGTCTCCAACTCCACCGGCAACCTCTTGTCCAGGTTAAAGTGCATTACCTTCATCGACAGCCCGTTGGACCTGTTCACCGTGTCGGCCAAGTCCTCCATCGACTTCAACAGACCGAATTTGGAGATTTGCCCGGACGACAGATTGTGAGAGATGCGGCGCACCTCGGTAACCGCCTCATCGAGCAGGCCACTGGTTTTCGACGAGTACTCGGCTATTTCTTCGGCGGAGAGGTCTTTCTTGCCAATCCAGCCATTAAAGTTGAGCTTGATGGCCGAGAGCAAGCTACCCAGCCGGTCGTGCAGTTCCTCGGCTATGCGGATACGCTCCTGCTCCTGTCCTTCGAGCATGGCATTGAGCGAGCTTATCTCCTGCTCCTGTAGCAGTACGTCTATTTGCTTGTTTCTTTGCTCCAACGCTTTTTCGCTGCTCAGCTGTGTGGCTTTGTGCCGCTGGTTAAAAAAGCCGATAGAGGCCAGTGCCAGGGCGGCAGCAAAAAAGATGGCTACGAGATAGGCGTTCTTTTCGGTAGTAGCCAGCATCACCTCTTTCTCCTTCATTTCCTTCTCGTTCGAGAGTTTCTCAATCTCCTTTTCTTTCAACTCGGTTTCGTAGCGGATGGTAAGCTCCTGGATGGTTTGGTTTTTTTCGATGTTTGTTAAAGAATCTCTAAGTAGATGGAACCTATCGGAGTAAAAAAGACTTTTTTTGTAATCACCCCGACGGTGATAAATCTGATAAAAAATTTCCTGAGCATTCACATTATGCTTCAGGGCTGTAATTTCGGTGGAAACACCTTCTAATTCTTGTGCGTATTCAAGGGCCTTTTCATAATTACCCAACTTGCTTTCAAGATTTGCCAGCCCTATCAGATTAAAACAAAAGTTGTACTTACTATCATACACTTTATATCCATCGTAGGCTCTTAAATAGTAAATCTTAGCGGTAGCATAATCTCCCCGTTTGCTATGAACAGCCCCGATATTATTCCAGATCAACGGGAACAGATGTTCGTAATTTAGCTGCTTATATAATGCCATTGATCGCTCATAAAATTCAATTGCCTTGTCGTAGTTAAGCAACTTGTTATTCAGCAGGCCAAGATTATAATAAAGATCAGCTAAACCACTCGGATCATTGACGGTTTCAAGTATCTCTTTGGCCTTCATGTAGTACTCCTCACCTTTGCCTAACTCTCCCAATTCATTCCCATAATAATTTCCTATGTTATACAACACTGTGGCATATTCGGAAGGTTTACTATACTTTTCGCGTAGCATTGCCGATTTCAGATAATAATCCAGAGACTTTTCCCTGTGTCCAATATATTTATATGTATTACCCAAATTATTGTAATTCGCAGCCACTCCAGCTGAATCTCCAAGAGACTTGAAGATTTGGACAGACTTCTGATGAAATTCTATTGATCGACCGAATTCTCCTTTATTTTTGAAAATAATTCCAATATCCCTATAAAGATCCGCAAGACTATGACCATTTTCTTCAAGCAAAAAAAGTCCTTCGAGTGTTGAAGCATAATCAAGAGCAGAATCAGGGTAATTATACCTTACTTTTTCAAAGAGAACGAGGAGGCTATCCACCTCCTTATTGCTCTTTTTAATTTGGCCAAAGGCAAAACTGTAACTTACTAGAATAGCAATTCCGGCTAAACACATTTGCCTCATAACATCCAATTATTTTTCGTCGCCATCCTTATCTCCACCATCTCCATCACCTCCATTGGACTGAGTCCCAGAATCCGGTTCAGGTGCTGCCACTGGTTTAGGATCAGTTCTTCTACCGGCTCCGGCAAAACGAAATTCACACTGTCTTCCATTAAAAAACCTTGCTTTTAACATTTCCATGGTCATATGGGGTTAGGTAAAAAATAATTAATTCGTAAAAGTAGGTCGCTCCGGCATCAGATTTATACCTAGTTTTAGGTATTTTTGTCCGTCGCCTGTTTATCTGCCTTCTATAAATTTAGCCAAAAGTCCGTGAAAGTGATGCACTCCCTTCTCTCTTTTTGGAGAGAACCGGCCGGAGGGGTAAAAGCGTGAACGAATGCCTTTTTGCACTGCTTCCACTACAAATTCATCTTCCCGCTCTACTTTATCGATCATTTTGTCGGCACCTTCGCTGTACCTTTTTTCATCGTAGATAAAGGTAAGGAAGCTCAGTTTGGTGCGGTTGATGGAAAGTGGCTTTACTATATTGACCGACAGCCCCCACGGGTAGAAGTTGAACATCATATTGGGGAACACCCAGTAGTACCATGCCGAAATTATCTTACCGGCATCGGGGTGGCCTGCGGGCAGCTCAAAGCAGTCGCTGCCGGGTTTGCCATACCCGATCTGCAGGTTGCAGTGGTCGTAAATGATGGTGTCGTAGCTGCCGTAATCGAGCACCGCATTCAGGTCTTTGTGCACAAAGGGTATGTGAAAACCTTCCAGGTAATTGTCGCAATAGAGCGCCCAGTGGGCATTTACCAGGTAGTCGCGGCTAAACTCGGGCGCAAACCGAAACTGTGAGCTATCGAGAAAACCGATCCGCTCCTGCATGGTATCTAGCACTTTCTGGAAGTCGTAAGCGGGTGCCAGGGAGGTAAACAAAAAGCCAAACCAGCTCTTCAGGTCCAGCTTATGGAGGCTATCGCAGCCACGGGGGAAGTCGCGAGCATCGCCAAACTCCGGCATGTGCTCGAAGGTGCCATCGAGGGCAAAACGGCGGCCGTGGTACTGGCAAATCAGCTTCTTTGTTCTGCCGGGGTTCATTGCCAGCAAAGCACCACGGTGCGTACACACGTTGCTCATGCAGTGCAGTTTGTCTTGCGCATCTTTGGTGAGCAGCAGCGGCTCGTCCAAAAATCCCTCGAGCAGCGAAAATGGATACGCACTTTCCGTCATCGCTACCAGGCTTTCCTGACCTATCAGCTGCCAGGAGCGAGCAAAGACTGATTCTTTCATGCGCTCGAACAAGGCTTCGTCTTTGTAAAAAGCAGCGGGCAAAGTTGATGCTATGGTAATATCGGGATTAATGCTGAAAGAGGTCATTTTGAATAGTTAAGGAGGTTAGATAAAAGCGATTTCAAGATAGCGGCAATTGACGGCTTTTAAAAGTCGACGGTCCGCCGTCCACAGTCGACGGCACATTTCGTTGAAAAATACTACGAACCGGCAAAATCCGGGTTAAACATTTTCGAAGGCACACATAAAGCCCCCAGAGTGGCACTAAAAAAGGTAAGGCACTGACGTACACCGGGTTTTTCAACCCGGTACTTTAGAAAGCACGGGCTGGAAACCCGTGGTCCGACTCTGCTAGCGGACGCTTTTCAATAAAAATTCCGGCCGCATCTGGTACAGTGGAACGGATATGCCGTCAGAAAAAGATCTCCACGGCTCATTCTGTAAAAAAATGTCACCCGGGCATTACTTTACTTCTTAAGTTGCGTATTTCCAGATTGGTTAAACTCATGAAGACTTCGTTCGCTAAAATTTCATTCATACTAATGCTCGTCATCGTACTGCCTATTGCTGTGCTGATGATATTTGAGGTCCGGTCGCTGAATGAGAACGAAAAGGTGCTCGAATCAATCTACTCCAAACAGCTGGAAACCTTCCTTTTTTCCATCAACCAATACTCCGACGACGTAATCAACAGCATGGCCAACCGGATAGAGGAAGCATGGACGAGGGATGCCCGGCTTTCCACAGAGCTTGTAAGCAGCTTGCCGGGAGTATCGGGAATCATTTTTTTGCCGCTCACTTTAAGCGAGGAACCTGTGTACTATACCAAAGAGCCGATTCCCCAGAACGAAATCTTCGGCTTTCTGCAAAACAGTATCGACAGTGACTCTACGTTGGTTAAAAAATTGAAAGGCTACAGGGCTGCAGGTTTTCGCAAATTTGAAGCCTACAAGGAAATTGAAGTAGGAGAAAACATCTACAACACACTACTTTTTGTATTGGGCGATACCCCCGCAAAGTATACCATCTGCGTGGTCATTCTTCAGCCGGCCGACTTTATTGAAGAGCTACTGGGCCCGAAAATGGAGCAGGTAGCCGGCGATGAGTTTGTACTGTCAGCCTCCAGAAGAAGCTCAGGGCAGCTCATTTTCACTACCGATTCGCTCATGGAAAACAAGGCCCAGTCGAACCCAATTTGGCTGCTGCCTGCGTTCGACCTTGAGCTTTATGTGCCGGGCAACTCAATAGCGGCCATTACCAGGGAACGCACCAATAGCAACCTGACACTACTGGGCGTGGTAACGGTGGTGCTCACCATGGGCTTTGTAGTGGTATTTCGCAGCATTAAAAAAGAAGTGCAGCTTGCCCAAACTAAGTCGGATTTTGTGAGTAATGTGTCGCACGAAATACGCACGCCGCTGGCACTGATAAGCATGTTTGCCGAAACGCTGCTTATGAACCGGGTACCGACCGAGGAGCGAAAGAAAGAGTATTATGAGATTATTGCCAAGGAAACCGCCCGGCTTACCAACATTGTAAACAAGATTCTGAACTTCTCTCAAATAGAGGCAAACAAAAAGAGCTACCACTTCGAAACTGTGTCGCTCAATGGCATTGCAACCGACGTGCTGCACACCTACTCATTTCATTTGCAAAACAAGGGTTTTGAATACGAGGTGAAACTTACTGAACCGCTGCCACTGGTGCAGGCCGACAAAGACGCCGTGGTGGAGGCCATTATTAACCTGATAGACAATGCTATTAAGTACAGCAAAGACGTAAAGCACATAAAAATTGCAACCGAAAAAGATGGCAAGCACGTGGTTATCGCCATTTCGGATAAGGGAGTGGGCATTGAAAACAAGAAGATTCGCCAGATTTTCGACAAGTTTTACAGGGTAACCCAGGGCGACATTTACAACGCCCAAGGCGCGGGATTGGGCCTTTCGATCGTAAAACATATAATGGAAGCACACAAGGGTCAAATACTGGTAAAAAGCGATCCCGAAAAAGGCAGCACTTTTAAGCTGATGTTCCCTATTTTTGAAGATAAACAGATCAAATCATGACAAATATTCTGATTGTAGAGGACGAGCTTCACATGAGAATGGGTTTGAAGGACAACCTGGAGTATGAGGGCTACCGGGTGGAGCTTGCCGAAGACGGAGAAAAAGGGCTGCAGAAAATACAAAGCGGCAGCTATGATTTGATAATACTGGATGCAATGATGCCGAGGATGTCGGGCTTTGACGTGTGCAGGCAAGCCCGCAAGCTTGGGATAAAAACGCCAATCATTTTTTTAACCGCCAAAGGCGAGGAAATAGACAAAGTGCTGGGACTGGAAATTGGTGCGGACGACTACATAACGAAGCCGTTTAGTCTGAGAGAGCTCATTGCACGGGTAAAAGCCATACTTCGGCGGGTGGAAACTTCGGCACCAAAACAATCGAAGGAGGTTATAACCTACGCCACCATTGGCAGGCTCCAGATCGACTTCAAACACTACGAAGCCTATGAGAACGGGGAGCCTGTGAAGCTGTCGCACAAGGAATTTGATATTTTGAAGTTTCTGCTCGAAAATAAAAATGAGATAGTAAGCAGGGCCGACCTGCTCGAATTTGTGTGGGGTTACGAAGCCCAACCCACCACACGCACGGTAGATAATTTTATTTTAAAGCTTCGCCAGAAAACCGAAACCAATCCCAACGACCCTAAGCTTATACTTACTGTGCATGGGATAGGCTATAAGCTTATTAGTTCTTAGTTTTTAGTTCTGAGTTCTGAGTTTTTAGTTTTTAGGTTCGGGGTTCTGCGGCTGCCCTGGCATGTGAGTCACAAGATCGCGTAGAAGGTTTCGGGTTTCTGCCGCTCCCCTGGCATGTGGCTCACATGACAGCCAAAAAGATTTCAGGTTCATCAGCTTACTAAACTTGGCTGGCAACCGAAGCAGATACATCAAA
>CBFGTI010000176.1:0-11544 GCA_965651695.1 uncultured Imperialibacter sp. | reverse complement strand
AGAAAGGAAAAGATATTTATAAAAACCGGCTGAATGGCAGACGAATGAAAACAAAATTCGACGCAATTGTAATCGGCGTTTCCGCAGGCGGCCTGATGGCACTCTCGAGCATATTTGGGAAATTGCCCCCCACCTACCCCATCCCCATTATAGTGGTGCAGCACCGTGCCCGCGATGAACGCACGCTTTTGGAAGAAGTGCTGCAAACCCGGGTAAAGCTTAGGATAAAGCAGGCCGACGAAAAAGAGAAAATAGAAGCTCCTGCCATCTATTTTGCACCGCCCGACTACCACCTGCTGATTGAGAGAAACCGCACTTTCTCTCTCACCAGCGACAGGCTGGTAAACTACAGCCGGCCGTCGGTAGATGTGCTTTTCGAAACAGCCGCCGAGGTATACAAAAGCAGGCTGCTGGGCATAGTGCTTACAGGGGCCAACGCCGACGGTGCCGAGGGCATTAGCCACATCCGCCGCTGCGCTGGCAGCACCATTGCCCAAAGCCCGGCCAGCGCCCAGTTTCCCACCATGCCACAGGCCGCTATAGCCACCGGCAAGGTACAGCAGGTTCTCGACCTGAAGGGAATAGAAAACTTTCTTTTAACCGACTGCCACTACTAGCCCATGCCCGAGCCCGCCAAATTCTGTATTCTGATTGTAGACGATAAAGAGCGCAACATTTTTGCGCTACAGCAAATGCTTGCCCAGCCCGACAGAAGCTTTGTAGGGGCTACCACCGGCAAGGAGGCCCTGAAGATAATTTTAAACGAGCGGGTAGACCTCATCATCCTCGATGTACAAATGCCGCAGATGGACGGATTTGAAGTGGCGCAGATTGTGAAATCGAACAAGAGAACGCGGGACATACCCATTATTTTTGCCACGGCCGAAAAAAAAGAACACCATTTTGTAATGAAAGGCTTTGAGGAAGGCGCCATCGACTACCTGCACAAGCCACTCGACAAGGAGGTAACCGAGGCAAAAGTGGCGGTACTGCTGCAGCTGTACCACCAGAAAAAACTGCTCCAGGAAAAAAATGCCGCGCTTGAACGATACGCCCTGCTAATCAATAACTCGGCCGATATTATTTGCATTATCAATGCCGCCACGCTGCGGTTTGAAGAAGTAAACGACGCCGTAACAGCTTTGCTGGGGTATGCGGCCCGGGAAGTGCGGGGCACATCGCTGCTTTTTTACCTCGCCAAAGACTGCCATGCCACCGTGCAGAAGTTCGCTAAAGATGGAGACGACCGGTTTTCCTGCGAAACCCAGGTTTATACCAAAAAAAGGCAGGTAAGGTGGTTTAACTGGAACGTGATAAAAAAAGACGGGCTGTGGTTTGCCAATGCCCGCGACATTACCGAAACCAAAGAGGCGCAGGAAATTAAAAACTACCTGGCGGCGGTGGTAAAGCAGTCGAACGACGCCGTGTACCTGCACAACCCCGACGGGCAGATTATCTCGTGGAACGAAGGTGCCACCAAAATCTATGGCTTTACAGAAGCCGAAGCACTCAACATGAAAGTGTGGAACATAGTGCCCGAACACCTGATGCAAGAAGCGCAGGCGTTGATTAACAGCATCCTAAAAAACAAGAAAGTGCAGGCCATTGAAACCAGGCGGATTACCAAGCACGGGAAGATGATCGACGTGGTGTTTTCGGCCTCGCTGCTGTTCGATTCCAACAACGTACTCAAGTCGATAGCCATTACTGAGCGCGACATAACACAACAAAAACTATCGGAAAAAGAGATACAGCAGCTGAATGCCGATTTGAACAAGAAAGTGGAGCAACTGCACGAAATCAACAGCGAGTTGGAGGCTTTCTCCTATTCCATTTCGCACGACCTGCGTGCCCCATTGCGCTCCATCAACGGGTATGCGGCCATTATCAGGGAGGAATACGGCCCGGTTTTCGACGAAGAGCAAACGAGGCTGTTTTCCGTTATCCAGCAAAACGCCAGGCGAATGGGCGCACTCATCGACGACCTGCTGGAGTTCTCCCGATTGGGACGTAAGGAAATACGCAAAAGTGAAACAAATACAGCCGAAGTAGTGAGGGAAATAGTGGCCGAGGTAGTGAACCAGCAGCAAAGTGCGGCGCAGGTAGAAGTGAAAGAACTGCTGCCGGTAAGTGGCGACTACAAACTGCTGTACCAGGTGTTTTATAATCTCATCTCCAACGCAGTCAAATATTCTTCTAAAAAAAATAACCCACGCATAGAAATAGGCTCTTACAAAGAAAACACGACAAACGTGTACTACTTTAAGGATAATGGCGCCGGTTTCAACATGGAATTTAGCTCCAAACTGTTTGGCGTTTTCCAGCGGCTGCACAGCCCCGAGCAATTTGAGGGCACAGGAGTGGGCCTGGCAATAGTGCAACGTATTGTGGCGAAGCACGGGGGCAAAGTGTGGGCAGAGGCGGAAGTAAACAAAGGCGCTACGTTTTACTTTTCTTTACCCGCATTATAATCGGGCAACATGTAAGTTTTTGGCTAAATTTACATCACTACGATTTACGCTTCTCAATAACTTGCTTTCCAAATGTTACTACCTAAGATTGATGTCCTCCTGGCGGAGGATAATCTGAATGACGCTGAACTTACCATGCGCACCCTGCGGAAAATTACGCAGGCAGGCCAAATAGTTCACGTAAACGACGGCGAGGAAGCCCTCAACTTTATATTCTGCAAAGGCGAATACCAGCATCGTGCGTTTGACCAAACACCGAAACTGATTGTACTCGACCTGAAAATGCCAAAAGTAGACGGGATGGAAGTACTGAAAATGTTAAAAGCAGACGCCCGAACCAGGGGGATACCGGTGGTATTTCTTACCTCATCGAAGGAGGAAAAGGACATTGCGGCCAGTTATGAGTCGGGCGTAAACAGCTACCTGGTAAAACCCGTAGAGTATGCTGATTTTGTTGAGGCCGTTTCCGAGCTCGGAAAATACTGGCTGTCGTTAAACCAGCCACCTTCTATCGACCTGAACACGTAGATGCCGGATACTATAAGACTTTTAATTCTTGAACACGATCCTCACGATATAGAACTCCTCTTATACGAATTAAAAAAGGGGGGCATAAACCATGAGACGACAATCGTGGAAACACGGGAGGGATATGAGGCAGCACTCGTCAACTATATTCCTGAAATAATACTTTCCGACTATTCACTACCTGGCTTCGATGGCCCCACCGCTTTCAAAATAAAAAAACAGCTGTGCCCCCATGTGCCCTTCATTTTTGTATCGGGCACCATAGGAGAAGAAAATGCGGTCGAGCTTATAAAGCAGGGGGCTACTGATTACGTGCTCAAGGAGAAAATGTACCAGGTGGTGCCCAAAATTCAAAGAGCTTTAAATGAAGCGAGGGAGCACAACGAAAAGCTACTGGTAGAGCAACAGCTAAAAAAGAGCCTGAAAAAGCTTAAACAGGCTAAAAAAAAACTAACCGAAACCAACCGTAAAATAACGGGCATCCTCGAAAGCATTGGCGATGCTTTTTTTACTGTAGACTTCAATTGGAATGTAACCTATTGGAACAGCGCCGCCGAACACATGACGAGCGTGAAAAAGGGAGATATTTTGGGTAGAAACCTTTGGGATTTTTTTGACAAGACGGCGTACCCCACCTCGTTTACCAACTACAGCAAAGCCCTCACGGAGCGGGTGGCTACGCATTTCGAAGATTATTTTATCCCGCTGAAAAGCTGGACTAGCATCAGCGCCTACCCGTCGGAAGAGGGGATTTCGGTGTACTTTAAAGACATTACCGAAAAGGTGCTCACCGAAAATGCACTCAGGCAAAGTGAAGAGAGGCAGCGGTTAATAATGGATGCCGCCCTCGATGCCATTATATGCATCGACCCGCAGGGGTACGTAACCTTTTGGAATTCGCAGGCCGAAAAAATATTTCGCTGGAAGACCAGTGAGGCCCTTGGCCAAAAGCTTTCGCAGCTGATTATCCCCGAGCAGTGGCGCGAAAAACATGAAAAAGGGCTTGAAGCCTACCGGAAAGGCGGCACCGGTGGCCCCATATTGAACAGCCTCGTAGAAATGCAGGCAATCGACAAAAGAAAAAGAGTATTCCCCGTTGAAATGAGCATTGTACCCGTGCAGGAAGGCGAGGATTACTTTTTCTGTGGCTTTCTTCGCGACATAACGGTAAGAAAAAAAGCAGAGCGACGGCTGGTTGAAAGCGAGCTCAGTTTAAAGAGGGCGCAAGCACTGGCCAACGTGGGTAGCTGGGAGCTCGATTTTGTGGCTCACACTACCACGTGGTCCGACGAAACCTACCGGATAATGGGGTATGATCCCGGTGAAATACCGGCGACAATGGAAAACTACTTTGCGAGGATACATCCCGACGACATTGAAGAAGTAAAATCCATCATCGAAAAAGCGGCAGAAGACCTGGAACCACGGTCGTTTGTGCATCGGATTGTAAGAAAGAATGGGAACGTCCGGTTTGTGCTTTCAGAGAGCGAATACGTAAAAAACCGCGAGGGCCAGCCTCTAGGTATTCACGGAATTTTTCAGGATATCACGCAAAAGCGGCTGCAGGAGGAAATACTGCAGCGAAAAAACGCAGAGCTGAAGGCATCTGAAAAACGATACCGCGACATGTTTCAGCAAAGCCCTATGCCCATGTGGGTATACGACCTGCACACGTATCAGTTTTTAGATGTAAACGATGCCGCAAGCCGGCTGTATGGCTACAGCCGGGAGGAATTCTTGGCCATCACAATCCGCGACATCCGGCCACCGGAAGACCAGCCATTGATTGAAAAGGAGGTTGAGCGATTGAGAATTAAGAGCGATTATAAGTCGGGAATATACCGGCATTTTAAAAAAGACGGGCAGCTTATCCACGTGCAAATCCAAAGCAGCACCATCAATTTCCATGGCGCTGCTGCGCGGTTAATCCTTGCCATAGATGTATCTGAAAAACTGCGAGCGGAGCAAGCCTTACAGCAAAACGAGCAGCGCTTCCGGTTGCTGGTGCAGGAAGGATCGGATTTAATAAGCATTTTAGATGATGGTGGGATTTACAAGTACGTTAGCCCTACCTCTCAACGTATTCTTGGCATTGCCCCCGAAGAACTGATTGGCAAAAACGCATTTCACTTCATTCATCCTGACGATGCAGAAAGCACGCTTAGCCAATTTCAGACGCTTCAGACCAAAAAAAGAGTAAAAGTGGACCCCTTTCGGTTTAAGAACGGAAAGGGCGAATGGCGCTGGATAGAAACCACCGCCACCAACATGACAGAGGACCCGGTAATAGCCGGCATTGTGGCCAATTCGCGCGACATTACCGAAACCTACCTGATACAACAGGAAATTACACAAATTAAAGAGGCCTACGAGGCAGTAGCCAATGCCACCAGCGATGCCATTTACGAAAGCGACCTGCTCACAGGCATGGTACACGTAACCGGGCAGGGTTATAAAAACCTGTTTGGGTACGACCTTGAAAACTGTGAAGTAACGTCCGACTTCATGGCCAGCCTCATCCACCCCGACGACCAGGCGGAGCTGTTTGCTATTTACGAAGAAGCCATGCGCACACCGTCTAAAAAGCTGTGGACACCCGAATACCGGTTCAAGAAGGCCGATGGTGCCTATGTGTACGTTCTTAACAGGTTTTCGGTGGTTTTTGAAAACGGCGTACCTCGTAAGATCCTTGGTACTACCCACGAAATTGAGGCGCGCAAGCAGGCAGAACTAAGGCTGGCCAATAGCGAAAAGAGGTTCAGGGCGTTGATTGAAAACAGCAGCGACGGCTTAACGATCATCAACGCCAACAAAAAAGTACTGGACATGAGCCCTTCCGGCAAACGAATACTGGGCTACGACAAAGAAGACTATGTGGGCGAAGACCGGTCGGAGCTGATCCATCCCTCCGACAGACAACGGGTAGACGAAAGCTTTGAAGCAGTGCTGAAAAACCCTGACGATATCCGAAAAATAGAATACCGGTTTAAAAAAGCCGATGGCCAATACACCTGGATCGAATCTACCTTCCACAACCAGCTCAGCAACCCTTACATCAATGCCATTGTGCTCAACTACCGCGACATTACCGAGCGCAAAAAGCAAGAGGACGAAAGGGAGCAGCTCATCAAAGAGCTCTCGCAAAACTACCAGGACCTCAAGCAGTTTTCGTTTATCACCTCCCACAACCTTCGGGCGCCACTCTCCAACCTGTTGGGCATACTGCAACTGATGGACACTTCCCGCATCAACGACGAAGAGACACGGAAATACGTGGAGTTGTTCGAAACCTCCACCCACCAGCTGAACGACACCATCAACGACCTGGTGAAAATACTGATCGTTAAACAGAACCCGGAAGTTGGCAAGCGGCACATTAACCTGAGCGAAAAATGGGAAAAGGTGAAAAACCTGATGCAGGGCGAGTTGGCAGCCGTTGACCCAATTATCGAAACGTCGTTTGAGCAGGCGCCACGTGTGTATTTTAACCCGGCATACCTTGAAAGCATTTTCCTCAACCTGCTTACCAACGCACTGAAGTACCGCATGCCCGAAAGAACGTTGAAGCTGGAAATAAGCAGCCGGGAAGAGGCAGACTACGTGGTGCTTACATTTGCCGACAACGGCAGGGGTATTAATGTAAAAAAATATGCCGACCGGCTATTTGGGCTCTACCAGCGCTTTCACATGCACACAGAAGGCAAAGGAATTGGCCTCTACATGGTGCACTCGCAGGTGAGCGCCCTGGGAGGAAAAATCGAGATTGACGGGGAAGAAAACCGGGGCCTGTGCCTTACTGTTTATTTTAAAAAGGAGAAAGAGGATGCTTAATAGTGTTTTATGTGTTGATGATGATGCCGTTACCCTGCTGTTGTGTAAAGCCACACTTCAAAAAGGCGGTTTCGCCAGCGATGTGATTACTGCCGCCAACGGACAGGAAGCTATCGATATTTTTTCGGCGGGACATTGCCCAACCGTTGGCTTAATTCTGCTGGACCTGAACATGCCGGTAAAAAGCGGCTGGGATTTTCTGGACGAATTTGTTGCGCTGGAAAATAAGCCCGACGCCAAAGTGGTTATCCTTTCGTCTTCCGCCGACCCTCACGACAGGGAAAAAGCGCGCAACTACGAGCCTGTAGTCGGTTTTATAAGCAAGCCGCTCACCGTCAACTCGTTGGACAACCTAAGAAAAGAGGGCATCCTTCCATCGTAATAGTCCCTGGCTTCGAACAAATAATTGCTAAGTATGCCGGGCCCCATGAAGACGGCGCGTCCACCCCGGCAGTAAAAGATTCTCTTACATTTTCAATTAAGTTCGCTAACTTACGTTATAGAGTTCCTTGTGCGGACACCCAAAAGGGTTGCCCCGTATTATTTTTAGGTAAGTTTTACAACCAGCATGAAAGTGGAAGACCTCAATTGGAAAAAAGACAATATCGATGTCTTTTGGGGAGAAATTGCTCCCAGTCGTCATCTCATTCAACTCTACGAAAACGAAGAGGTATTTCTCACCACCCTCGAGAGCTTTGTAACTTGCGGCTTCCGGGCCAACGACAGCGTGGTAATACTCGCCACCGACGACCACCTGCTGCGCCTGAACGGGCGGCTGTTGGCACAGGGCTTTAATATTACCAAACTGAAGGAGCAGCAGCGCTACCTCCCCATCAACGCCGACGAAGCACTTGGGCACTTTATGGTAAAAGACTGGCCCGACCGCACCCGGTTCAGACGCTATGTGTCGCGGATTATTAGTTCTGCCAAGGGCGTAGGTTACAAGGTACGGGCCTTCGGAGAGCTGGTGTCGGTACTCTGGGCAAACGGGCACAGCGGCGCCACCGTGCAGCTCGAGCACCTGTGGGAGCACTTTATACACGAAGAGAAGCTAAGCCTCTTTTGTGCCTATCCGAAAAGCGGCTTTACCGAAGACCCCAACCTCTCTCTCCAAAGCATTTGCGCCAGCCACAGCCTCGTAATTTCGGGGGCAAAAACGCCCACAACTGAAATATACTATCGTAATGTTAATTCAGCATAAGCAGCCGGAGCATTCCTACACTCGCTCTCCAGCCAGTCTCACGTCACGCCCGGGTATTCCTCCTTCCACCGGCATCATGCTGCCGGCAAATCCGTGGGATGGACATCAAATTAAAACTTCGTATCTTCAAGTGCGCTTATGCAAACCGCCAACCACACTCAACCTCTAGCAAACATCGGTGTCGCCGTCCTTTTACTCGATGCTGACGGCTACATCCAGCAGGCCAACGCGGCTGCATTGGCTGTAACAGGCTACAACGCCGACGACCTGCTACACAAGCCACTGAAAATTTTATACCCCAACACCGACAGCGTAAAAAGCAACTATGAGCTGGAGACGGCGCGAAAAACCGGCTCTTTTTCCACCCAAGGCTGGCGTATACAGCAAAACGGCACCCGGCTGTGGGCTGAAACCATTTTTACCGCCGAGTATTCCGACGACGGGCAGCTTGAGGGTTACAGCTGTGTGATACTGGACCGCACCCAGAGCAAAGAGCACGAGCTGGCGCTGCGGCAAAGCGAAGAGCGCTACAGGCTGATGGTAGAAGGTGTAAAGGATTACGCGATCTTCCTGATGGATACCGGCGGTTATATACAAACATGGAATGAGGGTGCACAGCGGATTAAAGGATACGCACCCAACGAAATTATAGGCAAACACTTCTCCACTTTCTACACAGCCGGGGACTTACTTGACGACAAACCGCAAAGAGAGCTGAAAATAGCCCGGGAAACGGGAAAGTATGAAGAAGAAGGCTGGAGGGTAAAAAAATCGGGTGGTGTATTCTGGGCCAACATCGTTATCACAGCGCTATTTAACAACCAGAACAAGCTGGTGGGGTTTGCCAAGGTAACCCGCGACCTTACCGACCGCCGCGAACAGCAGGAAGCGCTCAGGCAAAGCGAAGAACGGTACCGGTCGCTCGTGGAGCAGGTGAGCGACTACGGCATTTTTATGCTGGACGAAAAAGGACGCATCGTAAGCTGGAACGAAGGTGCCCGGAAAATAAAAGGATATTCGGCGGAGGAGATTATCGGTAAATATTTTTCGGTTTTTTATACCGAGGAAGACAACCGCTCGGGCAAACCCGCCAACGAGCTGAAGATAGCCGCGGCAGAAGGAAAGTACGAGGAGGAAGGCTGGAGGCTGAGAAAAGACGGCAGCCGATTTTGGGCAGGCATAGTGATTACAGCGGTATACAACGCCCGGCAGCAGCTGATGGGTTTTTCGAAAGTGACGAGAGACCTGACAGAAAGGAAAGAAGCTGAGAAAAAATTGCGGGAAAGCTACGAAAACTACCGCCACATAGCGCGGGAGCTGGAAATTACCAACCGGGAGCTGTACCTGGCCAACCAGGAGTTGGAAAACTTTGCCTCGGTGGCGTCGCACGACCTGCAGGAGCCCCTCAGGGCCATCCGGAGCTTTCTGCAGCTAATGGACATGAAGCTGCAGGCCGGGCAACTAGATGAGCTGAAAACCTATGTTGATAAATCGGCTACGGCTGCCAACCGCATGCAGGAGCTTATACGCAACCTCCTATATTATACGCAGGTGGGGCGGGGCGAAACCATAATGGAGCCGCTGCCGGTAGATGAGCTGATTAACAACACGCTTCAAAACCTCAAAAGCGCCATAGAAACCTCCCATGCTGAGATCGTAGTTGATAATGAAATAGACACCGTAAGAGGCGACAGGGTGCAGCTTACGCAGCTGTTTCAAAACCTGGTGAGCAATGCACTAAAGTTTACCGACGACCGAAAACCGGTAGTGAAGATAGAGGGACGGGGAGCTGAGGGGGCTGTGCGTTTTTCGGTAGCCGACAACGGCATAGGTATTGCCAGGGAAAATCAAAACAAGGTATTCGAAATTTTTAAAAGGCTGAATGCCAAAACCAAGTACCCCGGCACAGGCATTGGACTTTCCATTTGCAAAAAAATAGTAGAGCAGCACCAGGGCAATATCTGGCTGCAGTCTACCGTGGGGCGAGGCACCACCTTCTACTTTACCTTAAATGAAAAAAAGAAAGGAAAACCGGAGCGATGAAAAAATTAAGGGTATTGATTGTAGACAACGACGAAGACGAACAGCTGTTTATGAGAGAAGGCTTTAACAGTACCGGCCTTTTTGACATAGTAGGACAGCCTGAGAATGGCGACGAACTGTTTACCTGGCTCAAAGCGAATAAGGACAATCTACCCGACTTAATTCTTTCGGACCTGAACATGCACGGCAAAAACGGGTACGACATCCTCGCTGAAATTAAAGACCATAGTAATTTTGGCCATATACCCGTAGTGATAACCACAACGTCGGCGCTACCCAATGTGCAGGAAAAATGCAACGAACTTGGTGCTGCGGGCTTCGTGCTAAAGCCTGAAACATTTGTAAACTATAAAACTTACGCCGAAGACCTCTACAGGCAGCTGTTCGAAAAACATGTTGTAAAATAGCAAAACCGCTACTACTGCAGCCGCGTGGAGCAGCCGAACGGACCAGCAATTGCCAATACTTTCAAACACCGCCATTCCGGGTAGTTTTTTTCTGTAACTATACAATTATGTGAAATGTAACGTTGTAGTAACAATGTTGCATTATAGCAGTCATTTTTCTAACTTCAAGGTTTTAACCAGCTAATAATGAGCAAGATCGACCCCCTACAAACCTCTCAGGAAATAAAGATTGCCTGGATTAACCTTGCCGACAACTATAAGAGCATCGGCCAAAACGAACGGGCTTACGAACTACTGAAAGACCTTTTTCAGTCGCAGGAAACCTCCCCCATTCATGTATTGAAAGAAAAATACCTGAAGCACCTGCACGAATGGCAGCAATACAATTACCTCCGGCAGTCCATCGCTTGAGCTGATTGCAGTACCTCTCCCTAACCCCAATGCAAAAAACCATCCTGATATGTGACGACGACAAACTCACCGTAGAGCTTGTATCTTTTTCGCTGGTGAAGGCCGGCTACAAAGTCGTACATGTTCACGAGTGCGAAAGCGTATGGCATGCCCTCGCAGAAGAAAAACCTGATGCCGTGCTGATGGACCTTTGGGTACCTGAAATGGGCGGTATGGCGGCTACCATGGCGCTCAAAAGATATTGGGGACAATCGCTCAAAATCATAATGATATCAACGGCATTCGACCTGCCCCGGGCAGCAAAAGAAGCAGGCGCAGATGCCTACCTGCACAAGCCCTTCAGGGTAGACCAACTGATGGAGCTGGTAGAACGCTGCCTTGCTTCGGAAAACTAGAAACGGCACAACCCGGCTACCCGGGCTGTTTACCGCCAGCCTTCTTTTACTCAGCGACAGAGGAGGAAGATTCGATAGTTTTTACACCGCAATAATACCTTCTCCATACTATTTCAGGTATTTGCTCGTAATACAGGTGCGTTTTTCTTGTTCGGCAGTGCGCCTGAATAGGTTCAATGTTTCAAGTCAACACCGAGGTGGAAGTTTTCCATCCCGGTTCTTTTTTTTATCCCTGGCTGCGTGCCTCACCAGCCAGC
>CBFGTI010000175.1:0-11675 GCA_965651695.1 uncultured Imperialibacter sp. | reverse complement strand
GTTTTCCCCAGCTTCTCCCATTGTCGGCCGACCAGCTGGTAATCAGCCTGCCTTCCATACTTCGGGCCAGCATCTGCAGCCTGCCATCTGCATATTTAAGTATACTGGGCTGAATCACATTAAACATGCTGTCGTTCACCGTTACAATTCTCCAGGTGTTGCCCTTATCGTTGCTTAATTCAAAGTGAACCCTCCATCCGTCGTGCTCAGTACTGGATCCGCTTATCAACGTGCCGTCATCGAGCAATTCGGGCTTGTTTTTAATAGGGCCGTAAACATCCTCGGGCAATCTTACCGGACGAGACCAGCTTTTGCCTCCATCAGCGGAAGTCATGACCATGCCCCACCATTCCTGCGGGTCGGGTCCTACCTTGTAGTAAAGGTACAAAGGTCCATCCGGTGCCTGAAACAACACCGGGTTCCAGGTGGGGTACCGCTTGTCCTCGTGCTGAATGCCGTTGGCAACAGACACGGGCGGCGTCCACCTCCCATCTACCTTCCTGCTCAGCCAAATCTCCACATCCCGGTGTTTTTCATGCGTTCCCCCAAACCACGCCGCCACCAATCCAGTTGGAGTTTCCGCTATCGTAGAAGCATGGCAGCTCGGGAAAGGTGCTTTCTGAAAAATAAATTCTTGTGCGACTATAATGTCGTTTGTATCATTTACGTCTTTTTTCAAAAGATAAAATGACAGAGATATTGTTCCCAGGAAAGGCAATATCCATAAGGTTGATTTTCTAAGCATTTCGTTAAGCTGAGGGTTGGCAACAGATGCAGGAAGTGCTGATCAAACACTGGAAGCGGAACAAGATTGCCGAGGAGTGATGGAAAGAGCAATACGTCAGAGCATAAAATGCAGATGCATTGCCTTTCCACCAAACAAAAGCCTGTTACAATTCCCGCACCTTTACATTTCTGAACCAGGTGAGGTTGCCGTGGTCCTGAAGGGCAATGGCGCCTGTTTTAAACTTGCACCAGCCGGGGTATTCCACCCACTTGCTTTTTTGGTACCGCTGCTGCCATTCCTCGCTGCTTTCTTCAAATTCAAGCACTTTTTCGCCATTAAGCCAGTGCTCTACGTGGCCATTGTTGTAGATGATCTTTGCCGAATTCCACTCGCCTGCAGGGTTCACTTTCTTGTTGTCGCCGGGTGCATACATATCGTAGTTGGCAGCGGTCATTTGCTCGGCTTTTAGCTCTCCGTAAGCGTCGGTGCCATCGTCGAGCAGTTGAAATTCAGGGCCTGTATTGTAGGCATGCGGAAACGAGTCGGCTTCTACCACATGGTACATTATGCCGCTATTGCCGCCGGGGGACAGTTTGTAGTCGAGTGTGAGCTCGAAGTTTCCGAACTTTTGAAGGGTGACGAGTGAGCCACCCATGCCCTCGGCCTCACCGCCGCCACTGCTGCTACACACGATTACGCCGTCTTCGACCTTCCAAAGTGGCCCGATGCTATCTGCATTGTAGCGTTTCCATCCATTGAGCGTTTCGCCGTCGAACAAGGTAATCCATTGCGATGCCTCCTCAACTGCAGTTTCCGATGAAGACTCCTGATTTTCGGATTTGTTGCCAGCACAAGAAATCGCCAGCAGTGCCACCATGGCCACTGCCCACGTTTTAAAAGTTGTAGGTATTGTTCTCATAGCTTTAAAACTACTAAGAATCTGGTCAAATAGAAACATGGCCGTGCAGTAGCGGAAACCAGACGTGATGAACAGGGATAGCTACCCTGCGAAGACCTTAGTGCGGAAACAAAGATTGGGCGACCTGATGTAGCTTACCCGTGTAGAATTGCCTCCTCAAATAGGGGAAAATGCTATGGTCATTTCGATAAGGTTAATGTAACTAACTGGACTGAAAAGGCTGTATCCACTGATGGCATGGTTTTTTTGACTCATGCCGTTGAACTTTAACTCAAATGTTATGGATAGTATAAATGAGATGAACAGAAGGGATGATCTGGGTAGAAGTGACAACCTGCGGAGCGATTCGTTTGGCCGCCAGGACAATCTGGGGGAAAGAGACATACTGAACCGTGGGGAAACAGGTATGAACCAGGAAAACGAATTTGATGCGGACAACATGACAGGACGCAACCACGAGGGCCCCAACGCCAATACACCGGTTCAGTTTCTAACCGCATCCTCCATCATGTCAGACAAGATCATTAACCCCGAGGGGGAAAAGCTTGGAGATGTGAGAGATGTAATGCTCGATGTACGACAAGGCAAGATCGAGTACGTGGTAATGGAAAGCGGAGGGTTTTTGGGTATTGGAGAAAAACTGTTTGCCATACCCTATAAGCTACTAAGTCTGGATACCGCCAATCACGCTTTCGTTCTTGACCAGGACAAAGAAACCATTGAAAATGCTCCTGGTTTTGATAAGGATCACTGGCCGGAAACCAACGACCAAAACTACTATGGCAACAACGACTCCTACTGGGACAATACAAATTCCTACTGGGGTAGTTTTATGGGGCCAAATACCGGAGCCATGCCATACAGGTAAGATAAACTACTGATGGATGATAAGCCTCGTCTTCTGCCAAAAAGCAGAAATGGGGCTTTTTTTATGCCCTAACATTTACTTCTAAAACAGCTATTTTTTCCAGCTCCCGTTCAGCTTCTTTCTCCCAGGTCAGGATCTCGTCCATCAGTTCGGTAACCACGCCCATTTCAAGTTCCATTGCAAAGGTACGGGCTATTTTGTATCCGGCTATTTTATAGCTAACCACGCTTCTGATGCAGGAGACCAGCACGGCATCTTTTACAGCAGGCGACGACACGTCCAGCATCTGATGGGTTTCGGCTATCATCTTGTCCATCACCTTGTTTGGCCTCGTCGACGGTTCTTCCATCAGATAATTAAACACTCGCTGGAGTTTCAGCAGCTTATCGTCAATCTGCTGAAGATAATGCACCAGCAGGTCCTTTAACTTTGCAGAGGCCGGCAGCTCTATACAATCGGCCAGAGCCAGTTTAAGTTGCTTTTCACCATTATACAGGAGATTAATGCCGTGTGAAAGCACATCCTTCAGTTCCGTGATTCTTTTATGCGTTTCCATATCAGTCTGTTTTTTCTTACGATTTTGATAATTGGCTTGATACCTCTTTTTCATCGGCCCAGCTTTTGAGGTATTCTATAAGGTCTTCCATGCATGGGCTATAGCCATTCTGAATGTAGGCCCCGGAAGCTGCAATACCCAGCAGTGCACACTGCCGGCCATCCAGGCCTTGCAGCATACCGAGGCAGTAGCCGGCATCAAAATTGTCGCCGCTGCCCATTAGTATCCGGGGGCTGTCTACTTTTCGGCCAATTATCTCTCTCACCTTTTCCTCCGTGGCCACATAGGTTTTCTCAGGTGTTCTTACGATTACGGTGTGTATATCAAAAACCCGGAAAACAAACCGCGCCACTTCGCTGAGGGCGGGCACATTTAGCTCAGCAGGGTTTTGAGTTGAATCGTATCCATTTAAAACCAGCCACAGTTTTGTCGCCTCATTTTCGTTGAGGCTAAGCGTAACGCCCCCGTAATGGGCAAACTCATTGATCAGCTCAATTGTTTCGCCAATGGTTTTCCGGCCCATTTTATAGGGATCGCCCAGGTGAAAGAAGAACAAAGCATCTTTTTTTCCGGCTTCTTTTATCAGGTCGTTGAGAAACCCCCGCCATATGGAGGAGGCGTAGGGCAGGTTAACCCAGTCGACCAGGGCGAAAAGCTGTATTCTGGATACGATATCTTTAAGCTGATCAAAAATTGTGGTGTGGGTCTTAATGTATTCCCAATTGTAGTGGTCGAAAACACCTATTTCCGAAAACACAATTTTAGCATCGTTAAACTCCAGCACATTGTTTTCGGCAGGATCAATCACCGAAATTATTTCACACAGCTTGTGCATTTTAAAAAAAGCCGGGTGAATTTCGGGGTACCCCATAGCACCGAGACAGTAGGTCTGAATTCCCAAATTGCCCAGCGTATTAGACAGATTGGGAGCGTTCCCTCCAATTTTCTGTTTGGTGGTTACGGTTTCAATATTGCCCCCCGCCTCGTGCATGGTTTGCAGGTGCTCCGTAAAATGCGCCACTGTGGTAAAGTAGCGGGTTTTACTTGATTCTTTCTTCCAAACAGCTTTTTGAATGTTGTCGATAAAGCCATCGAAGCCGGTGAACACCTGGTAATTGTAGGGTTCTATGTTTCGCAGTGGGATGAGCTTCCGCCACAGCTGATCAAGCATTTTCTTCGTAGTTTCCATTCAATTAGCACTTTTCCATACCTGAATCTTCACCGGATTCATTGATGAAGATATGGCGGACTGCGCTGACAACGAATGACAAAATCCCCGCATCGAAATGATGTTGGTCATGGGACGCCCATACACTGGCTGAGCGGCGGTTCTGAGGGGATGCGGAAAAGCTGCGAACACTATCGAAAATCCAATCGCCAGGGAGTGGGCGCGAACAATAACATACCCAGGCAGTGGCGGAAATAGCCAAAAAAAAACAGCCATCGCTTGGATGACTGTTGACATTACAGCCGCGATGGCTGTCTCTCAATTGCAGAATAAATAATTTTCAGGCGGCCACGGTAGCCTCAGCTGCCCGGCGCAGCAGCCTGTTTACTTCGTCGTCGGTTATACGGGGGAAGTAATCGTAATACTGGCTGATAAACTGGAGACGGTAGGGCGTATGCAAGCTGATGAATTCATCTGCTTCTGCTGCCAGCCGTCGCTTTGCATCGACCGAAAACACGGGCACAGCCACCACAATGCGGGCCGGGCAGTGCTTCTTTATCGTATTCAGGCAGGCCTGCAAGGTGTTGCCAGTGGCCGCACCATCATCTACAAGTATCACTGTTTTCCCTTCCAGATAAATGGGAAAACCCTGATCCATATAGCTTCGCTGGCAAGTCATCACTTCCTCTTTTGCTCTGTCTATTTCGGCTTTCAGGTAATCGTTGGCCACATTTTCAGCAGCCGGCGCCAGCACTACCTCTTCACCACAAACGGAGCCGATGGGCACCTCCTTTTTTACCGGGTGATAGATTTTTCTGCAAGCAATTACCTCCAGCGGAAGGTGAAGCAAACTGGATATCCGGTACCCGAGCGGTACGCCGCTTTTGGATATCGCCAACACTATTGCATTTTGATTTTTGAATTTCCGGAGCTTTTCTTCCAGCAGAAAAGCAGCGTATGTTCTGTCGTGTAATCTCATACGTTCATTCTTTTTTTAAACCTTCGATCTTTCACTCACACAGCCGGAGATTTTCTCAGGCGTTTTCAACTAATGAGGAGGGTTTAATCCCTACCAAGGTTTAAGCTCTGCCGGGTAACTCAAAGCTAAAACCTGCTACGTCAGACGTTTACAACATGCTTACTCAGCTTAAGTTGCGTCGCCTTCTTTCACACCGCCTAAATAACGCAGCCGGGCGGCCGGTTATTTTCCCGGCCGCCTGTTTCGCCGGTCGCTGCGTGGGCAACGAAACTCCTGCAAAGAGCAGAAAGCCGCATCATCATCAAATTTCGAAGGCTTGCAATGGTAATCTTACAATTTTGTTACCCACGGAACTACCACATCTACGGTTGAAAAACGCCCCGCCCTGAAAACCCCTGGCAGCCTGCCTGCCTGCTTATAATGTGCCACCGTCATCTCCAATCGGGCGCCCTGCTGGCATCTGATCATAAATCCTTCGGAATTGGCAGCAGAGGGAAAATGAGGTGACACGTGCGAAACCGCAAAAGCTTTGGTGAGGAAGTGATCGTTACAAACTTTTATTCCGAATAGTTGATATAACAATAACAATTATTCTGAGTAATATTTCTTTAAGCTGAATGAACAGAATATTATTCCATTTACTTACCTTTGCAATCAGTTAGTTTTTGAATAGGGACCTGGCAGAAAATGCATGCCATCCCCAGCTAGCGATCCAATTGAAAGTAAGTTATTAATACCCTTATCCATCATGAACTACTACAAAAACACCCTCAGCCCCATTGCCGATGCCGCCAGCTTCTTTCGTGAAAAGAAAAACACGATCGTGTATGAAGAGAATGCACCTCAGCAATTAAAAAGAAGCGAACCGACCCGGCTGAGAACCCCTCTCACCAGTTTACCTGTAAGTGCAAGAAAGCTGAAAATGGAGCATCATTAACTCAATGAATTTTTTGACAAGAAGCCGGCTGCAAGTCGGCTTTTTTGTTGCATTCGTTCAACGAGCAACCGACCGTCACCAAAAATGCCCCTATTTACGCTATCCAGCCTGTCATCCAACTTCAAATGGAGACTTTGAGGCGATTAGGGAGCAATAATGTTCGAGACATATCTTTTTACAGTGGCTTGCAAGGCATACCTGCCCATTTTATTCTTTCTTGCTCATCAGTCTGCCATCTAAGCTCCATGTGCCCGGGCCTGTAAAGAAAAACAGCAAGGCCAGCAGCACAAACAGAAACGGATGTTGGTCTTCGTACCAAAACCGTCCCTGCCCCACAAAAAAAGTGATATACAAAAAGGTACCTATGGCAACAACGGCTGCCAGGCGGGTGAGCAGCCCCAGCAAAAAGAGTATACCTGCCAAAAGTTCAGCGGCTTTGCCCGAATAAACGAGGAGCCGGGCCGCCGGACCTTGAAAAGTCTCCCAACTGATGTATGTATTCATCAACTCCCGGTCGAATATTTCCCAACCGTGGTAAATCAGCAGCAAACCCACGGCAATCCGAACAAGGGCAAGGCCAGTTTTCGGGTAAAAGGGCCGCCCCATGAATGATTTGGAAAGATACTGAAACATAGCAGAGGGATTTTAGGTGGTCGTTTTCATTTCAGGCAAAATACTGCTTTTTAACGAAGTACCGGAAACAATGACCAACAATATGAGCTTGGGCTCCTGAAGATCAGGAGGAAAAACAGCACGGCTTACAGCATCCCTGGCCCTAATTGTGCCTTGTCTTTCTTGTAAATGTCCGGGAAATAAAGACCCTCCCCGTCCGCTGCTTCTGCTGTAAAGTACCGCACATATATGGGCATGGGGTAAAGGAGGCTTATTTCAGACCTGCGGCGTTTGTTAAAATACTCTTCCAATGTCTGCGGGTTGCTGTAAACCTTGTCATCTTTCACAAGGTAATAAGCAAGCTCCCGTGCTTTCTCCAGCCTGATGCAACCATGGCTGAGTGCTCGTTTCTCCCTTTTAAACAATGCCTTAGCGTTGGTGTCGTGCAGGTAAACGCTGTAGGGATTATCGAAGGTAAATTTGATGATGCCCAGTGCATTTTCTTCGCCCTCCCGCTGCCGAATGTAGTAAGGAAAGTTTTTTTCGGAATAGGCAGCCCAGTCCACATTGCGGGAGTCGAGCACATTGCCCCGGGCATCCAGCACATCGTAGAAATTGCGCCGAAGGTAGGTGGTGTCTTTTTGCTGTTTGGGCAGAATTTCTTTTACTGCAATGCTTTGCGGTACGTTCCAGTACGGGTAGATGGTAATTCGCCATATTGTGCTTTGCAACACCGGAGTGGGCGTTTCGCGGGCACCCACAATAACCCGCGATGCAAAAACAACGTCCGTTCCCTCATATACCTTTAGCGTGTAGGCGGGAATGTTGATAAGAATGTACCGCTGTGGCAGCTCGCTGGCCTCCCACCGCCAGCGTTCCATATTAACCTGAAGCGTACGCAACCTGGACTCTATTATATCCAAGCCTGCCTGATCGGGACCGTCTTCCTGCCCGAGTCGGGCGTAGTTTTTAGCCAACTCAGCTTTTAAAGCTACGTACTGGAGATGGGCAGGTTCCAGCGACTCAAGGGTTTTGCGCACATTGTTGCGCTCCACAGCATCACTTAAAAGCGCCACCACAGCACTGTCGGCTGCGGCCGGCTGTAGCGCCAGCCTGTTGGTATTGGGAATGAGGCGACCATTTTTCAGGTGTCTCGCCATCGTTAGGAGCGCATCAGTAAGGAGCACATCGACTTTTTCCTTGCCGGCACCCTCAGTCCGGACATCAACCAGCAACTTGCTTATCTCAGAAAAATTATACTCTTCAGGGTCCAGACCATACAAGCGGGCATTGCTTATTATCCACAGCATAGAATCGGCCACAGGTAATACCCTGTGCTGCGTAAGCCATGCGCCGGTAAAATTCCTGGCGGTATAAAAGTGGTGTAGTTCAGGCTCGGTAATGGCGGTATGGTCGATCAGCAATGGCAAGTCCTTATGGACAATGCCTGGCTCTGGTTCGGGGTGAGGCTCAAACCGCATACCTGCTGCCACTTGTGTAGCGGCAGGTTTGCAGCCACCAATAGCGGCTCCGATTACGAAAGCCCACACCAGCTTCTGCAAAACAGCAACAATCAGCGCCGGCTGGAACCACTTCCGGTAATCGCTATTTGTTAACCTATCCATAAAAACCCCTCTTTCCGCTTGCACACCGCCGGTTATTCGGCAGTTTCTTTTACACCAAAAAGCACATTTAACTGCTCCAGATACAGCAGCTCGGCTTTATTTATTCCCCGGAAAGCTTCGGCAATTTCGCGGGCTGTATAAAGTATTTTATTTTTCAGCTTATCGCTAAACACTTGTTTGTGTATAGTATAGTAGCCTGCAAACATTTCGAACGCTTCCTGGGCCGTAGTAAAGGTCTCGCTCAGGTAGTCGAAGGAAATATAGATGTAGTGGGCGGCATCTGTGCCAAATTCGTCTGTCGAGCTTTCCAGCGGAACCCACTCCCGGCTTACCAGTTCCTTTAGCCTTTCAACTTCCCTTGGCCTCACTTCTTTGTCGGCCATGGCTATGGCAAAAAACAAGTTGCCCAACTGTTCGTAGATTTTTTGATAGTTTGTCTTCATAGTATTGGCTGCGCTTTTATGCCAGTAAACATAGTGGCCGGCTGCCTGATTATAAATGAGGGCGGTCACCCAAGCGTGTGATTCTTATCAACGAACCTCCGAAAATCATGCGAGGATCAAAAATGACTAATATCATTTCGGGTATAGACGATGATCATGCCCGTTGCGTTGGTAATGATGTAGTTTGGCTGAAAATAAGAGCGTTATGAAAAGGATTCTTGTTCCGTGCGATTTCTCGGCGCCCGCCGTACAGGCATACATGATGGCCAACAATATAGCCGCAAAAAGCAATGGCGAGATCCACGTGATCCACGCTATCGACCTGCCAATGATGTACGAAACCACGTATGGTATTCCGCCCTATGTATTCGATCCTTCGCTGCTGGCAACCATCGAAGATCAGGCCCGGGAAAACTTCAATAAGATGCTGGAATCTGCCGGCAAAAAGGTAGACAAGGTAAGCTTTGATGCCATTAACGGCACGGTGAACAGCACCATTCTCGATTATATTGAAGACAAAGAAATTGATCTGGTGGTTATGGGCACGCACGGTACCAGCGGTTTGCAGGAGTTTTTTGTAGGCTCCAACACCGAAAAAATTGTACGCTTGTCGCCGGTTCCTGTGCTTTCGATAAAAAATGCCTGCGATGCCGGTTCTATCAAAAACATTGTACTCCCCAGCTCGCTTCAACTCGACCAGCAAAAGTTTATTAGCAAGGTAAAGGAGCTGCAGTCTTTTTTCGGCGCTAAACTGCACGTGCTCCTGGTAAATACACCCACAAGGTTCAATCTGGACACGGAAGCCAGGGCCCTGCTCGAAGAGTTTGCCCGCCAATATAAACTCGAAAATTATACGCTGAATGTCCGCAACGACCTTTTCGAAGAAGACGGCATCCACCACTTTGTGAAAGAGTCGAAGGCTGACCTGGTAGTGATGGCCACCCACGGCCGAAGGGGCCTCGCACATTTGCTGTCGGGGAGTATTGCTGAAGACGTGGTAAACCATATTGAGTGCCCCATATGGACTTACAGCCTTAGATAGGCAGCCTTCGAATTTTAGGATGGAGTTCGCGTGATAAAATTGCCGGCAATCCCCTGTTAGGCTGTGGACAGTGCGTTCCGGATCTGGATAAACTCGATCAGGTTCTCTTCGTCGACCATTCCATGCAGGTGCCCTGCCGATTGTACAACAATAATAGAGTTTTTCTGCTGCTTCATTTTGCTCCAGGCCGTATCCAGAGCCATACTTGGTTCCGCAAAATACGGTTTGGGGTTCATAAATTCTCCAACCAACGCATTTTCGCCATGCAGGCGAAGCGACTCCAGAATTTCACTTTTTGTCATCGTGCCTACCACCCTACCCTCGCTGAAAACGACAAAATTGCGTTGCTGTCCTTCAAGAAGTCGCTGCGCTGCTAGCTGCAACGAATCGTTTGCGTCCATCTGAGGCACTTCTTTCATCAGTACATCACTCACTGTGTATCCCTGCAATAGCGCCTTGGACTCGGTAAATTGTGCTTCGGCCTGCGCGCCCAAAAAGATGAATAGCGCAATAAATATGAGGAAAGGGTTCACCAGAAAACCTACCAGCGCAAACAAAATCGCCAAAACCTGCCCAACCGATGCTGCAACCCTGGTAGCTCGCACACGGTCGATTTTAAAAGACAGTAAAGCGCGGAATACCCTGCCGCCATCCATTGGAAAAGCAGGTATTAGGTTGAAAACTGCCAGCCACACGTTGATGGTCATCAGCAGTAGCAGAAAATTGCCGGGCCCGAGCTTTTGAAAGTTGCTCATATCGGCCAACACATCCACCCCGCCGGAAAACGGCCACAGCAAAGCAGCAATAACCAGATTAACCGCAGGGCCGGCAAGCGCCACCAGCAACTCCTGCCGCGGATCTTCAGGAATCGACTCCATTTGTGCAAGGCCGCCGATAGGCAGCAGCGTAATGCCGCTGGTTTTTATATCAAACTTCTGAGCAGTTAAAGCATGGCCCAGTTCGTGAAGTGTAACACACACAAACACCGCCAACACAAATGCGACCGACCAAAGTACGTCGGCCGTACCCAAGCCAGCACGTACGTTTGAGATCACTATCCACACTATGAGTATAAGGAAGGTCCAATGGATGGATATCTTTACCCCCGAAATTTTTCCCAGATACAGTGAATACTTCATGCGCAGTAACTTTATTTATTGTGCCTAACACTTTGCATTTCCGGCCTAAACTAATAACCGCACTTTATCGATTAAATGACAGCTGACATCCATTTTTTTTGCAAAAGCAGGCTGGCCCACAGCAGGTTGCGATCAATAGCGCGCCCCCACTGGTTCAGGCCACCGCCTCTGCAAGCTCAGCCCTGAGCCCCAAAAACAACCCGAGCCTCTTTGCCGCTTTCTGAACCAGCCGAACGACAGCTTGACTTGGCTTATTAAAATAAGCAAGCTCCACCTGCACGATATTCTTTTTTTCGGCACGTTTCCATACCCCCGCTACTTGTCCCTTTACCACAATCACCGGCCAAAATATGCCGTTGTTCGAAACTACTTTGGCAAAATTTTCATCCCGCAGAGAAGCACTTCTGTTTTTGTAACTGATGATAAACTCGTCGAAAGCGGGCAACAGATATGCTGAAGGTTTTGGCGGGTTGGCATCTGGCAAAGCAGCGGAAAAATAATACACCAGCCCTTCTACCTCCACGTGCGAAAACCCATCCTTCACTATTTCCACAGCTTTTTTTGCGTCGGTGGCAGAGAGGCCCGCCCACCAGGTAAAGTCGTGTAAAGTGGCTGGCCCGTGGCTGGTAAAATACCTGCGGGCAAGTTCGCCAAGTGCCT
>CBFGTI010000174.1:0-11682 GCA_965651695.1 uncultured Imperialibacter sp. | reverse complement strand
CCATTGAAAAAGGCCGGATGGTGAACGCCAACTTTCATCAACAGCGGTTTCTCCGTATGGAAGAAGCGCCGCAAGTTGAGGTGCATTTTATAGAGTCGGGCGAAAACCCGTGGGGAATCGGCGAGCTTTCACCACCCGTGGTAGTGCCGGCGGTAGTTAACGCAATTGGCGCTGCTACCGGCAAGCGGGTGAGGCGGCTGCCACTGAGTATGAAGGAGGCGCTTAGCTAAAACCGGAAAAGGCCGGGAGTTTCCGGCTCTTCTATTCTTTTAAAAGGCCTTTTATTTCTTTTTCAAAAAAAGCGTAGTCGTATGGGCCTGTGTAGTACGCTCGTACCACGCCCCTGGTATCTATCAGAAAACTTGCCGGGCGCTCGGAACCGAGGTTCACCCATTCAAACGACGGCACACGAGCGGCCATAAGGGTAAACGGGTTTTTAATGGCGTACTTTTCAATCCTTTCAGGGTCTTCATCCGACACCGCCAGCACTACCAGCCCTTGGTCGGCATAGTTCTTTTGCAGGAGGTTCAAATCGGGCAGTTCCTTCAGGCAGGGTGCGCACCATGTGGCCCAGTAGTTCACAAGCACCACCTTGCCGCGGTATTCATCAATCGAGTGCGTGCTGCCGTCGGCAATGAGCTGAAAGTGAAGAGGTGGCGCTTTATTGCCTCTGAGCGATTCGAGCTGGGTAATAATGGCCATTACACCGGGCTTTACCACCGTAATGCGGGCCAGAATGAGCGACGACATAGCGGCCAGCAACAACAGCACCACGCCACCCACCCAGCCGGCAAAAGATTTGGGCAGCAGGTAGCGGTTGTTTTTGAAAAGCAGGTAAAACAGCAGAAATACAACAGCAATGAATAGCAGCATGATAAGCTGCCCCCAATGTGCAAGAAACTTGATGTTGTTCCCTATAAATTCATTCATTCAATGGTGGTTGTGCCTGGCTGGTGGAAGACGACCGGGCGTTGAAAAAGTTACGCGGGCCGTGGAAGATTGAGCCACAAAGACACGGCCGGCTGCAGAACGGCGTTACAAAGGTGAACGTATGAAAAAGCCATCTGCATGAAAAAAATCATCGCCCTTGCACTCTTCTTATTTGTTGTCTCCACCGGCCTTGCCCAGGAAAACCCCTTTCGTGTTGGGGTAAAGCTGGGTGTGCCCAACATTGCCGGCTTCAATGCCGAATACGTAACTCCGGCGCGGCGGCTTGCTGCTACCGGCGACTTTTCGTTTATCAGGATTGGCTTTGGCAATACCGACGTGCGGCTGAGATACCTGGAGGCCGGGGCAAACTATTATTTTTTCAAAGATGGACGCGGCCTCTATGGCCACGCAAGCTACGGGCACATTAAAGCTGGCATCGATTACAAAAATGTGCAGTCCGAAAGCGACCCCGACAAGTATGGCGAAGGCTCTGCCAGCATAGGAGTTGACCTCATCAACCTAAAGCTGGGTGCAAAGCTGGGCAGGGGCTTCTACTTCAGGCCGGAGCTTGGTTTTGCCTTTGCTTCGGTAGGCGACACGGTGAATGTGCTGATTACCTACCCCGACGGGACCACCGAAGACCGGTCGAGGGCAATACCCGGCTATGCAGGCGGCGGCTTGCTGCTGAATCTTGGCTTTGGATTTTCGTTTTAGGTGAAAAAGCCAGAAAAAGCTACATCGGGTTGCCAGCTATGGCATTAAAGGCCATATTTGAGTATGGAGCGATTTTTTGTGGGGTTGGTGCTACTGATGGGCACCATGGGTAGTGCTGAGGCACAGGTTCAGTCGGGCAAGGCTTCTTTTTACGCCGATTATTTCGAAGGGAAGTTTACTGCCTGCGGCGAAGTTTTTAAGCAGCATGAGCTAACTGCCGCTCACAAAAGCCTGCCGTTTCACACATTGGTAAGAGTAACAAATTTGCACAATGGCAATGAGGTAGTAGTCCGCATCAACGACCGGGGGCCGTTTGTTCAGGGCCGGATTATTGATCTCTCGCATGCAGCTGCCACAGCGCTCGATTTTGTGAGGCAGGGGATAACCGACGTCAGGGTAGAAATTGTGCCGGTGGCGGATCTTGGCGTCGTTACCAGGAGAAGCATAGCTGGAAAAAAGCTGCCGGCAATGGGTCCGGTAGTTTTCGAGCCCCAACAACCCCCACTGCTACCACGCAAAAAGCCCCGGAAGAAAAAACTCAGGTTCTGAATTTCGGACGGGGAGGTGCTCGCAAATTGTTGGTGGCACCACGGCCATTCATCTCCGCCGCCGTCATCCCACCAGCGGCCAAGTATAAGCGTAGTGCGGGTTTCAGGCGTGATTCACTATCCGCATCCTGCAAAGTTTCTTGTTTCAAAAAGGCTCAACTTAAACTGGTCAGCCCGCCTGACGCCAAACGTGTGTTGTAGTGTCGTTTTTCATTCCGTTTAGAGAAAAGTTAGCCCAATTCTTCGGTTTAATCCCTGCTCAAAAATCCGGATCAATGTCGAAAGTTGAATGTTTCCTTTTCCGTTTTCCAGTTTGGAAATGTAACTTTTCTTTGTTCCTGCTTTTTTAGCCAATTGTTCTTGAGTCAGTTTGGCTTCTTTGCGCGCAGCTTTCAGCATTTCGCTCACTATAAACATTTGTGCGCCTTCTTCGTATTTGTTTCGGCTTTCGGTCCCAATTTTTCCGTGTTCAAGTTCAATTAATTCGTCAAATGTCCTTATCCCTTCATATTTTTTCATAACCATTAATTTTTGTTGTTAAAATAATCTTTCATTAGTTGTTCCGCTTTGTCAATTTCTTTTTGCGGGGTCTTGGGTGTCTTTTTTTGAAACCCATTGAAAAGAACTATAAGTTGCCCCTCGTCAAAACAGCAGAAAATCCGGTAGATGTCTGATTGGTACTCCACTCGGATTTCATAGAGTCCATTGGTCCCTGTCAAATGTTTTAGAAACTTCTCAGGAACTCGATCAACTTGTTTAATCAACTCGAAAACGTATTGGATTTTCCCTTTTACTTTTTGGTCTTGCTTTTGGTAAAACTCAATAAAGTGGTTCCCGTAGAAGATTATTTTTCTGTTCATCTCCATAAAGTTATCTCAAAAGATAACATTCACCAACGTTTATGAAGTTTAATTTTATCGGTTGATCAAAATGCACCACAACTATTGGCTTGTTGTACTGCATGCAAGCTTTTGAGCAGGCTGTGATGCCAATGGGTTTCAATTTTTACGGTTAAAGTTTTTATTACTGGTAAAATTTTCTAATTTTACCAATGAAATACATTTTATAGGTAAAGTAAAAATCAATCTTGATGGTGATAACAAGAATTTGGCATGGGAGAACTTCTTTGGAACAAGCAGATAGCTACTTGGCTTTCCTGCTCACCAAAGGCACGAAAGAGTACCGCGACACGCCGGGCAACGTGTCGGTGAAAGTATGGAGTAACAAACAAAATGATTGCTGTCATTTCTGGACAGTTACCGAATGGGACAGCTGGGATGCTGTGAAGCGCTTTGCCGGCGCCGACATTGACAAGGCCGTTTACTACCCGGAGGATGAAGGCGTGCTGCTGGAATTTGAAGAATCCGTAAGCCACTACCAATGCTACGACGTGTCGGCCGGCAGGGTGAGGAAATACATTTTGCAGCTACAGCAGTTGTATGCCGGAGGCAGCTGGCAGGGTGAGAGTTTTGTTTCGAAATTTGAAGGAGTTGACGAGCTGGCGGCATTTTCGCAGCCGGTCCCCGGTGTGCATAGCATTGCCGAAATCGTCTGGCATTGCATTTACTGGCGAATGGTATTGATAAACAGAATGCAGGGGAACCATTCGTACAGGGAGGAAACTGTGCAAACACAGAACTTTTTGCCAACGACTGAGCTGAAGGAAAAGGGCTGGGAGGCCCTGCGATCCGAATTTGATCAGTCGCAGGCCAGTCTTATTGCGCTGCTTGGAGTGAAAAATGACAGTTTTTTGGAAGAGGAGTACCAATCGGGTTTTACCTACGGGCATCATATTGAGGGAATCGTGCAGCACGACATCTACCATTTGGGGCAGATTGGCCTGGTAAAGAAGATGCTCGGCATGTAGCAAAAACACGTATTTCTATTCCTTTCTTAGTTCACCACCTCAATTTATTTTTACGTTACATAGGGCTTTGGTAAGAGCACAAAGGCCTTTTTGATCCCAAACGGGCCCTTGCCGGGCGCCCAGCGAACCAGGTCGATCTTTTTCATCGTTATATTCTTCCCGTCGGGTTCAAACAGACGGCTTAACCAGTTATGACTATGAAAAAGATGATTACTGCTTTGGCGCTCACCCTCTATTTTGGGAGCACCTCACAAGCGCAAATGCTGAATGGGATAGCATCATACTATAGCGACTATTTTGTAGGCCGCACCACTGCCAACGGGGAAATATACACCCACGATGAGCTGACAGCGGCATCGCTCGATCTCCCTTTCAATACAATAGTGAAAGTTAAAAACCTGCAGAACAACAAGGAGGTGATCGTGCGTATCAACGACCGTGGCCCGTATGTGGATGGGAGGATTATCGACCTTTCGCAAACTGCCGCCCGGGAGCTGGACATGATATGGGAAGGAATAGTGCAGGTTGAGCTGGAGATTATGCACACGCTGGCAGACAGCGAGGAAGCGGAGAATTGAGGTAGTACGAGGAAGCCGGGTTAGGAAACCCGGTTTCCGCCGGTGCTGCCCCCGGCCACGGTGCGGTACTCGGGCAGGAGTGCCTTTGCTATCCGAAAGCCGCTAAATGCAGTTACGGTCCACGGGTTTTCTACCCGTGTTTTACAGGTATCGGGTTGGGAAACCCGGTTTCCGTCAGTGCTGTTTTAGGATTGTTTCCGCATGCCGTTGCAGTAATTAGTCAGCGGTCCATCCGCCTCCCAAAGCCCTGTAGAGCCCGATTATGGAGTGAAACATTCCTTTTTTCAGGTTTGCCAGCTCCAGCTCAGCTTCAAGCACTCGTTTTTGGGCGGTTATTACCTCGAGGTAGCTTGCGTAGCCCGAGGTAAACAGTACGTTGGAGGTGGACACCGCATTCAGCAACACATCCACTTCCTGCTCCTTCATGTCGTACATCTGCCGCAGGTTGTTCAACCCCCGCATGTTAATCACCACTTCGCCGTAGCCGGTTAAAATGCGTTCCTGGTACGAATAGAATGCCGTAGCACGCTCTGCCACCGAGCGGTTGAAGCGTGATCTGATCCGGTTTTTGTTGAACACCGGGGCTGTAATACCGCCAAGCATGCCCAAAGCAATGGACTCGGGCGTTTGAAGCAGTAGCGAAGGATCGAGGGCATTGAGTCCTATATATGGGGAAATGTTTAATGAGGGTAGAAACGCCGCCCTGGCAGCCTGCAGGTCTGCTTCTGCCGCAGTCAGTTCAAGCTCTGCCTGTTGTATGTCGGGCCGGTTGAGCAGCAGTGTAGACGGTACGCCCTCGTAGATAACCTCCGGAAGCCGCTGTTCGCTTATATCCGGACTTCGGGCGATTGACCGCGGATACCTTCCCATCAAAAGGTTCAAGCGGACTTCGAGCTCTATTATTTTCTGCTCTTTTTCCTTTTCCAGTGCTTTGGTGCTTAGCAGCTGTGCGGTAAACTGCTGTACCGCCAGCTCGGTGGCCCGTCCGCCCATTTTCTGAATCTGTATTATCTCCAATGCTATTTCCTGGAAGTTGATGTTTTTGCGAACCACTTCCAGCTCATTGTCTACCGCCAGCAGCTCATAGTACAGCCGGGCAATTTCGGCTACCAACACCGTGGTGGCAAGGTGTTTGCCTTTTTCTGTAGCGAGAAAGCGTGAGTAAGCCGCCTTTTTTTGGTTGCGGAGTTTTCCCCATAAATCTGCCTCCCAGGAGCTTTGCAAGCCAAGGAAATATTCTTCCCTTATATTGTTAATCCGCTCGTCCTGAGCAGCATTTCCAACCATGTTTTGGTTTACGTTTCCAAGGTTCATAGATCCCACCCCGCTCAGCGAAGGCAGCAGTGCCCCTTCAGCTACCCGGTAATCGGCACGTGCTATCTCTACACGCTGAATGGCGCGCTGCAGATCGAGGTTACTCTGCAGCGCTGTGTCGATCAGCTTGATGAGGTGCGGATCGGTAAAAAATTCTCTCCATGCAATTTTGCCGGTGCTTGTAGAATCCGACCTGTCGATATAGGCGGCAGGCAAGTTTTGCGCTTCGGGTAAGGGGGGAGGTGTAGCTACTTTACAGCCGCCAATTATCGCCGCAAGCGTTACAAAACCTATCTGAAGTATTAATTTTCTGTGAACCATATTTATTCAAGGGTTAGTGCTCACGTCGTTCCGGATATCGAGCGCCACTTCGCCAACTTCCATGTTATCTGTCGCTTCGGCTTCTTCTTCCCTCGCTGTCAGCGAAGAAAACAACACATACAAGCCTGGAATAACCAGCACGCCGAACAGGGTGCCGATAAGCATGCCGCCTGCCGCAGCCGTGCCTATAGACCGATTGCCCAAAGCACCTGCCCCTGTGGCAATACACAGGGGAATGAGGCCTGCTATAAAGGCAAACGATGTCATCAGAATAGGCCGGAGGCGGGAAACAGCGCCTTCAATGGCAGCGCTCAGTACTGATACCCCGTGGTTGCGCCTTTGAATAGCAAATTCTATTATCAGAATGGCGTTTTTCCCCAATAGCCCAATGAGCATGATCAATGCTACCTGCGCATAAATATTGTTTTGAAGCCCAAATAGTTTGAGCGCCAGAAACGCACCGAAAACCCCTGCAGGTAAGGAAAAAATAACCGGCAGCGGCAAGAGAAAGCTCTCGTACTGCGCTGCCAGCAGCAGGTAAACAAACACCAGCGAAATGAGAAACACATAGATGGCCTGGTCGCCCGATTTCACTTCTTCGCGGGTCATTCCCGCCCAATCGAATCCGTAGCCGCGGGGAAGCTGCTCACCAGCCACGGCATTAATTGTATTAATGGCATCTCCGCTACTGAAGCCCTCAACCACACTACCGCTTACCCTTGCGCAGGTGTACATGTTGTACCGGGTCAACTGCTCCGGGCCATACACTCTTTCCATGCGGATAAACGTGGAGAATGGTACCATTTCTCCATCTTCATTCTTCACGTGAAGTTGCAGCAGGTCGTCTGGTTTTGTGCGGTATTGAGGGGCGGCCTGCACCATTACCCGGTACATTTGGCCGAACCTCACGAAGTTGGAGGTATAAGTTCCGCCAAGCAGCGTTTGCAGGGTACCCATGGCCTTGTCGATGGTAATGCCCTTTTTTGCAGCCATATCCTGGTCTACGTGGATCATGTACTGGGGGAAATTGGGATCGAAATTGGTAAACCCTTTATCTATTACCGGACTCTCTTCGAGGGCGGCAATAAAGGTTCTGGTAACATTTTCCAGCGCCTGCATATCGCCACTCCCGGTTTTATCCAGTATCCGTATTTCGAACCCTCCGGAGTTGCCAAAGCCGGGAACGGTTGGCGGCGAAAAGAATTCGATGTTGGCATCGGTAATGTCTTTCGTTCGCTCTTCCAGTATGCTTATTACTTCGTTTACCGAGTGCGCACGTTCTTTCCATGGCTTCAGGTTTACAATGCCCATGCCGAACGAAGCGCCCGATACGCCGTTTACCAGGCTGTAACCTGCCAGGGTAGAAACGGCTTCTACCACGTCCATGTCGGCTGTGGCCCGCTGCACCTCGTCAAGCACCCGCTCGGTTCGTTCCACAGTTGCGCCGGCAGGGGCGGTCACGTTGATGTACACCACGCCCTGGTCTTCCGTGGGTATAAACCCGGTGGGCAGAACGGAGTTGATACCCCAGGTGGCGGCGAAAAAGAGAAGAAGCAGCACGATGGTAATCAGCTTTCTGCCGGCCATAATACCTATCAGGTTCTTGTAGCTGTTGGACAGCCGATCATAGGATTTGTTGAACCCGTTAAAGAAACGCTGAAGCCATGTTTTCTTTTGCTGATGCTGCTGATGGCTTTTGAGCAGGATAGCGCAAAGTGCAGGCGTAAGTGTGAGGGCGTTGATCCCCGAAATAACTATGGCGATGGCCAGGGTAAGCGAGAACTGCCGGTAGAAAACACCCACCGGCCCAGACAAAAATGCGACCGGCACAAACACCGCCGACATCACCAGTGTAATAGCGATAATGGCACCGCCGATTTCGTCCATGGCTGCATAGGTGGCTTCCCTGGGCGTGAGGTCTTTTTCCACCATTTTTGCATGCACGGCTTCCACTACCACTATGGCATTATCCACCACTATACCAATAGCCAGCACCAGCGCAAACAGCGTAAGCAGGTTAATGGAGAAGCCCATCATATCCATAAAAAATAGCGTGCCGATGAGCGCCACCGGAATGGCAAGAGCAGGTATGAGCGTGGAGCGGAAGTCCTGAAGAAAAATGAATACCACGAGGGATACCAGCAGGAACGCTTCAAACAGCGTTTTCACAACCTCGTAGATGGATGCGTCGAGAAACCGCGAAACATCGTAGGTTACGTTGTAGGTCATACCCGGCGGAAAGGTCGTATCCTTAATTTCTTCTATTCGGGCCTTTATTTTCTGGATGACCTCCCGGGCGTTGGAACCCGGCCGTTGGTTAATCATGATGGACGCGGCGGGAGTTCCGTTGTTTTTGGAGATGCGGCCGTAGTTCATCGAACTGAATTCTATGTCGGCCACGTCCTTCAGCCGCAGGATTGAGCCGTCTTTGTCGGCCCGCACCACCAGATTTTCAAACTGTTCGGGCGTATTAAATTTGCCGGTGTACCTGAGAATGTACTGCAGCGGTTGCGCCGCCTTGTCGGAACTTTCGCCAGCTTTGCCGGGAGCCGCTTCAACGTTCTGCTCCTGTATCGCCTTCACTATTTCGTCGGTCGAAACCTTGTAGGAGGTCATCCGGTCGGGCTTCAGCCACACCCGCATCGAATAATCCTTTTCGCTCACAATTTCGGCATAGCCAACGCCGTCAATACGTTTGAGTTCCTGAAGAATGTTGATGTCGGCAAAATTGTAGATGAACTTTTCGTCGAGCGAGGGGTCGGTGCTCACAATGTTGAGGTAGAGCAACAGGCTGTTTACCTCCTTTTCAGTGATAACACCATTTTTTATTACTTCTTCGGGGAGCTCGTCAAGCACGGTGGCTACCCGGTTTTGCACACTCACCGCTGCAAGGTCGGGGTCGGTGCCTACTTCAAAATTTACCTCTATGGCCACGGTGCCGTTGTTGCTCGATACCGACGACATGTGCGTCATGCCCGGCACGCCATTGATGGCTTTTTCCAGGGGAGTGGCCACCGTTTTGGCGCAAACTTCGGCATTGGCGCCACGGTATTTTGCCCTTACCGATACAGAAGGCGGTATGATGTCGGGAAACTGGCTTATCGGAAGCGAAAGGAAGGAGATGCCTCCAAGCAGCACTAAAACGAGGGAAATAACAAGGGAAAGAACTGGCCTTTTAATGAAAATCTTAAACATTCAACTTAACGGTATTATTAACTGGAAATACAAAAAATGCGGGTGAAGCCATGGCACTGCCTGCCCGGAGCCTCCGGCGCTTTGCCGGCACGTTACATACTGATGAGGCTGTCGAGCCGCACTTCTTTGGGAATGATCCGCATGCCGTCGCGAATGTCCTGTATCCCCTCAAACACGATCTGGTCGCCTGATTTAAGTCCGGACTCCACGATGTAATAGTGCGAGAAACGGGTTTTGGGAATGAAGTTCTTCATCCGCACCTGGTTGGTAGAATCTACCAGAAACACGAAGTTTTTGTCCTGGATTTCGAACACCGCTTTCTGCGGTATCATGATGGCGTTGTTGAGTGTGTTCGACAGCTGAATTTTTCCGGTGGCACCGTGCTTTAGCAGCGCCTGGGGGTTGGGAAAACGAGCCCTGAACGAAATGGAGCCTGTGCTGGCCTGAAACTTTCCACCCATGGTTTCCACGCTTCCCTCGTGCGGATAGCGGGTGCCGTCGGCAAGCATCAGCGTAACGAGGCTGTTGCGCCCGCCGGTTTCTTCCACGGTGGTTTTTACGTATTCGAGGTATTCGCCTTCCGATACATTGAAGTAAACGAACACTTCGCTGATGTCGGACACGGTGGTCATAAGTGTGCCGTGGTCGATGAGGCTGCCTGTCTTAAAAGGAATGCGGTCGATAATGCCATGGAAAGGCGACCTGATGCTGGTATAAGAGAGCCGCAATTCGGCATTGGACTTTGCCCAGCGGGCTTGTTCAATTCTGGCGTTCACGGCCTTCAGCTTCGCTTCTGCAACGCTTAGCTCAGTTTCAGAAATTACTTTCTTTTCGACCATAATTTTGAGCCGGCCTACTTCAAGCTCAGACGCCTTGGCTTCGGCAATAGCGCTTTCCAGATTTGCATTGGCTTTGGCAAGCTCGGCCCGGTATTCCTCATCGTTGATTTTAAAGAGCAGCTGCCCTTTTTTTACTTCCTGCCCTTCGTCTACGTAAATCTTTTCGAGAAAACCCTGCACCCTAGCCCTTAGCTCTACATTTTGCACAGCCTGTATGTCGGCCACATACTCGCGGTAAAGGTGCGTGTCCTTTACCAGCACGCTTGTTACCGGCAGCTCACGAAGTGCAACCGGAATTTCTTTCGGGACGTTTTTTTCTGAACACGCTGCAAACAATACCAATGCCAGCAGCAAGAGGTGATCCGCTAATCTCTTCTCCATTTAATAATTATAGTTTAATAATGTTTCGCCCTACCCAACAGCCGCCGGAATTACCCCGGCAATCCCTTCCTTCTTATCTTATCACAAGCGAATTGCAATGATCTTCAGACAATTTGAAAACGCAGGAAGCAACAAAAATTGCACGCTTAAATTTTTAATGAAACCGGGTTTTAAAAAAATGAGGCCGCTCGTATAAAATTTGGCTTGAGAACACTGCCGGAGGTGCAGCAGCCCGGGCGAAACAAGGCATTTGCCCGGCGCTGACTGGTACACACGGGCAACCCGCAAGCCAGCCGCTCCGATACAACCGCGGGCCGGAGCGTGTCAGTTGAGTTCGGCCAGCGCTACTTCCATCTCGCGCCGCTTGCCCAGCAGTGTTTCGAGCACCCGCAGCATTACTACCGCTTTTTCCGGATGCTGATGATTCAGTTCATAATTAAACCACTGGATTCCCTGCTCTAGCAGGAAGCAATTGAGAAGTGTTTCAAAGTCTCCGGCCTGGGAAGGTACAAAAGCCTTGCCGGCAGTTTGCTCCTGGTAGGCACGTATAAAGAAGCTGCTCATGTAGTGCGCCCACAGGTCTCCAAAAGGCAGCAGGTGCATCTGCTCGTCGCCTTCCACCTGCGGCGAATTGAGAATACCCTCGTAGGCTACGGCATAAAATGAATGAACCATGGCAGCTACATCGCGGAGGGGCGAGCGCTTCAGCCGCCTTGTGCTAAAAGGCTGCAGGGGATTACCCGCAAAATCGGTGATCAGCAGATCTTTTCCGGTAAGCAACACATGGCGCAAATTCATGTTTCCGTGAATGCGGATCTTCAGCGCGTCAAACTTTTTGGCGTATATTTTTTTGAGGCCATTCAGCAGGGCGTCTTTTTCTGCTGCAATTGCTTTCAGGTCGTCTCTCACCTCTTCCGGTAGTTCATACATCTTTTTATTGATGCTTTGCACGGTTTCCCGCATCATGGTGGTCATGGATGAAAACAATGAGCGCT
>CBFGTI010000173.1:0-11762 GCA_965651695.1 uncultured Imperialibacter sp. | reverse complement strand
GCCGTAAAAATCAGGTAAACAATTAACTTAACAAGCCAGCCTTTCCAGGGATTGTACTCGCTGAGGGGTTTCTCGTGTGTTTCGTGTTCTGTTGTCATGGTGTTGTTCAATTAATCCTTTCTTGTTCTGCCTGCGAGGCGGTGCTGCGTTTGCGTGCCGCGCCTGCATTGTTTTTGAGTTGTTTGTTGCCGAAAGTAAGTGTATACGACAGCCGCACTACCCGGGGTTCGTTGATGTAGGAGGTTTGCTGAATCTGTTCCAGCAGCGGATGGTTTGTGAGGTAAACGGAGTTGCGTGTCCAGAAGATGTCGGTCACCGTTAGGTTTAGCTTTCCCCGTTCGCCCAGGTCCTTCTGTACCCCGGCCGTAATCGAGCCCCAGGCCTTGCGCAACGTAAGACCTACCCGGGTGGGCGTGGCGTAAACACCAGACACTTCGAAAGTTAGCTTGCCTGACAGGTTAAATTTCTGCACCAGCGTCCATCGGGAGGCGTACTGCCGCATTTCCAGCGGCACCTCATTCAGTAGGTGGTCGATCTGCTGGTAAAGCAACAGTCCGCTGGTCTGCACATGCCACCAGGGTGTGAGTTGCCGTGGCCACCCTGCCGAAAGAGATAGGGTGCTCAGCAGGTCTACATTGTCGGCATAAATGTAGGTTTTGCCTTCTTCCTGGTTGTAGCGACTTTGCTGCCCTGCAATGGCGAAGCGATTCCGGCTGTAGCGGAGTGTTACCAACAGGTCGTTGTAGGCAAAGCTGGCCTGCAAACCGTCGCTTATGGCTGGTTTAAGCCGCAAATTGCCCCAGTAGTAGGTAAACGGATCCATAAAAATGACAAACGGAGCTATGGCCGTGTAGGAAGGCCTGGTAATGCGCCGACCGTACGACAATTGCCAGGAGATTTTCTCGGTGGGGTGCCAGGCGTAAAACAGGGTGGGGAAGAGCTTCCAGAAGTTGAGCTTATACAACGATTCGTCGTTTTCCAGCACCTCCATGCCTGTGTTTTCAGCACGTAAACCCAACTGAAGCTGACTTTTTGGATTCAGACTTCCGCTGGCATTTATGTAAAGGGCGTGTACATCGTCCTGCAGACTGTAGTTGTGCGTAAACCGTGCATCGGGCACCCACGAGCCGCCAAGCAGGGTCTCAAGCTTTACCTGGTTTTGCAGGCGCGATATAGTGGATTTGGCACCCGTCTCTACCTTCCACTCTCCCCATTGCTTTTCGTAGTCGAGCTTGGCTACTCCCATGCGAATAGGCGTTTCCTTGCCGGTTCGTACCTGCTCAACCAATGTGGTTGCATCTTCGTAGTGCCACGTATTGGTGAAGTCGTTTGGGTTGTGGTCGTGATAGTACAGGTAATCTGCATCAAAGCTGAGCCTGGCGCCATCCCGCAACTGGTGGATCACGTTCAGGTTGCCCATGGCATGCTTCCAGTGGTTTACCTCCTGGTCGTAGAGGTGGATAACCGCCGAGTCGCGGCCCTGCAAGTTTAGCTCCGACCGGTTGAACGACTCCATTTCCCAGTAGTCGCTGAAGCCGGAAGCAAGCACATTGATAGACGTGCGGTCGGAAACCTGCCAATCTGCCCCCACGCTCATTCTGTGAATAGGCCAGCTGGCATGGCGGTTGGTAACTGTGCGCGACTGCAGGCCGGTGGCGGGTACCAGCCGCTCGTAGTTCCACTGCTGCCAGCGGTTGTCGTGGTTGTAGGAGTAGCTGCTGTAAAGCTTTAATCGCCGGCGCTGGTGGTGAAGCAGAAGAGAGCCGATCGGTTTGAAATAGCCGCTCAGGTCGCTATAGCCCATTCCCAGCGTGGCTGTTCCATTGGTGCCGGTCTGCGGTGGCTTTTTTGTAACAATGTTGATAATGCCTGCATCACCTTCCGCGTCGTAGCGGGAGGAAGGATTGCTGATAAGCTCCACTCTCTGCACCTGGGTGGCACTGAGGCCCTCGAGCTGCTGTACCACCATGCTAAGTGGCAACCGCTGCTGCTTGCCGTTGATCATCACTACCACGCCCTGCTTGCCGTTCATCGCCAGCCCGCCCGACTGCCGGTCTACCGACAAGCCGGGTGACCGCTCCAGCACGTCGAGCACCGTACCTCCCGAAGCAACGGGGCTGTTGGCTACATTCACCACCAGCTTGTCGAGTTGCTGCTGAAACAGCGGCTGCTCCGCCTCAATCACTATTTCACTGAGCTGCTCCGCGCTTTCCATCAGCATAATTTCACCGACGTCAGTGTTTCCGAACGAGGCAAGAAGCACCTCCTTACTGCCGTATCCAAGCATTCTGACCTGGAGCAGGAGGGAGGCAATGGTGCTTTGTTTTGTAGGGATAGGCACAACGAACCGGCCCTGTATATCAGTGATGGCCCCCGTTACCAAAGAGCTGTCGGGCAGCTGCAGCACCAGTACATTGGCGAACGGAATAGGCTCGCCGCCAGCATCTGCCACGCTGCCCGACACAGAGGTTTGCGCAGCGGCGCGATGTGCCAGCAGCACGGCCATCAGGATTAAGGAAAATGTTTTCATGGCTAAGTATCGGATTTGTAACCGCAGTTGAGCAGGAGTGCGACTGGAACTTCAAAGCTGCCTGTTTAACCTTCGCTTTGAAGCGAGCAACCTGTTCAAATGCGTTGGCATTGGTTTTTAGATGCCCTTTTTGGAAAAAAACTTGTCGGCAATGGTCCAGCGCCCGTTCACCTTCAGCAGCACCAGCTGATCGTGGTACTCGTGGGTTGCATAGCGGAATACTACACGCACCAAAGCGGAGGATGCGGTGTGGTCCAGTAGCTGCACATCGGTAGTGCACTGGTGAACAGTGCCGGGCTTGTTGCGGGCGAGGTAGTCTTCCAGTGGTGTTATTTGCTGTTGTCCTGTGGCCTGATCTACAGTGCGCAAGGTTGCAGTAGGCAAAAAGGAGCTCCTGAGCCGCTCTATATCGCCTTTGTTGCGGCCTTCTGTGTAGTCGCTCACTGCCAGCAGAATTTTTTGGTTTTCGGTGGGTTCCTGCGGCTGCCGGCGGATCAAGTCCACCATTTGCTCAGCCACCCATGGGGCTGCCGAGGCAAATGCACCAGTCACAAGGCGGTTGGCTGCATCGGCCACTAGTGTCAGTGCGAGATCGGACCGGGTTTCAAATGTGCTTACCGACAGCACAGCACCTCTGCGGGCCAGTACCTCTTCCATATCAAATGCCAGCAGCTTGCCATAGTCGGAAATGTTCATCCACTTCAACTCCGCCCAATGGGGAAAGCAGGTGAGGTGTTTGCCCGCCACAAGGTACGCTCCGTTGCTCAGGCGTACATCAATGAGCGAAGCTACTCCGTGGCCTGCAGTTCCTACTACGCCACCGTTTTCATAAATGGTGGCAGTGATTGCTGCGATCCGCTCATCATGCACCACGTCGAAGTATTGCCCGTGTCCACCGGGGTAAAATACCGCTGCGTAGCCGGCAGGATTCACCTCTTCCGGGTGCAGGGTATGTGCTGTACGCTCTATAAAAAGTGCGTCGTTGGCGATGGCGGCAAGGTCCTCGGGGGTGCTGCCTGTATGGTAGATGGCTGCCCTTCCGCCCAGCGGCGTGAGTATATCCACTTCAAAGCCCTGTGCGGTGAAATGTTTGAAAGGGTAAGCGATTTCCTTCAGGTAAGTGCCACTGGAATGAACACCCACCGTGTCGCGGTTGGTGGATATAATCAGCACTTTCTGCTTTTGCGCTTCAGCAGCCAGCAGCGGCCACATTAGCAGCAAGCCCAAAAAAATTCTTGTCATAGTAGTTATGCTTTGTTTTCGATTTTACTCATGCCGGTTGCGTCGCCGGGATGTTATCGCAAAACTGAAGGGGCTTAGCCTGACGCGCTAAAAAATTAGCCATACTGCCGAAATCACTCGCCGAACAACTTCCGCGAATGCCTTTGTTGTTCGTCGGGCAAATGTGAGGTTCGTCTAAAAAACGCTACCTGTTAGCTAAATAATTCGTATGAACTCACTAGCTTACTATTTTTGATGGGTATGACAACTCTAAGCAACACCTGGCAGGCTCAGGTAGCACCCGGGCAACTGGCAGGCACCCTGGTGAGCGATGGTCACCGGCCCGAAGCATGGATTCAGTCGGTGCTATCCAACCGGCCGGTCTATCACCTGTTTTTCTGGCTGTTTATCTTTGGCTTCAATGCCGCCTATATCGCTTTCATTGGCGAGGACCGCGACGTTTCGCTCTACAATCTGGCCCTCCGTATTCCTTTTATACTGGCCTGCTGCTATCTCAATCTTTACTGGCTCATGCCGCGCTACTACGGCCATGGTCTGCTGGTGCAGTACGGCCTGCTGGTGCTATGCCTGATTTTTCTGTTGAACGCAGTTAACCTTTACCTGCTTGGGCTCTTTGTCGAAAGTCCTATATGCCCCACTACCTTCGAGGCGGATGCCACCTTCAATGGCAGCAACTATGTATACAAGGGTTTCTACCTGTTCAGTTTGGTGGGCCTCACCAGCGGAATCAAGCTCTCGAAAGACCACCTGGCCAATCGGCAAAGAGCGGAGGCCATTGAAAAGGAAAAGCTGCAGACGGAGCTCTCCCTGCTGAAATCGCAAATCAACCCGCATTTCTTCTTTAACACACTCAACAACCTCTATGCCCTCACCATCAAAAAATCGGACAGCGCTCCTGATGTGGTGCTAAAACTGTCGGACCTGATGAGCTACAGCCTCTATGAATCGGAGGGAAGCAGCGTGAGCCTTGATAAGGAGATTGGGCACATTACTAATTACATAGAGCTGGAAGGCGTACGGTTGGGGAGCAAAATGAAGGTGGCATGGGAGGTGAGAGGCGCTACTGCGGGCGTCGAAGTGCCTCCGTTAATCTTTCTGCCTTTGGTGGAAAACTGCTTCAAGCATGCGGCTTCCAGGAAGCAAGGCGGCATTATCCGCATGGTTTTGACGGTGTCGCAAGATTGGCTGACACTCGAAACCAGCAACCCTTTCGACACCAGCAACCCATCGGCAACTGCCAAAGGAGGCCTGGGACTCCGCAATTTGCAACGCCGGCTTGAGCTGCTGTTTGGGAGCCGGTTTGTGTATCATGCGCAGGCCGTCGGCAGTGATTATTTTTCAAGCCTGAAAATTCCATCGCGATGGTCCGTTGCGTAATTGTAGACGATGAGCCGCTGGCGATTGAGGTGATTGAATCGTACCTTAGCCGTGTGAAAGACTTTGACGTGCTTGCGCGGTTTTCTGACCCCGTAGAAGCTTTCACCTACCTTCAGCAGCACACGCCGGACCTCCTGTTTCTGGACTTGCACATGCCCTTCCTGGGAGGCTTTGAAATGCTGAAAAGCATGCAGCAGAAGCCTGCAGTGATTGTCACTACCGCTTACCGCGAATTTGCGGTAGAAGGCTTCGAGCTTGATGTGCTCGACTACCTGGTAAAGCCCATTGCCTTTCCCCGTTTTTTAAGGGCAATTTCCAAACTGCAGTCAGCATCGGCGCCATCGGTAGAAAACGGACCAGCGGAAAGCACACCAGCTGACAAGGTGCTGTGGTTGAAGGTAGACAAAAAGCTGGTGCCGGTGGATATTGGCGACATTCTCTACGTGCAGAGCCTGAAAGATTACGTGCGGGTGGTAACTTCCAGCCGCAAGCTAATCACCTATTGTACTTTGCAGAGTCTGCAGGAGAAGCTCAGTCCTGCAGGGTTCGTGCGGCTGCACAAATCTTATCTCGTTCAGCTATTGCGGGTGCAATGCATCGAGGGCAATATGGTTCACATCGGCCATGAGCGCCTGCCCATCGGCCGCAGCTACCGGCAGGCATTGCTGGGGCTGATTGATAAGACTACGGAGGCTCCCTGATTTTTTGTGGGCGGGTAATTAGAAGTCCCGGATGTTTAAGTTTTGTTTTCCTAATGTTTCAGAAATATTTGAAACTTTAATAAAATATATTACATTTGTTGTTATATGGAATATCAGGAGGCGAAACGGAAGTTTATTGAAGCATGGGGAACGCTGGGTTCAAGCTGGGGTATTAACCGGGCAATGGCGCAAATTCATGCTTTATTGCTCATTTCTCCGGAGTCGCTTTCTACAGAAGAGATTATGGAGGAACTGCAGATTTCCCGCGGCAATGTAAACATGAATATACGGGCGCTGATGGATTGGGGCATTGTGCAGAAAGAGCACAAGATAGGAGAGCGGAAAGAATTTTTTTATGCTGGTAAAGACATTTGGGAACTTGCCCGGCAAGTGAGCAGGGAGAGACGAAGACGCGAAATAGACCCGGTTTTGAAGATGCTGAATCAAGTGCAAAACGTAACGGGCGACAATACGCGGGAACTGGAGGAGTTCAAATCAGTGACTGGCGACTTGCGTGACTTTTCGCTGAAGGTAGATAACGTGCTGGACAAATTCACCAAATCCGACCAAAACTGGTTCTATAAACTGCTGATGAAACTTTAGTTTTTTTTAATGCAAACTTTCAATTTTTATTGAAAATTATGAAAATCATCTAAATATAAATGTTATGAACTACAACATCGTAAGTTATCTCGTTTACATCCCGCTCACAGTTGCTATAACCGTTTGGGTGGCGTCTACCTTGTTCAGGAATGGCCGTATCTTCCTGATCGACATCTTTCAGGGCAATGATCAGATGGCGGACAGCGTGAATAAGTTGTTGCTGGTGGGGTTTTACCTGATCAACATCGGGTATGCAATTTACACGCTGCAGATATTTGGAGAAATACAGAGTGTACAGGTGGTGATTGAGAGGCTCAGTACCAAAATAGGTGCTATCATACTAATCCTCGGCGCGATGCACTTCTTTAACTTGTTTGTTTTCTTCAAGCTGAGAAGTAGAGCAAAAAATTCTGTTAAGCCAGCTGCGAGTTGACCGGCGGCCAGTTCCGGATTTTGCGGGGCCGGTTATGCTGGCCCCGTACGACTCTGACATTTCACACCCGGTTTAAAAATCACCAAATGCAAAAGATAGTCATTGCCGGAGGTTCCGGCTTTTTAGGAGATGTCCTTACCAATTACTTCGCCGAAAAGGGATGTAAAGTGGTAGTGCTTTCTCGGAAGCATCGGCTCAATACCCCGGCCGTAGAATACTACAAATGGGACGCTCGTACGCTGGGCTATTGGACACCTCAGTTGGAAGGTGCTGTAGCGCTTATCAACCTTAACGGCAAGTCGGTCGACTGCCGGTACAATGAGAAGAACAAGCAGCTTATTTACGATACAAGACTTGAGTCCACGTACATTTTAGGAGAGGCAATAAAGCGACTGAAAAACCCACCAAAAGTGTGGGTAAATGCAGCCTCAGCCACCATCTATCGCCATGCAATGGACAGAGATATGGACGAGGAGACAGGTGAGATAGGGAACGGATTTTCCGTTGATGTTTGCAAGAAATGGGAGCAGATGTTTCTTGAGCTACAAACACCATCTACACGCAAGGTGGCGCTACGCACAGGCATTGTGTTAGGGAAAAATGGTGGAGCTTTGCAGCCGCTCAAAAATCTGGTGAGGTCCGGATTGGGTGGCCCGCAGGGTGCAGGCTGTCAGTATTTCAGCTGGATACATGAAACTGATTTTGCCAGAATAGTGAATTACGCTATAGAAAATGAGAACATTGAAGGTATATATAATGCTACTGCCCCTAAACCTGTTACCAACCGGGAGGTAATGAGTGCTATCAGAAAGGCGCTTCACATTTCATTTGGCGTGCCATTACCCACCTGGCTACTTCATTTAGGAGCCTCATTGATTAACACCGAGCCTGAGTTGATTCTGAAGAGCCGTAGGGTGGTGCCCGGAAGGCTGCTGAAACACAATTTTTCTTTCCGGTACCAGACTATCGACGAGGCTATTGAGAATTTGACTTAGCCGCGAGCAGGCCCGGTCTTTTTCAGATTACAAAGAAAAAGATGCTTCTGGTCAGTCACATAAGTTCTAAGGTGACTGTATCGCCAGCGACTGATCGAAGAAACGGGCCAAAAAGGGCTCGCCCGGGAAATGTTTTTTCCATTCTTCTTCCAGTAGCGGCATCTGTTTGGCGACCGGGTAATCGGCCCGGAATCGCACCAGCATCTGTACGGTCACATCATCGCCAAACATGATGATGGTGGGTTCAATACCCACGTGGAGCGATTGAAAATAAAAGTCTTTCATTACGCCGATTACTTTACCGAACCATCGGCATGTACGCTCTCACTCAGCGGGTCGTCCCCACCCCATAGCTTAGCAAAAGCTTCATTCACAACGGCGGTGGTGTAGGAACCGGCCTGCTTCGGCTGACTTTTTCCACACGAATGACACGACTTAGCACGAAGGGCTTTCAGCCCATCCTTTATTTCGTGAAAATTTGAGTAGCACTCTGCTGAGGTCTCGCATTATTTTAGATGCTTCGCCCCGCCCAATTCGCTGATTAACGATCGCAGATCACCTTCCTTCATTCATCCCTCAAACTTTTCACCGGATTAGCGGTGGCGGCGCTAATGGCCTGATAGCTGATGGAGAGCAACGTGAAAACAGCAATGATAACACCCACCAACACGAAGGTGGACACGCTCAGGCTGGTGCGGTAGGTGAACGAGTTGAGCCACTGTCGCATGAGGTACCACGCCACCGGACAGCCCAGCACAAAGGCAATGACGAGCAGCTTGCCGAAATCGCGGCTAATAAGGAACACGATGTGGCCCACGGAAGCACCCAGCACCTTCCGCACACCTATCTCTTTGGTCCGCTGGCTGGTAAGGTAGGTAGCAAGGCCAAACAGTCCAACAAAGGCCGTTACCACCGCAATAAGGGTAAATACCACCAGTAGTTTGCCCGATTGCCGCTCGAGCTGGTAAAGCCCTGCCAGCCGCTCGTCCATAAAGGCATAGATCAACGGATCGCCGGGCATTATTTCGGCCCATTTGTCCTCAATCTGTCGCAATGTATTCTGAATAGGCCCTGCATCCAGTCGCACAAGCAGCACACCGGCATTTTGCGCCTGACCTTCCATGCTGGTGAGGGCAAGTGGGGTTATTTCGGTTCGCAGCGACTCGACGTTGAAATCTTTTACCACGCCCACCACGGTGTAAGGCACCGGTACACCTTCCACCGTGTTGTTAATGTGGCTGAAAAGCGTGGTGCCTACAGGATTTTCCAGACCCATGGCTTTTACGGCCACCTCGTTAAGCACCACCGACAGCGAGTCGTTGAAATTTTTGCCAAACCACCGGCCAGCCACAATCTCCAGGCCCATTGCTTCCGCAAAGTCGTCGTCGACATGCGTGCCCTTAGGGGTAAAGATCTCTGATTTTCCGGGAACGCTAAATTGTAGTCCATAGTAATAGCCGCCGGGTACCGTACTGCCGGAACCCACGCTTTGCACGCCATTCACCTTGCCCAACTCGTCGATCAGTAAATGAGCCTTGCCGATGTCGTTGCTGTTGAAATTGATGGCCAACAGATTGTCTTTGCTGAAACCGAGATCCTTTTTACTAATGAAACCCAGCTGCTCGTATACAACCAGCGTACTGCTTATGAGAATCACCATCACCGTAAACTGGAACACCACCAGGCCATTACGCAGGGCTGTGCCTTCGCCGGAGTTGATAAATTTTCCTTTGAGTACCTGTACCGGCAGGAGGGAAGATATTTTAAATGCAGGATAGAGCCCCGCCAGCACGCCCAGCAAAAGTGTAATACCGATGACGGCCGACAGCAGTGCATAGTTGGTTGTAAAGTCGAGCACCAGGCTTTTTTGTACCGTGGAATTGAAAAAATCGAGCGAAGCATACACGACCAGCACCGCCAACAAGATGCTAACGGCGCTCATCACTACCGACTCGGCGAGGAACTGAAAAACGAGTTGCTTCTTAAGGGAGCCCATTAACCGGCGGATGCCCACTTCCTTTGCTCTTTCGGTAGAGCGGGCGGTGGAAAGGTTGGTGAAATTGATACCTGCGATGACAAGAATAAGCAGCCCTATGAAACCGAGATTCCGCACCAGTGCAATGTCGCCGTTGGGCTTTATTTCATTCATGAGGTGCGAATGCAGGTGTATGTCTTGCACGGGCTGCAGAAAATACCGGTAGCCATTGCCGGCCGCAATGTAGTCTTTGAAGGCAACGCCCAGGTTGCGTTCGATCTGACCCGCGGCGTATTTCTCGATCAGCGGTACAATTTTCTTTTCCACCACGGCCGGATCGGCGCCTTTGGCCAGCCTGATATAGGTGTAAGTGCCGGCGATATAAAAGCTGGGGTTTTGCAGGAAATCGACCAGGGAAGAAGGAGCAAGCATGTTAAACTTCATATGTGAGTTTTCCGGTACATCCTGCACAATACCCACCACCTCTTGCCATTCGCCCTGTATCTCCAGTCGCTTGCCCATGGGATCCTCCTCACCGAAATATTTCGCAGCCATAGACTCGGTAATTACAACCGTGTTAGCGTGCCTGAGTACACTGTTCGGATTTCCCTTTAGCAGCTTAAAAGGTAACACCTCGAAAAAATTAGAGTCGGCAAAGAAGGGGTCGTTTTCAGCAAATATCTTATCACCGTAGCGCACGGTAGCGGCAAAGTCGGGAGCACCCACTACACGGGTAGAAGCTTCTATCTCCGGGATCTCGTTGGGGAAGATAATTGAAAAACCCCCTGGTATCAGGGCAAAATGAGAAGTGTGATCAGGATATATGCGAACTTCGGCTACCCGGTACAACTGATCACCGTTTTCGAGAAAATCGTCGTAGGAAATCTCATGCTGGATGTACAGGAAAATGAGGAGAGAGGCCGCGGCTCCGGCCGACAAGCCCAGGATGTTAACGGTAGCATAAAGCTTGCGTTTAAGCAGGCTGCGAACGGCCAGCTTAAAGTAGGTGGTAACCAGGAAGTTCATAGAATTTGTGTTTTGAGTTTTGGCAATAGCATAAGGGCGGAAGCATCGGAAGACATTCCACCAGAAAAACAAACGGGCTTTCCAGAGCGGGTCGCCGTCACGGAGGCGCTGCACGAAAAACTCCTCCAGGTCGCCTTCCAGCTCCTCGGCTCTATCGCCGCGGCAATACCAGCGAAAAAACCTGAGGGCCAGCCCTGGAGGTGAGGAGGAGCGGTTCATGGCGTTTCTTTCCATTGAAGTACGTGTGCAGGTATCTGGGTCAGCAGCTCTTCTCTCAGGGTGGAGAGCTCACGGAGGGCTTTGCTTGCCAGGGGAGTGAGGTAAAAGAGCCGCTTGCGTTTACCGCCCCGTTCTGAGGTAGCTTCGCTGAGCTTCGACTCCAGGTAACCTTTTTCTTCGAGACGATAAAGGACTGTGTGGATAGCGCTTACGTTGATTGTTTTGCCCGTATGTTTTTTGTATTCGGCGACGATATTGACGGAATAGGCATTATCGTACAACACGCCGATCAGCAAAAGCATTAGTTCTTCGAAGTTTCCTATCTGAATGTTTTTCATTTACTACACAATTGTCAGTAATATACGATTGTTCAATGATAAAGTATACATTTGTCAGTAAAATAATTTTTCATTTGCAACTTCAGTCCGGCTCCGTACTTCTTTGAAGAAAACTTCACCGATACGGGAAGTGAAGAGAATTTTGCTCCAGGGCAGGATATAAAAAACGACCACATCATATGACCACGATCATCAATCCCGGCCGCAGAAGTCCTGGAATGCCAAATCCATGAGCCGCTAATTTCGCTCCCTGAGGTAATTATTCAGCTATGATAGTTCGGAAGCGGGTAAGCATCACTGTTTTGTGCAAACTGCGACGACCT